>CANHGU010000067.1 GCA_947460855.1 Candidatus Nanopelagicaceae bacterium | reverse complement strand
TTTACGCGGCTTACGAACCTTTGCTCTAAGAATGCAACGATCTCAAGAAAATGCAATGGAATTAGCTAATCGATTAGAAAAAGATAAGCGAGTAGCAAAAGTTAGATATCCTGGTCTAGCATCTGATCCATATCATGAACGCGCTAAATCCTTCATGAGAGGTTTTGGAGCGATGATTTCATTTGAGGTCAATGCCACCGTTGCTCAAATTGATCTTATGTGTGATGCTTCTAGATTAATAACCAATGCAACATCACTGGGTGGAGTTGAATCAATTTGGGAGCGCAGGCGCAGATGGGCAACTGAGAGTGAAACAATTCCGGATACTTTAATTAGATTCTCAGTTGGAATTGAAAATGTTGACGACTTATGGTCAGATATTCAATCTGCTTTTATCGCTGCCAAAATTAGCTAAATGTCATTAATTGTTCGGCAGGCAACGGAGGCTGATTTACCAGATATTTATCGATACATTCACGCACTTGCCGAGTATGAAAAAGCACCAGATGAGGTAGTACTTTTAATTGCAGATTTAGAACAATCTTTTTTTGGGCAGAGCCCTCAGGTTTATTGCTTACTATCTGAAGTAGACGGTGTAGTAACTGGAATTGCGATTTGGCACTTAAATTACTCAACCTGGCTCGGAAAGCACGGAATGTACTTAGAGGACCTATTTGTCGATCCAAAGTACCGAGGTAAGGGTCATGGAAAAGCATTATTAATAAAATTAGCTCAGATTTGTATAGAAAAGGGGTACCCAAGATTTCAATGGTGGGTACTTGATTGGAATGAGCCAGCAATAGATTTCTATAAATCACTTGGCGCAGTAGCTATGGATGAGTGGACAGTATTTCGACTTACTGGGAGTTCACTTAAAAAACTCGCCACCGAAGGTTATTAGTAAGCATCATCTGCGGGGAACTAGTAGATTTATCCCATGATTAAAGCATTCAAAAGATTATTAGCATTTATTGCCGGAATTTTAGTTGTATTCGGCGCTGCTAAAACTCTTTTTAATTGGCTAGCCCGCTCTGAAAATGATGAGTATGAAGTATGGAGCGATGACGAAGAACGAGAAGATGCTTAATTGAGTACTGAATATATTCCCGGCTCATGCAACATTGGTAAAGGTGAAATTAGGCGCCGCCAGTTAGTCGCTCTAATCGGAATTTTTTTAACTTTCTCAAGTGCAACGGCGCTACTGGCTACCAACCAAAGCCGAACAAATAGATTATCAATTTTTATTCCTGCTCTTATTTTTTCAATTGGATTTGTTCAGGCTAGGTCAAAGTTTTGTCTAGCGTATGGGCTTGCCGGAACCTTTAATTTTGAAAGAATAGGAAAGATTTCACGGGTTCAATCTGTGCAAGATCGAAAGGCAGATCGAAAAACTGCAATTATAATTTTGCTTAAATCTGCCGCATTAGCTGTACTTATTACTGCGATATTTTTTATCTTACCTTTATAAATCCTCGTAGCTAGATGGCAATTCGCCAACGTTTAAAAACTTTAAGTACTGCTCAGTTATTTCCTCAGGTTTTCCGCTAGCCAACATCTGGCCCTTATGCATCCAGATCGCGTGATCACATAACTCATTTAATGAGGTAAGAGCGTGAGAAACTATCAAAATTGTTCGAGCCTCTGCGCACAGCTCTCGCATTCGATTAAATGATTTCTCTTTAAATGCAGCATCGCCAGCAGAAAGAGCCTCATCTAGTAGCAAGATATCTGGTGTCATATTTACTGCAACTGAAAACGCGACTCTGCTATACATACCATTGCTATAGGTACGAACTGGCATATCAATAAAACCCTCTGGTAGGTCGGCAAACTGGGCAATTGCATCGGTCTGACTTTCGATCTCTGCTCTACTCATTCCAGCAGCAAGTCCACCTAGGATTATGTTGTCTCGGCCTGACAATGCTTGATTAAAACCCACTCCTAAAGCAAGCAGTGTTGAGATCCGGCCATTAACTGCAATTTGTCCAGTTGTTGGTGGCAATATGCCTGCAATCGATCTCATTAATGTTGATTTACCCGCTCCGTTTGCTCCAACAATTCCAAGGACTGAGCCATGTGGAATATCTAATGTTAAGTTTTTAACAGCCTCAACAGTTTTAGTTCTTACTCTTTCCCCACGGCTTGCTCGCATGACAGCATTTTTTAAAGTCTTCTTTGATTCCACATTGATTTTGTAACTAATTGAAAGGTTTTCAATCTTAATAGCCAAATTATCTGGCATAGTAAATTCTTCTTTAGATGCGGACGGCAAAATCACGCTCCCTTGATATAAAGAAATATCCACCAAATAAAATTGCAAAAAGTGCCCAAACGGAGCAGCCAATTAATTGCCAAAGAGTTGGCGTCATACCATCGATCCAAATTCGCGAATTAGCTGAAAGTATTGGTCCAAGTGGGTTTAAATAAAGAATTATTCGATGCCAACCATTGAGCATATCTGGCTGCCAAAGGACGGGGGATGCGTATAGCCAAATACGCATTATGTATGAGAGTAGCTTTGTTGTATCTCGGAAATAAACATTCATAGTTGCAAATAAAAGGGAAAGTCCAAAGCTAGTAATTATTAATAAAACAAGTAAAGGTGGAATTAATAGGTAGTTCCAGGTGAGTCCGGGTATTTCAGTGTCTTTTATAAATGCTTTTCCAATTAAAACAATCGCAATATAGACCGGTAAGGTAGGTAAAAACTGTCTAGCTGCGCTGATGGCACTAGAAAATGGCAGTAATGATCTGGGGAAAGCTTGATTTAATATCAAGCGCCCGCCAGATGTAATTGATTGAGCGCCAAGTAAAATACAGTTTTGAGCAAAATAAAAAGTAAATAGACCGATTAAAATGTGACATAAGGTGGTAAAACTATTTGTTTGGCTGGATCCACCCCTAATAATCGTTACTAATAGAAAATATATCACTGCCAGGAATAGTGGATTAAGAACTAACCAAACCTTGCCAAGCTTAGATTCCAAGTACTCTGCTTTATCTGAAAACTTTGATAACTCAGT
>CANHGU010000066.1 GCA_947460855.1 Candidatus Nanopelagicaceae bacterium | reverse complement strand
ATTTTGGACGCTCAGCTGGCTTGCGCCAACCATGAATACACCAAGCTCTATAAAAGGGTGTGTAGACCCGATACGGAGTTTGATCACTTGGTTTTAAAACTCTACCTGGTGCTACGGCGTACGGTGAGCCAGTTCTAATTAATTTGATTCCAGCTTCTTCAATATTTTTATCTCTAGTAGCACCATATGGCTCATACTCTGCTGAAATATGTACTGAAGTTGCGCCATACTTTTTTTGTAAATCTTTTAAAACAGTTACTTGATCACCGGCTATTACCTGTAGTTTATTTTTCAGTGAATCATCTAAGTGATGCAGTGATTGACCAAGATAGGCCAGGCGCTTACTGCCAGCTGTTTTAATTAATTTTGGATCTAATATAAATACTGGAACGATTTCATTGTTCTCACTGAGTGCGGCAAGTAATGCAGGGTGATCTGATATGCGCAGATCTCTACGAAACCAAAGAATAGATCTACCGCTCATTGGCTTATCTTATGAGTGCAGTGACTCCACACTCTCATCCCAACCCTTAACATCCTTTGGTTTACGTGGCCCAGGGCCAACATACCTAGCTGATGGACGAATAATTCTGCCAGTGCGCTTTTGCTCCAATATATGTGCAGACCAGCCAGCAGTTCTTGCTGCAGTAAACATTGAGGTAAACAGGTTTGCTGGTACTTGTGCAAAATCTAAAACTATCGCTGCCCAGAACTCAACATTTGTTTCTAATACACGATCAGGTTGGCGAGATTTAAGCTCTGCTAAAGCTGCTTTCTCAAGAGCTAGTGCAACCTCATAACGTGGTGCATTTAATTCTTTAGCAGTTCGACGAAGTGTGCGAGCGCGCGGATCTTCAGCACGATAAACCCGATGCCCAAATCCCATCAATCGCTCACCCTTATCTAAAATAGATTTCACATAACCTTCAGCATCTCCAGATTTTTCAACCGCTTCAATCATTGAAAGCACTCGAGCTGGAGCACCTCCATGTAATGGTCCACTCATCGCACCAATTGCACCTGAGATAGAGGCAGCAACATCGGCGCCAGTGGAGGCAATTACGCGGCCTGTAAATGTTGAAGCATTCATGCCATGTTCTGCAGCAGATACAAAGTAAGCATCAATTGCCCTAACATGTACTGGATCTGGCTCACCGCGCCAACGAATCATCATTCGCTCCACCACAGTGTGTGCTTTATCAATCTCAGATTGCGGAATTACCTGGGCGATAGTGCCACGAGCAGATTGGGCAACATATGACAGCACCATTACCGAGACTCTTGCTAAGTTACTTCTCGCCTCTTCATCTGAAATATCTAGTAACGGTTTTAATCCCCAAGCAGGTGTGAGCATGGCAATTGCAGATTGAACATCAACTCTTACATCTCCAGTGTGAACTGGAATTAAAAATGGTTCTGCAGGTGGAAGTCCTGGATTGAACTCATCATCTACTAATAATCCCCAAACATTGCCAAAGGTAACTCGACCTACTAAATCCTCAATATCAACGCCGCGGTATCTAAGGGCGCTTCCCTCTTTATCTGGTTCGGCAATCTTTGATTCAAATGCGATTACACCCTCTAAGCCGGGCTTGAAATCATCTGCCACCTGTGTGCTCCTTTATTGGATTCCTATGCTCCTATTCTGCTACCTGTGCGCTGATGCTACAAACTCGATCTAAAGTGAGGTTGGATACAACTATGAGCAGTCGAGAAGATATCGCAGCGATGCGCCGCCACTACGGTGAGGTTGGGTTGGTGGAGGCAAATTTGCCGGCAAATCCACTAGAACTTTTTAACTCATGGCTTAAAGAGGCAGCTAGCAATGAGATTGTGGTGGAGGCAAATGCCATGGTCTTATCAACAGTTTCAGCAGATGTGCCAAGTAGTCGAACAGTTTTACTAAAAGATCTAACTGAAAAAGGTTTTACCTTCTTTACAAATTATGGATCTAATAAAGCTAAATCAATCTTAGAAAATAATAATGTGAGTTTGTTATTTCCGTGGTATCCAATGGAGCGACAGGTAATTGTCATTGGTAGTGCTACAAAGGTAAGCAGATCAGAGTCTGAAAGTTATTTTGCAACTAGGCCGCGCGGTTCACAAATTGGGGCTTGGGCAAGTGAGCAATCCTCTGTACTTTCATCAAGAGGTGAGCTTGAGGAAAAATTTAAAGAGTTTGAAAACAAATGGGATGAGAATGAGCAAATTCCAACTCCGCCAAATTGGGGAGGCTTTGTAATCTCGCCCACATCAATTGAGTTTTGGCAGGGTCGCTACTCTCGCCTGCATGATCGCATCCGATATGTGAGAGATAAAAATAATAATTGGCAACTGATGCGCCTTAACCCCTAATATCTACCAATGAGTGAAATTAAGATCCCAGATAATTTAAAACCAGCAGATGGCAGATTTGGCTGCGGGCCATCAAAGATATTGCCGGGATCACTTGCAAATTTAGCTAGTAATTATGGAAAAGTTTTAGGAACAAGCCACCGACAAAAACCGGTTAAAGAGGTAGTAGGTGCGGTTAGAAGTGGACTTAAATCTTTATTCTCACTTCCTGATGGTTATGAAGTAATAATTGGTAATGGCGGCTCTACTGCATTTTGGGATATTGCAACCTTTGGTTTAATTGAAAACAAATCACAGCACTTAGTATTTGGTGAGTTCTCATCAAAGTTTGCAGCTGCTGCTAAAGAGGCGCCAATGATTGGCGATCCAACTGTGATTAAAACTGAACCAGGCTCTCACCCACTTGCTAAGGCAGAATCTGGAGTTGATGTCTATGCCCTAACTCATAATGAAACTAGTACTGGTGTGATGATGCCAATTATTCGCCCCCAAGGTATAGATGATGCTCTGGTATTAGTAGATGCAACTAGTGCTGCTGGTGGGCTTGATTTAGATATTTCTCAATCTGATTGTTACTACTTTGCGCCACAAAAATCATTTGCCTCCGATGGCGGACTTTGGATCGCAATTATGAGCCCGGCGGCAATTGCCCGAGTAGAAAAGATAAAGGCCAAAAGATGGGTACCAGCATTCTTTGATTTAACAATTGCTATT
>CANHGU010000065.1 GCA_947460855.1 Candidatus Nanopelagicaceae bacterium | reverse complement strand
CCTGCAAGTGCTTCAAAGTTAGCTGTCCTTGGTCTAACTAGAAACCTTGCATTAGATGAAGGAAAGTTTGAGATTCGTGTAAATGCTGTCTCACCTGGTTACATATCAACTGAGAGTACGAAGGCTTTTCTAAAAGGTGAAGCAGGCGGTGAGGATCGAATTAACGCCATTCAGCCACTAGGTCGAATGGGTATGCCCAGTGAGGTGGCAAAGGTCGTTACCTTCTTACTCTCTAATAAATCAACATATGTCAGTGGATCTGAATGGGCTGTTGATGGCGGGCTAGGAGCGAGATTGTCATGATGTTAAAAGGAGAGCACTTATTTGTTACTGGCGGTGCCGCTGGTATTGGTGAAGCAATTATTTTAGGCGCCGTTAAAGAGGGTGCCAAAATTTCTTTTGTTGATATCGATGATGCAAAAGCTAACGCCCTGGTAGATAAATTAAGTAAAGAGGGTTATCAAATTCAGTTTGAGCATGCTGATGTATCTAAATTTGAAACTTTTAAAGCTGGCTATGACAAATTGGTCTCAAAATTTGGGCCAGTAACTATGGCAGTTTCAAATGCTGGCCGAAATTCCTATGCCGACGCCGTTGAATACGCTGAGGAGGAGTGGAATGACTTTTTCGCGCTAGATTTAAAATCCACTTGGTACCTAGCAAAACTTTGCCTGCCTGAGATGAGAAAAGCTAAGTACGGTTCAATTGTTAATATCTCATCAATTCACGGGCGTATGTCTAGGCCAAATTTTTTCCCATATTCAGCTGCAAAACATGGAATAGTTGGAATGACTAGAAACCTTGCATTAGATGAGGGTAAGTATGGAATTAGGGTTAACTCAGTCTCTCCTGGAACTACTGCCACACCTTTGCTTAAGAAATACATGGAGTCATTTCCAGATGAAAAAGCTCACGCACTCTCTGTTGCCCCTAATGCAAGATTTGGATCACCAGAGGAGATTGCAAATGTTATTTTATTTGCACTTTCCAAAGATGCCTCATTTGTTACCGGTGCAGATCTAATGGTTGATGGTGGCTTACATGCCCGCTACGCATAATGAAAATAATTAAATCTAAGCGGCAGTTTCCAGACCTTCCACACTTTATTTCATTAATTGAGTGGAAATTACCAACTTTATCGAGAAATAAAGCAAAAGTTGCTCGTGCAACCTCCATTTATGAATTAGCGCAGATTGCAAAAAAACGAGTACCAAAAGTTGTTTTTGATTATGTAGAGGGATCTGCTCTCAATGAAGTAAGTTACAAAAGATCCAGAGACGCTTTTGATAATGTTGAGTTCAACGCGAGAGTGCTTCGTGATGTATCAAAAATTGATACTTCTATCGAAATTTATGGAAAAAAAGTAGATCTGCCAATCTTATTTTCACCAACTGGCTATACCCGCCTTATGTACCATGTTGGTGAACCAGCGGTGGCTGCGGTTGCCGAAAATAATAATTTAATTTATTCACTCTCCACGATGGGAACTACATCTCCAAGTGAATTAGCTGCTGCCGTTCCTAGGGCCCGGCGATGGTTTCAATTGTATGTAATGCAAAATCGAGATGAGAGTTTATCTATTATCAAACAGGCAAAGGAAAGTGGCTTTGAAGCATTAATTTTAACAGTAGATACCCCAGTAAGTGGTATCAGAGTTCGGGATATGAAAAACGGTCTAACAATTCCACCCAGGATAAGTCTTAAAACAGTTTTTGCAATCGCAAGGAAACCAATTTGGTGGCTAAATCTTTTCACAACTAAAAAGCTTGAGTTTGCTGCGTTTAGAGGTTGGGATAAACCATTAGTTGAGCTAGCTGCAAAGATATTTGATCCAGCAACATCATTTGATGATGTTAATTGGCTTAAATCTGTTTGGGATGGACCAATTTTAGTAAAAGGTGTACAGAGTGTTGAGGATGCAAAAAAACTTGCGCAAATGGGAGTCAGTGGAATTATTATTTCAAACCATGGTGGTCGGCAGTTAAACTCTGGCCCAGTTCCACTTGAACTACTCCCGGAGGTAGTTGCTGCAGTGGGTGACAAAATTGATGTTTATATCGATGGCGCAGTTATATCTGGCCAAGATACATATGCTGCGATTGCACTTGGTGCTAAAGCAGTCTTTATTGGCCGGGCTTATCTTTACGGAATTATGGCAGATGGCCAGCGTGGTGTAGAAAAAGTAATTGAGTTGATTAAGCGCGACTTTGTAAATACTATGGCACTTACTGGAGCTCGAAATATCTCTGAAATTAAAGAGATTGGTGCACGAATTCGTAATGTGAGTAACTAATTACTAAAGCTTAACTCTTTAATTTCTGTCGCTCCAATTCCGCAGCAGCCACCGATTATTTCTGCGCCCGCTGATATCCAGGCACTAACAAGTGAATCATCAAAGCCTGCAGCAGAACTTCCTTCCCAAACTTTTTTATCTGCATTCCACTTTCGACCAGAGTTTGGATATATAACATAAGGCTTATCACTCTTGGCAGATAGGAGTAAATCAGCTATAAGTTCTGGTGATGTGCAATTTACTCCAACTGCATACGCATTCTGGGCAAGAGATACCGCATCAGCAAAACTTTGGCCGGCATTTGTTTTATTTCCAGATGTGCAGGAGTATGAAACCCAATAGGGAATTGGGCAATCTTGAAGAAGATCAAGTAATACCTCAACTTCAAATGTATCTGGCATAGTTTCAAGGGCTAATAGATCAGGATCTGTTGAAATTAATACCTCAAGTCTTCTTGCGTGGAAATCTTTCAGAGCAGATTTTGTAACACCGTAATTGCCTTTGTACTCAGAGCCATCAGCAAGTGCTGCCCCATAAGGACCAACTGAGGCAGCAACCTTGACCGGCTTGTTGGATTGAGAAAGCGCATCCTTAGCCAACTTAGTGGATATACGAAGAGCATCATCGGTCTTTTCTTGGCTCCAGCCACGAGAAGAACAACCTAAATAGGAGAGCTGGTATGCATCAGAAATTATTATCTCAGCACCAGCATTTATAAAATCAAGATGTGCCTTTGTGATCTCCTCAGGCTTAGTAAATATCAACTCACCAGTCCAAAGTGAGGTTGTTAATTTATTGCCATTGTTTTCAAGTG
>CANHGU010000064.1 GCA_947460855.1 Candidatus Nanopelagicaceae bacterium | reverse complement strand
ATTTTGGTTGCGTGTGGATTAATACTCATATTCCAATGGTTGCTGAGATGCCACATGGTGGTTTTAAGCACTCAGGTGGTGGCAAGGATCTGTCAGGTTATGGCTTTGATGAGTACACCCGCATCAAGCATGTGATGACCAATCTAAACGCCTAAGTCAGCCAAGAATTAATCTTAAATATTTACAATTTCTTTACATAAAACTGGCGACAGCAGGCTGATCTGGGTCTAGGCTTTCGCCAAAGCCGCTCGTCGATTGAGCTCTTAAGAGAAAGTGATGCAATGACCAACCAAGGCTCCAACACAAATCTACATAAGAAATTAGCAGCCGATAATTCACTTCCATCAGAGATTAAGAAGTTAATAAGTAAATCTCTAACTCGGCGTAATGTGTTGGCTGGAGTTGGTGCAGCAGGTGCGGCAGCAACCTTGGCAGCTTGTGGTGGTGGTTCTGGTGGTTCTGCAGATGCAAACACTATTCGCTGGGCGAACTGGACACTTTATTTAGATTATGACTCAGATAAGCAAACCTACCCAACCCTTGATGCATTTGAGGCGCAAACAGGTATGAAGGTTTCTTACAAAGAAGATGTTAATGACAACGATGAGTTTTATGGAAAGGTTCAAAGTCAATTAAGTGTTGGTAAAGATATTGGCTATGACTTAGTTGTGTTAACCGACTGGATGGCAGCACGCTGGGTTCGTCTTAATTACACACAAAAATTCACCGCAGCTAATATTCCAAATAAGAAAAATATTATTCCATCCCTAGCCTCTCCTTCATTTGACCCAATGCGAGAGCAAACTCTGCCTTGGCAAACAATCATGGGCGGCTTTACCTGGAATAAAGAAAAAATTCCTGGTGGCATTAAAACATTAGATCAATTATTTGCTCCGGCAAATAAGGGCAAGGTTGAGGTTCTATCTGAGATGCGCGACACCATGGGAGTTATCATGTTGGCGCAAGGAGTGGATATTACGAAATTCACTGAGGATCAATTTATGAATGCGATTGATTTCTTACAAAAGAAGATTAAAGATGGTTTTATTCGCCAAGTTAAGGGCAATGATTACAAGGAAGATATGATTTCAGGCGATGCAATTGCTGTCATTGGTTGGTCAGGGGATGCATTCCAACTAGCTACTGAAAATGATGGCAAATTTGATTTTGCTATTCCAGAATCTGGTGGAACGATCTCATCTGATAACTTCATGATTCCAGCCCCATCTGCTAATGCAGCAGGTGCTGAAAAACTTATTAATTATTACTATGACCCAGTAGTAGCAGCAAAGGTGGCGGCGTATGTTAATTACGTTTGCCCAGTTGCTGGTGCTCAAGAGGAGTTACTAAAGATTGATCCGGTATTAGGAAAGAGTGAGTTTATTTTCCCAACTGCAAAGACCTCGGCGAAGTTAAATATTTTCCGCGGATTAACTGCAGCTGAAGAGAGCAAATTCCAAACAGCATTCCAGACGGCGGCTGGTAATGCCTAATGGCAGTTGATGCCTCAACCTCTGCGCGTGGAGATTTAATTTTAAAAAATCTCACCAAATCCTATGGTGAATTTAACGCAGTTGATGATCTCTCACTTGTAATACCAAAAGGTTCTTTCTTTGCTTTATTAGGTCCATCTGGTTGTGGAAAAACTACAACTCTTCGAATGGTTGCCGGTCTTGAGGAGCCAACAGCTGGTTCTATTTTTGTTGGTGAAACTGATATTACCGATATGAAACCCTATAAGAGACCGGTAAACACAGTATTTCAAAATTACGCTCTTTTCCCACACCTTTCTATCTTTGAAAATATTGCATTTGGTTTGCGCCGGCGAGGAATAAGTGATGCTGAGGTAAAGAGTGCGGTAGATAAGGTATTAAATTTAGTTGAGTTGCCACAACTTGCCACCCGTAAGCCAAATCAACTTTCCGGTGGTCAACAACAGCGAATTGCCGTTGCAAGAGCAATTGTTAATCGCCCAGCACTTTTACTACTTGATGAACCACTAGGAGCTCTAGATTTAAAGTTAAGACGGCAGATGCAGATTGAATTAAAGTGGATTCAAACTGAGATCGGCATAACCTTTGTGCATGTAACTCATGATCAAGAAGAGGCTATGACCATGGCCGACACAATTGCGGTAATGAATAAGGGCAAAATTGAACAGATGGGCTCGCCAGAGGATTTATATGATTCACCAAAGACAGCTTTTGTGGCTAACTTTTTAGGTCAATCAAATCTAATTCCTGGTCAAGTTAGCGGAAATGATGGCAATAATTTAATTGTTGATCTATTTGGAACAAAGGTTTCAGTTCCTAAGGCAAGAAGCTCTGCCCCTGGTTCATCAGTATTAGTTGGTATTAGACCTGAAAAATTTAGAGTTGCACCTGAGGGCAAAAGTACCTCTGGGAATGTATTAACCGGAGGAAAGATCTCTGATGTTTCATACATTGGTGTTTCAACTCAGTATCAGGTTGAAATGCCATGGGGTAAAGAGCTAATGGTTTTTGAACAAAATGATGACAATGAAGAGATGCTTCGCAAAGGCGAGAAGGTAACACTTTCTTGGGAACCAATCTTTACCTTTGCTTTAGATGGTAGTGAAAACGCTGCAGCCGGATCACATTAATCATGGCTGCAATTAGGGGAGTCTCAGCTAAAAAATTTGGATTAAAAGATAACAAATCAGCGCTGCCTTATTTGTTACTAGCACCAGGTCTGCTGTATTTAACAGTATTTTTTATCTATCCAATTATCTCACTTGGTCAAATGTCCACCAAGACATCAAGTGGTGAGATTGGTCAATACAAACAAAGTTTTAGATTTGCAAATTATGTAGATGCATTTTTAGAGAGTAAAGAGCAATTTAGTCGTTCATTTATTTATGCAACAATCGCTACCTTATTAGCACTGGCGATCGCTTACCCGCTGGCCTACGCAATCGCCTTTAAATCTGGCAGATGGAAAAATGTTTTACTTGTATTGATTGTGGCGCCATTTTTTACCTCATTTTTGCTTAGAACTATTGCATGGAAACAGATACTGGGTGAAGAAGGTCCGGTAATTAAAGTTCTACGAGGACTTCACATTATTTCACCTCAAACTAGCCTGACCGCCACATCATTTGCAGTAGTTACTGGTCTTGCATATAACTTCCTACCATTTATGACCTTGCCACTTTACGCATCCCTTGAGCGAATTGATCCGAGAACACTTGAAGCATCTGGT
>CANHGU010000063.1 GCA_947460855.1 Candidatus Nanopelagicaceae bacterium | reverse complement strand
TACTGGGCTGCAGCAATTTGAGCTTTGCCTAACTCAAAGGATGAGTATGTCTCACGGCGGTGATCGTGGGCGGTCACAAATACATCTAATGATTTTTGCGCAGAAATTAATGCACCTTCTGCATCCCCTAACTCAGTTAGGCAGTGGGCAATCTTTTGATCACACCTTGCTACGTTAATTACCTCTTTTAACTTCTTAAACAAGGCTCGAGATTCTTTAAATGCCTCTAACGCCTTCTCGTAATTTTTTAGCTCGCGGTAAGCACAACCAATTAAATGCAGATCATTGGCTGCACCTGAGTCATTGCCATCTACTAAATGCTCTTGAACACATTGGTTCATGCACTCAATAGTTTTTTCATACTCCTTTGAGTTAAACCACCACTCACCTAAGGTGCAGGCAAGCTCGATTGCCATTGGTGATTTAGTTTCACGAAGAAGATCAACCGCCTTACTCATAGCGTTAGCTGCTTCATTCATCCGCTTTAATTGATTTAAGTTATAGCCAATTGCCGAATACGCCTGAGCTAATCCCTCTGTTGGAGCAACCGCTCCTAAATCTGAATAAATATCCCTTGCAGTTTCTGCAAGTGCTAATGCTTCGTCATACTGACCACGGGCATAAATCCGCGCACTTAATTCATAATATGTATTTGCACGATCAAGACCGGAAACCTCAGGAATTCTCTCCCAAAGCATCTCTTCAGTAATAATTTCCTCTGAATTGATATCGTCGTCGTCGGCCAAATTCACTCCTGTAGGTTGAACCTGCTTGGGAAGTAAGACAACCTTAGCAATTAAGGCTGATAGGTGAACCTTAATTTGCTGTAGATATACACAGCGTGGGTAAATTGAGCGTGGGCAGCTGAGTTAAATCTGAGTATAATTTCCCCACGTGCGTTTCATAAATAACCCAAGCCACGATCTGACCTATGACGATGTATTCATGGTTCCTTCTTACTCAGAGCTATCTAGCCGGATGGATGTTGATCTAACCGCCTTTGATAAAACTGGCACCACAATTCCATTAGTGGTTGCAAATATGACAGCTATAAGTGGCCGCCGCATGGCAGAGACAGTTGCACGCCGTGGTGGTATGGCAGTTATTCCGCAAGATATTCCAATTGAAATTGTTGCTGATGTAATTAGTTGGGTTAAATCACGTCACATAATCTTTGATACTCCTGTTACTTTAAACCCAAATGAAACCGTGGCAGATGCAATTGATTTAATTACTAAGCGCAGCCATGGCGCACTAATCGTTGTTGAAAATGATGTCCCAGTTGGAATTATTACTGAGGCTGATTGTGAAAATGTTGATCGCTTCACCCAATTAAATAAGATAATGTCAAAAGATCTAGTAACTTTAAAAGATGATGTCACCCCTAAAGAGGCGTTTGAATACTTGACTGAACAACGCAGACGTCTTGCACCAGTTATTAATAAGAGCGGCAAATTAGTTGGAATTATTACCCGAACCGGAGCACTTAGGGCGACGATGTATCAACCAGCTGTTGATGCCAACGGAAAATTAAAGGTGGCAGCAGCAGTTGGTATTAATGGTGATGTGGCTGGAAAGGCAAAGCAATTACTTACAGCAGGTGCTGATGTATTAGTAGTTGATACCGCCCATGGCCACCAAAAGAAGATGGTGGAGGCGCTTAAAACAATTAAGGCTCTAAACCCATCTGTTCCAATTGTTGCTGGCAATGTTGTTACCGCTGCTGGCACAAAAGAATTAATCGAAGCAGGCGCTGACATTATTAAGGTTGGAGTTGGACCAGGTGCTATGTGTACAACACGTATGCAAACTGGAGTTGGTCGTCCGCAATTTTCTGCCGTTCTTGAATGCGCAGCTGAGGCTAAGAAGATGGGTAAAACAATTTGGGCAGATGGTGGAGTTCGCCACCCAAGAGATGTTGCCCTGGCACTAGCAGCGGGTGCTGCGCAGGTAATGATTGGATCATGGTTTGCTGGTACTTATGAGTCCCCAAGTGATCTACGAAAAGATTCTGATGGACGTTTATATAAAGAATCATTTGGAATGGCATCTGCTCGCGCTGTAGCGGCTAGAACAGCGAGCGAGGACGCCTTTGATCGCGCCCGTAAATCTTTATTTGAAGAGGGAATCTCAAGCTCTCGAATGTATATAAATCCAACACGTCCTGGAGTTGAAGATTTAATTGATGAGATCATCGCTGGTCTTCGTTCATCATGCACATACAGCGGTGCTAAAAATTTAATTGAATTTAATGAAAAAGCGGTTATTGGAATTCAATCAGCCGCCGGATATGCCGAAGGCAGACCTCTATTTACCTCTTGGAAAAATTAAATACTCTGCTTTGCAATCTCTTTTCTAGATAAAACAAAATGTCCGACAAAGCCAATTATTAAAGCAGCAATTACGCCAAGATTTGCATAGGCCCAACTGCCTTCGCGGCCGCCAATTGGTGGCAGTAAATACCCTTGCCAAGAAAGCCAAGAGGCAAGTGAGTTTGTTACAAGTCCCCAGCCAATAAATGAACCAAGGACAACTAAACCGATTGATTTAAAGTTGTAAGCACCATACCTACCATTTGGATCAAATAGTTCTTTTTCGCTATAACTCTTGCGCATTAAAACATCTGCCACAAACAATCCTGACCAGGCTGCAATTGGGACTCCTAAGGTAATTAAAAATCCTTGGAATGGAACAAAGAAGTCGGTTGCAAACCAAACTAAATAAATTGTGCCAAGTGTCATTATTATCCCATCAATACTGGCAGCAACGTGTCTTTTAACCGGTAGACCAATTGAAACTAAGGTAAGACCAGATGAGTATAAATCCAGGATCGCTCCACCAATTAAGCCAAGAACAGCTACGAGTGCAAATGGAATTAAATACCAGGTAGGAAGAAGTGTTGTTAGCGCACCAATTGGATCACTTGCCACCTGATCATTTAACTCTTTGCTAGATCCTGCAAGTAATGATCCATAGATCACTAAAATTATCGGCACAATAGATGCACCAAATACTGTCCAGCCAACTACCGCCTTACTAGAAACTTTTCTTGGTAAATACCTTGAGTAATCTGCTGCGCAATTAACCCAGCCAAGTCCTAATCCAGTAACACCAAAAATTAAAGCGCCGATAAACCCTTGTGTTGATCCTGATGGTATTGCGTTAACCGATAACCAATTAATTTTATTTACTGTTAGTCCAATATAACCTGCGGTTAATATCAGGGTAGCTATTGTTAAGTAAACTTGTAGTTTCATAATTACTTTAAAACCTAAAACACC
>CANHGU010000062.1 GCA_947460855.1 Candidatus Nanopelagicaceae bacterium | reverse complement strand
CTCACCTAAGACAGGGCGTGCCCTGGTCTCAAATGGCGGTAATTCTTAGATCACCGGGTGCTCAAGTAGCCGCCCTGCAACGGGCTTTTGCAATGAATGGCATTCCAGTAGAAATAGATGCAATTGCGCGCTCCCTTGCTGATAACCCAGCAATTAAACCAATCATTACTCTGGCACAAATTGTCATAGGGCAGGTGAAGTTAATTCCAAGCAACTGGGATCAGATTGAAGAGTTGCTTAAGAGTGAGTTTGCTGGAGCTGATGCAATTTCAATTCGGCAGATGCGAATTTCCTTAAGTAAGGAACAAAAAGGTGATTTAACAAAGAGTTCAACTGAGTTGATACTAGATGCGCTAACCGCTCCGGCTGTTGATCTGCCTTGGGAGCAATTGACGCCGCTTAAGCGGATTAATGATTTACTAAAAGAGGCAAAAAAAGCATTAAGTAGGTCGCAAGATATCTCCGATTTACTTTGGAGCATTTGGAGTAATGCTAAAAATTATGAAGGTGAGTTGATATCTTTTTCTTGGCAACAACAAGCGCTAGCAGGTGGTAATCGGGGCGCGGTGGCAGATCAAAACCTTGATGCCTTAATTACTTTATTTGAGGTTGCCCGCCGATTTAGTGAACGGCTACCTGGGGCTAAAGCTGGATTGTTTATCGATCAATTACTAGGTGAAAAGATTTTATCCGACAGTATTTCGGCATCAGCTCAACGTGGTGAGGTGGTGCAGGTAATGACTGTGCACTCAGCTAAAGGTTTGCAGTGGCGTTATGTAGCACTTGCTGGCATGCAGGAGGGAAGTTGGCCAAATTTAAAACAACGTGGCTCACTCCTTGGTAGTGAGAGATTGGTTGAGATATTTCGTCATGGCATAAGTAATCCAGCGCAATTAGATGCGATCTCTGCCTCTGGCCTTTCAGAGGATGAAAAACGGTTGTTAAATGTGGCAACCACAAGAGCAACTGAAAAATTAATTATTACAGCAGTTTCGCAAGAGGATAATCAGCCATCTAGTTACTTTGAAAAGTTTGCACCTGACCAGATAGAGGTAACACAAACTGCTAGAGCCATTACTCAACCTGCTTTAGTTGCCGACTTACGAAGATTAGCTAGTAGGGCAAGCAATAAAGAAGAGGCAATATTTGCCCAAAGAATGCTTAAAACCCTTGCGATAAATGGCGTGCAGCGAGCAGAACCAAAAAATTGGGTTGGTTACTCATCGATTTCAACTAATCTACCAGTAATTAAAAGTGACGAAGTATTAAGAATCTCACCAAGCTCACTTGAATCATTTACCGAGTGCTCACTTAAGTGGTTACTCGAGCAAAGTGGCGGTAAAGATGCTGATTCAACCGCGCAAGTCTTAGGAACTGCGATCCATGTTATTGCTGCCCAATTACTCGAGCAACCCTCCCTTTCCCTTGATCAATTAGAGGATAAATTAAAAGGGGCGTGGTCGTTAATTGATATGAATAAGGGGTGGATTAAAGATTATGAGTATCGCCGGGCGGCTGCCATGCTTGAAAAATTCTATAGTTGGAATTTAAAGAATAAGAACACTCTAGTCGGTGTGGAAGAAAAGTTTGAGTTCAAATTAGGAAGTGCTGTGGTATCAGGTTCAATTGACCGAATTGAGTTAACTGCTGAGAATAAGTATTACATCGTTGATTTAAAAACGGGTGCAACTGCAATCTCATATGACAAGGCGCTTGAAAACAAACAGTTGCAGAGCTATCAATTAGCGGTAGTAAATGATGGGTTTGAAGAAAAGTTAGAGCACCAAGATGTGGCTGGTGCCGAGTTGGTTTTTGTTGGTGACCATAAAGCAAAGGATGCTAAACCTCGCCCGCAAGAAGTGGTGAAGGTAGATGAAGTAACGGCAGAGTTAACTCAGATATCACAAGGAATGAGCGATAAGAGTTTTGTTGCAACCATTAATGATCGCTGCCGCACCTGCGCAGTTAAATCATCCTGCCCAATTCAAATTCAAGGTCAGGCGGTGATTGGTAAATGAGTATCAAATACTCCGCGCTAGATATCGCAAAGCGCATAAGCGCAGTTGATCCAACTTTTAGAGTGCCAACTGATGAGCAGATTCGGATTATTCAAGCACCACTTGCGCCCTCTGTTGTGATTGCCGGTGCGGGTTCTGGCAAAACTGAAACTATGAGCCAGCGAGTTTTATACTTAGTTGCCAACTCAATTATTACTCCAGACCAATTACTTGGCCTCACCTTTACCAGAAAAGCGGCAGGTGATTTAGCAAAGCGAATTAAATATCGATTAAGGCAGTTAAAGAGTGCAAATTTATTGCCAGATCACCTAGATGAATCTGAATTGACTGTCTCTACCTACCATTCATATGCCGGAAGAGTATTAGCAGATCATGCAATTCGAATTGGTATTGATGCTGATGCTGATCCAATTGGTGAGGCAGCAGCATGGCAAATTGCCTTTGAAGAGGTAAGCAGATTTGCTGGAAATGATTTACCCATTAATGGATCACCAAATACAGTTGTTAAAGAGGTAATGGATCTTTCTACTCAATTAGCTGAAAATGATCGAAGCGCTGATGAGATTATTGCTTACACTGAAAAACTATTAGCAACCCTTTCAGAATTTTCAGACCGTCAAACAAATCCAGTAATTGAATTTAAAGAGGAGTTATCACAACGACTTGCAATTCTGCCGATCGTGGCCGCTTTTGATAATCGACGCAAACAACATGGCTTATTAACCTTTAATGATCATATGTCTATTGCGGCAAAGTTAGTTGAGGAGAGTAAGCAAAACCATAATGATGATATTGGGGTAATTGAGCGAAATAAATTTAAGGTGGTATTACTAGATGAGTATCAAGACACATCTTTTAATCAAATTAAGTTTTTATCCAACCTCTTTGGTAACAATCACCCGGTCACTGCGGTGGGAGATCCTAATCAAGCTATTTACGGCTGGCGTAGTGCTAGCTCTGAGACCCTAGATACCTTCTCTCAATCCTTTAATAGCAATGCAACTCGGTATACCTTGCTTACTACCTGGCGAAATGATTCGGCAGTTTTAGATTTAGCAAATGTAATGATTGATGAGATTTCAACTAGTAAGCAAATTGAGAAATTAACTGCTCGACCAAATGCAAAAACTGGTGAAGTAATTTGTGGTGTTTATGAAACCCAAATTCAAGAGGGGCAAGAGATTGCAAAATACTTTGCTAAGTATTGGTTTGATAAAGATCGAGAAAAGCTTGCTGCAAATGAAAAATCAACATTTGCGGTATTGG
>CANHGU010000061.1 GCA_947460855.1 Candidatus Nanopelagicaceae bacterium | reverse complement strand
TACTTTCAACAATGTCACTAGACACAGTTGATCTATCAGATGCGCTTAGATTGTTATCACTTCCTAGATCACTTGGTACTTACCAAGATGAAATAATTACTGTTCAAAACGGTAGATACGGTCCATATATGAAACATGGCGCAGATTCTCGAACATTGACAAGTGAGGACCAACTCTTCTCAATTGGTTTAGAGGAAGCAATTGAAATATATAAACAACCAAAGGTGAGAAGACGTGGTGTTGCAAAGCCACCACTCAAAGAATTAGGCAAGGATCCACAAACTGACAAAGAGGTAATTGTTAAGGATGGCAGATTTGGTGTTTACGTAACAGATGGTGAAACAAATGCAACCTTGCGCAGAGGTGATGCGGTTGAGTTATTAACACTTGAGCGAGCACTTGAATTATTAGCAGGCCGTCGTGCATGGGAGATCGAAAATCCTGGTGGCTCTAAAAAGAAAGGTAAGCGAGCAAAGAAAAGTGCACCTACTTTGACCGAAAAAACAGTTAAAGGCGCAGGTGCTAAAAAAAGAGCTAAAAAAGCAGCAACTGGTGTTGGAAATGCACCAAAATAGCGGTCATTAGGCGCAAGTAGACTTACAACATGTCACTGCCATATCCAGCAGCACCAGCCCAATCAGCATCTAGAGGTGTGTTATCAATTCCTGCCTTTAGAAAACTTTGGCAGGCGATGGCTTTTTCATCATTTGGAGATTGGTTAGGTTTACTTGCTTCCACCGCTTTAGCTCAGCAATTAGCTGGTGGAGATTATGCAAAGGCTAACTTTGCTATCGCAGGTGTTTTTATTGTCAGATTACTGCCGGCGGTAATTCTTGGTCCATTTGCTGGCGTAATTGCAGATAGATTTGATCGCAGAAAACTAATGGTTATTTGTGACATTTTAAGGTTTTCACTTTATCTATCAATTCCAATAGTTGGAAATTACTTTTGGCTCTATACCGCCTCGGTATTAGTTGAGATTGTTACATTGTTTTGGTCACCAGCAAAAGAAGCATCTGTGCCAAATCTTGTGCCAAGGTTAAAATTAGAAAACGCTAATCAGGTTTCACTACTTGCTGCATACGGAACTGCACCAATCGCAGCGATTGTTTTTTCAACATTAGCAATTTTTACTGGCGCAATAAATTCAGCAATTGGCAATAAAACTCCAGCATCAGCTGCTGATTTTGCGCTATATATAAACGCAGTTAGCTTTGCATTTTGTGCTTACACTGTCTGGCGGTTAAAAGAGATACCTGCTGGTCCTGGTAAAAGTCTTGAACAACTATCACTTGGTCGATCATTAAAAGATGGCTTCTCATTTATAAAGGATTCAAAAGTTATCCGCGGCCTTATCTTTGGAATGCTTGGTGCTTTTTTTGCAGCTGGTGCGGTAATTGGATTAGCTAGAACATTTGTTGATGATCTACAAGCTGGTGAGGCTGCTTACGGTATTTTATTTGGTGCTGTATTTCTTGGTTTAGCTTTAGGTATCTCATTTGGACCAAAAGTTTTTGCACAGTTTTCTAGAAGAAGATTATTTGGATTATCTCTAACAATTTCTGGCCTACTGCTAGTTGTTCTTTCATTGATACTTAACTTGGTTTTGGCAATATTTATAACAATAATTTTGGGCATATTTGCTGGTATCTCTTGGGTAACCGGCTTCACCATGCTTGGCATGGAGGTTGAGGATGAGGTGCGCGGACGCACCTTTGCATTTGTGCAATCTTTAATAAGAGTTTCATTGGTGTTAGTTCTGGCGGTTGCGCCATTGATTGCTGCTGCAATTGGACGGCATACCTACACATTTAGAACAACCACTGTTACATATAACGGTGCAGCTTTTACAATGTTCGGTGCTGGTTTAATCGCAGTATTAGTTGGCACACTCTCCTATCGTCATATGCGAGATCGACCAAATGTTTCATTATGGAGTGATGTTAAATCTGCTTTCCGTGGCGAGCTCGGCGCAATAACCGGTCAAGTCACCAACGGTGTCTTTATTTCATTTGAAGGCGGCGAAGGCTCTGGTAAATCAACGCAGACGAAGTTATTAAAAGAGTGGCTTGAAAAAAATGGCGAAACAGTTTTGTTAAGCCGCGAACCTGGTGGCACACCACTTGGAAATCAATTACGAGATATTTTACTTGACAATAAAACTGGAGTTATCTCACCAAGAGCTGAGGCGTTAATGTATGCCGCAGATCGCGCGCACCATGTTTTTTCAATTATCAGGCCCGCCTTACAACGTGGTGAGATTGTAATAAGTGATCGTTACTTTGATTCATCTATTGCATATCAAGGTGCTGGGCGAGTATTACTGCCAGCTGAGGTAGCAAGAATTTCAAGGTGGGCAACTGAGTCATTAACACCGACACTGACTGTAATTATGGATCTACCGGCTGAGATTGGCCTAGCAAGATTGCAATCAACTGATCGATTAGAGAGTGAACCCTTAGCATTTCATGAGCGAGTTCGACAGGAGTTTTTAAACCTTGCCTATCAAGATCCAGAGAGATTCTTAGTTGTAGATGCATCCCTTGAGATCGATCAAATACATCAGATTATTATTGAACGAGTTGGATTAATTAAGGCGCTAAAAAGAAATCAAAAAAACTAATGAGTGTTTTTGATCAGTTAATCGACCAAGATAATGTGACATCTGTTCTCAAAGAGGCGGTATTAGCCTCTCATGATGTGAAAAACGTAAGCCAACAAATGACCCATGCTTGGTTATTTACCGGCCCTGCAGGCTCTGGCAGATCAAATGCAGCGGTAGCTTTTGCCAGCGCCTTAGTTTGCCCAACTGGTGGCTGTAATAAGTGCAATGAGTGTTTATCAGTTATTGCCGGCTCACATGCTGATGTTGAGTTAATAAGAACACAAGGATTATCTATAAAGATTGATGAGATTAGAGAGCTAATTAGCAGGGCCTCCTGGGCGCCATCGGTTGCAAATTATCGAGTGGTGGTAATTGAGGACGCAGATCGCTTAACTGAATCTGCAGCTAATGCATTACTTAAAGTAATTGAAGAGCCGGGTGCTAGAACGGTTTGGCTACTTTGCGCGCCGACCCTAGCTGATGTGTTGCCAACAATTAGATCACGTTGTCGCCATCTATCACTTCACACACCATCTATTAAAGCGGTAACAAAGTTATTAATTGAGCGAGATTTAATTAAACCAGAGCTTGCTGAGTTTGCAGCTCGAGTTTCCCAAGGTCATATTGGTATTGCACGCCATCTTGCTACCAATAAAGAAACGCGAGATGAGAGACTAAAAACTTTAAAAATTCCCTCACTGCTTACCGATATTAGCTCTGCGTATAAGGCTGCAGCGGTGTTAGTAGATGCAGCAAAGCAGCGTGCTGAGAGTGAGT
>CANHGU010000060.1 GCA_947460855.1 Candidatus Nanopelagicaceae bacterium | reverse complement strand
TCTCCCAAAGTGATGGCGAACTAGAGGTGCTCATACTGAGAAGATTAGACCCGACCCCCGTATGGCATTAAACCCTTGATGCTATAAATGCTTGAGTAGAGCAAATCTTTATCCTTATTGTGCGCCTCCCACATCATTCCATTGCCGGCGTAAATAGCTATGTGGTGAATGGTACTAACAGTTCCTTTATATGAATAAAAGACTAGATCTCCTGGAACCATTTCAGATATTGGTACCCGTTTTGATGCAACCCAGTAAAGAGAAGAGTTTAGGCGGTCCCAATTTGGCCAGGTAAGACCAGCTGATCTATAAGCCGCGTAAACCAAACCAGAGCAATCAAATGTTGTTGGTCCTTCACTTCCCCACACATATTTTTTCTTTGCTTGTACTTGAGCTGCAGCATAAGCAACAGCTGCAGTACGAATTGACTCGGTGGATCTAGTACTACTTCTTCCAGTAAATCCAATATCAGGCCAAATCTTTGATTGATCTGGAGTTAATATCGCTTGACCGGCATTTGCCTCTTCAAGTAAGGCAAGTTGGCGCTGCTGTTCAAGTGTTAATCGAGTTTTTTGAGCAACTGCTAACTCTTTTGCTAATTTATCTTGAACTGCCTGTAACTTATCAACCTCTTCTTTTTGCAATGCTGCTGCTTGGTCAGCCTCTTTTTTAGCAGCTGCCACCTTTAATGTTGCAACCGCTTGAGCTTTTTGTGCGCTCTCAGCAGCTGTTCTTGCAGCAGATGCAACTACCTCCGCCGATTTAAATCTTGCAAGTGCTGTTGAATTATTCTCTCCTAATGTATCAAGGGCGCTTAAACGGTCAGCTAAGTCCTGAGGTCCATCAGCATTAAGTAATGAATCTAGGTCGGTAAAGCCACCTCCCATGACATAGGCATTTACTGCTAATTTTCCAATATTACGTTTACCGGTACTAACAGAGGCTTGTGCTATTTGTAGGTGCTTCGCAGCAATTAACGCTTGATTGGTTTTTATCTTCAAGTCATTTTGTGCTGCAAGATAAATTTTTCGCTTTGCCGTAGCGATTAACGTTAGCTGCTGGAGTGTTTTTTTAGCTGAGCTTAACTTTTTAGCCGCAGCATCAGCTGCTGCTTTTTTCTCTGCCTCAATCTTTTTTGCCGCATCAATTTGGGCTTGGGTAGGTTTTGGTGTGGCAGCTATCGCAGCAGCAGGTACTAAAGATGAAATTACTATGGCGGTAATTAATTTTTTAACCATTAATTTGCCACATCTCGTTTTTTGAATAAAAAAGCCACTATTGCCAAGCCTGCAAGTAAGAAAGAATATGAGGTAATAAGAGCATATTGGTAGGAAATTTTATCACTGCCACCTTGCGCAACAGTGGATAAAAGCTGGCCGGGAAAATACCGATCTATATTTTTTACAAATGCAGAGAGCAAACCTTCAATTATTAAATTCCAGATCACACCAATTGAGATCGCTGAGATTGGTGACCTAAATAGCAGGCCTAAGATCATTCCAAAGATTCCATAACCAATTGTCGCTAATAAAACATTTACAAACCCTTGGGCTATAGCAGACCTTGCATCAGCAGTTGACCAAGCTGCAGTTGAAATATCCTTAACGCCAGCAAGTAGGTATGAAAGTGAAATCGCTAATACGCCAGAGAAAGTCACCATGGCAATTGCAAATAACTTCATAGCTCCCAATTTGCCAAGCAGAATTTTCATTCGGGATGGTTGACGCACTAATAAATTACGAAGTGTTCCGTAGGTGTACTCCTGCGCAGTTTGTGCTGCAAAAATACATAATGCAACTATGCCGAGGAGGCCGGCGGAGTTACTAAAACTTAATGATGCGCCAGTTGGAAGTGAAAGTACATCCCGGCCGATTCGAATACCACGCTCTCCATTTCCACTAGGTGAATCCACTAGTAAAAATAAGAGTGATGTTACTAAGCCAGTCACAAAGGTTACGGCTGCGATGGTAGATATTGAAAGTGAGGGACGACGTAATTTAATTAATTCACCTCTTAATACATTCCACATAATTACTCACCCGTCATTTCAAAAAAAGTATCTTCTAATGACGCCCTGATTGGTGTCAGGGATTGCAGGGTTACACCCTCTGCAAATGCTAATTTATTTAGGTTTGCTGAAAAATCTGATGAACCACTTACCTGTACTTGGTTATCAACTATTTTCGCATCGAAGCCAGCAGATTTAGCAATTTGGAGAAGTTTTTCTAAATCAAAGGCTTGCTCTGGCTTTGCCATAATTACCGCTTGTTGTTTTGCAAGTAAGTCAATTGTCTTACCAGAAAATATTACTTTTCCTAATCGAAGCATCACTAAATGGTCGCTGATCATTTCAATTTCAGAAAGTAGGTGTGAGGATATAAAAATAGTTGTTCCGGAATCGGCTAACTTTCGGAGCAATGTTCTTATCTCATGAATGCCTGCAGGATCTAATCCGTTGGTTGGTTCATCTAAAACTAAGAGCTTTGGATTAGGCAGAAGCGCTGCTGCAATTCCTAGTCTTTGCTTCATACCAAGTGAGTAGGTTTTGTATTTAGAATTGCCACGATCTCTTAAATCAACTAAATCTAAAAGAGATTGAATTGATTTTGTTTCAAATCCACCAAGTTTTGCTAATACATTTAAGTTTTGAAATCCAGTAAGTGCTGGATAAAAAGCTGGGCCTTCAATCATTGCACCTACTCGTGGTAGATATTTTTCTGGGTGAGTTATTGATTCACCTAGTACATGGCCGCTGCCGGTTGTTGGCGTGATTAAGCCAAGCAACATTCGTATTGTTGTTGTTTTGCCAGAGCCATTCGGGCCAACAAAACCACAGATGCTTCCCATTGGCACTTCAAAATTTGCATGTGAAAGTGCCATCCGATCACCATATTTTTTAGATAAATCGGCAACATCAATCGCTAGAGGGGAGGACATGGGGAAAATTATCCCATTAAATAGGTTAAAAACTACTTAAGCACAACTCCGATAACAAGTAATAATGAGTAAATGCTGAGAAAAACGATTGATGCTTGGAATAACCTGCCAGCATTAGCCTCACTTGGCACTCTTGTTAAATTAATTAACTGAAGTTTCCAGAAAATTAATAGAAGTAAAGTTAAAACAAATATCCAATTACCTAATTTTGCAGTTTGAATAACTAATAATGAGACAACCATCATTGAGATTGAGTGAAACCACATTTGTCGAATTACGGTTTTAATCGGAGCCACCACCGGTAACATCGGAATTCCTGCTGCTTGGTAATCTGATTTATATCTAACCGCAAGTGCCCAGAAGTGTGGTGGGGTCCAGAAAAATACCACTAGAAAGAATAGCCATGAGGTTAATGTGAGTGAGTTACTTACTGCAGCTTGACCAATCAGCACCGGC
>CANHGU010000059.1 GCA_947460855.1 Candidatus Nanopelagicaceae bacterium | reverse complement strand
TGTGATGGGTGTGCTTTAACAATTACTGGGCAGCCTGCAGCAAGTGCGGATGCACTATCTCCACCTGCAACTGAAAAAGCTAGCGGAAAGTTTGAGGCGGCAAAGACTGCAACTACACCAAGTGGTTGCTGTGATTTACGAAGATCAGGTCGGGCAACAGGCAAAAAGTTTGGATCTGCTAGATCAATTATTGGAAGTAGATGTCCGCCACTCTTTGCTAAGTTAGCAAATGCTCTTATTTGAATTACGGTGCGCATTACCTCACCAGTTAAACGAGCCATCGGAAGAGCTGTTTCTAAATTAGCTGTTTGCGCTAATTTTTCTTTCTGTTCCTCAATTGCATCGGCGATCGCGTTTAATAATGCACTGCGCTGAGTTGGATTAGTAGCAGAGAGCTTTTCTTTTACGCTATCAGCGGCCTTTATTGCAGAGCTAGTTTGAATTAGATCCCACTCAACAATTGGATCACCAACTGGCTGAGCAGTTGCTGGATTTTGGGCGGTGAAAGTCTTGCTCATTTTCTAACTATAACTAAAGAAGAGAAATATAAATATTCGCCGATTGAAAATCTCAATATCTAGGAGCGTTCCGGGTTCGTTCTACCTTTGGCTTTCGCATATTTCGCTTGCTCCAACAGATGTTATGCCAATGCCGTCTGCCGGTTTGATCATGCTCTAGCCATGCCACAGTGTGTGGTGTGGCCATTGGAATTACCTGATCGCATCCTGGGCATCGATAAGGTTTATTTGATGTTGAACCACTAATTTTTCGAACGATAAAAATTCCATCATCATGCTCTTCAATTGATTCATTTGAAGTGGTGATCTCACGCTCATCATCATGAATTAGGGGTTTGCCCTTACCCTTTGGCTTATTTTTACGCGGACTCACAGGATTATTCTCCCAACCAATTTAAGTATTTAATACCACTTACGGCAAGATGTCGCTATGAACAACGCTGCAGCTATCCAGGTCCGTGGCCTAGTTAAGAAATATGGGCAGAAGGTAGCGGTTGCTGGAATTGATTTAACAGTTGAACGGGGTGAAATTTTTGCACTCCTTGGTCCAAATGGAGCCGGTAAAACTACGACAGTTGAAATTTTAGAGGGCTATCGAAGTGCAAACTCCGGTGAGGTAAAAGTTCTAGGTTTTGATCCAGCAACAAAAGGAGCAGCTGGGCAGCGTTGGCGAAATCAAATTGGGATTGTCTTACAGTCAGCAAGTGATGCCGCAGATTTATCCGTAATTGAAACCATCTCCCACTTTGCTAATTATTATCAAAATCCAAGAGATGTTCAGCAAGTAATTGATGAGGTTGGACTACGAGAGAAAATTAATGCTAAGGCACGTGAATTATCTGGTGGTCAACGTCGGCGGCTTGATGTAGCACTTGGAATTATTGGTTCCCCAGAATTACTATTTTTAGATGAGCCAACTACTGGTTTTGATCCAGAGGCTCGTAGATCTTTTTGGGATTTAATTAGAACCTTAAAATCTGAAGGCACAACTATTCTTTTAACTACACATTATCTTGATGAGGCGCAGGCGTTAGCTGATCGAGTTGGGGTAATTAATGAGGGAAAGATAATTGAAATTGCTACGCCAGATACTTTAGGTGGCCGCAATAACGCCCCAGCCAAGGTAACCTGGTTAGAAAATGGAGTTACCAATGAGGTATTAAGTAAAAATCCTACTGAAGAGGTGATCAGGTTAAGCCAGAGATTTAATGGCCAGATACCAGAGCTACAGGTATTACGGCCAAATTTAGAGGAGATTTACCTTCGCATGATTGGCGAACTTAAATGAAAACCATAAGAGAAACACTTCGTATTGGACTACTGCGTAGCGCTCTTGAGTTCAAGCAATTTTTACGTCAACGAGAATCTGTTGTCTTTACTCTATTCTTCCCGGTAATTTTGCTTTTTATTTTTGGAACAGTATTTAAAGACACAATTGCACCTGGTGTGACATTTAGTCAGTACTTTGTGGCTGGCATGATTGCATCTGGTTTAGTAAACACCGGATTCCAACAGCTTGCGATAACAATTCCAATGGAGCGTGATTTTGGAACATTAAAACGATTACGCGGCACACCAATGTCTGTCTCTTCCTACTTTATTGGTAAAGCACTCCTGGTAACAATATTGATGATTATTCAAACTGCATTGCTTCTATTTTTTGGAACATTAATGTTTGGCTTAAATATGCCTACTTCGCTAACACTTTGGTGGAACTTCACCTGGCTAGTGGTTTTAGGTAGCGCTTGCTCAACGGTGCTAGGAATTGCCTTCTCAGTAGTACCAAAAAGTGGCAGAGGCGCATCTGCTGTTGTCTCACCAATTGTGATAATTCTTCAATTCTTTAGTGGAGTGTTTTTTGTATTCACCTCACTTCCAAGTTGGATGCAACAGTTTGCAGCTCTTTTCCCACTTAAGTGGTTGACCCAGGGAATGCGATCAGTATTTCTACCAGCAGATTTTGCTACTCAAGAGGTGGCAGGTAACTGGGAGATTGGAAAAACAGCATTAGTACTTATGGTTTGGTTAGTAGCAGGCCTAGTTATTTCGATTAAAACATTTAAGTGGAGCCGAGAGTGAAAGTTAAGTTATTTGTCTCAATATTAATTTGCACCGCTTTAGTTGCACCAAGTGCAGTTGCGGCTGCCCCAAACCCTTCACCAAAGCCAACTTCTACTGCAAAACCGGCAACAAGTAATCCAACCTCTACTCCCAAAGCATCAGCTGTTTCAACTACTACTAAAAAACCAACCAAGAAACCGGTAAAGAAAAAGAAGCGAGTGAAGAAAACTGCAACACCAATTCCTTCACCCTCTCCAATTTGGCCACCAGTTGGCTTTACCGCCAGCTCTGGAATCTATGCCAAGATCCCAACCGGTAAAGAGTTACTGGGATTGCTTTCAGCAAAGGCTGGCTTGGCCTCTGATGTTAAAAAATGTGAAACAAATGCCTGTGGCGCAGTTGTGGTAGCAGCTGATATTCAATGCAGATGGTGGGAGATTAAATCAACAGTTTTGATGGTTGATCCAGCAGATGCCAATAAAAAAATAACACTTGGAAATTTACGAACAACATATAACTCACTAAGCCCAAAGACTTATGCAAATATCCTTTTGATAAGTGATGAGCCTATGTACTCGCCAAAATCTATTGATCCGGTAACAAATCAAGAGGTGCCACCAGTTGCTCGAACCGGTATCTCAGTAGGAAATATCTCAGCAATCTGTCATAAATCTGCTACCGAAGAAAAGATACCAAGCAGTGTTTACACACCAGTTAAGTAAAGATTTGGAGTTAGTTTGCTAGGCGGTGTTAATAATCAATTATATTTAATATCTTTGTCTGGCTTTTTAGTTGTAGCCCTTCTTGCCTTAATTCTTCGC
>CANHGU010000058.1 GCA_947460855.1 Candidatus Nanopelagicaceae bacterium | reverse complement strand
CTATTCCACTTAGCATTTCGCTCACTGCCATGGGTTGAACCAACCTTAATTTGGCCAGCACTCCATCCAGTTGCTAGGTCTGCAAGCCATGAATCTTCATTCTCGCCAGATCTAGCTGAGACCACAGTATTAAAGTTATTAGCCCGAGCCTGCTTTAGCACATTTTGAGTTGAGCTAACTAAACCATTTTGATTTGCCTTAATTAATATTGCATTAGCACTTTTTTCACTAATCGCTTTATTTAAACGATCTAGATTTGTTGTTAGAAGATCATCACCTAAAACCTGCAGCTTCTTTGGACAATTGGTCATAAACTTTTGCCAACTATCCCAATCATCTTCAGCAAATGGATCCTCAATTGAAATAATTGGCTGATTTAAAGCTAAGTCATTTATGTATTTAACAAACTCATCGGGTGTGTAACTCTTACCTAGATTAGTTAAATTGTAATTTTTGCCATCAAAAAACTGGGTGGAGGCAACATCTAAAGCTAGGTGAACCTGGCCGCCAACAGTAAGTCCAACCTCCTCAATTGCTTTGATTACAAACTCACATGCCTGCTCAATACTGGTAAATGAGATGGCTAATCCACCCTCATCGGCAACTAGATTTGTTGTGTACCCAGCTGTGCTACCAAGCTTTGCTGCCATCTCTCTAACCGCCACAATCCAGGAGAGTGCCTCGGTAAATGATTTAGCACCAGTTGGAATAACTAATAAATCTTGAATATCCATTACTCGATTGGCGTGAGCTCCGCCAGATAAAATATTCACCATCGGCATCGGAATTAATAGATCACCATCGGGTTTGAAGTATCTAGCTAGTGATTTATTTTGAGAGTGAGCATCGGCGTAGGCGGCGGCGAGTGAAACAGCAAGGGTGGCATTAGCACCAAGGGATGAGTGATCACTACTTGGATCTAATTCAAGTAGTTGTTGATCTACCAAATTTAAATCAATTTGTTCCTCAACTAATCTTGGCGCAATCTTTTGATTTATATTCGCTACCGCTTGCTTAACTGAAAGACCTGCGTAGTATTTTTCAGCAAAACCACTGCCAACATCCCGCAGTTCTTTTGCCTCATGAGCGCCAGTTGAGGCACCAGATGGCACGCGCGCGGTGTGAGTAGATCCATCGGTAAGTGAGATCGCCGCTGCCACAGTTGGCCGGCCTCTTGAATCTAATACCTGATAACCAACTACTTTGTTTATCTTCACTTAACACTCATCTCAAATAAATCCTCAAAGGCAATACTGGCATTACTTGCCAAGATAGATTTTGTATAACTTTGTAGTTTTTGCTGCTGATCTGCACTTAGGTAATTTACTGTGGATTTACCCTCAACTCTAGCCAGAGCAATCAATGCTGCGTGTTTGGTAACTGATGGGGATATCGGCCGCAACTTCTCATACTCTTTCACAAAACTAGCTGCAGTATTTGCTAGCAGTTTAGATTGGAGTCGATCTGGCGCCCTAAAAAATTTACACAGCAGATGAGCTATTAGAAAAGCAAGATCAAAAACTGGATTTCCAACATGGGTAACCTCAAAATCTAAAATATAAATATCATCACTTGCTGTGACCATTATGTTTTTAGGCGAAAAATCTCCGTGCACAATACTAGTTTTATCACCCTCTAATTCATTTATTAACTTTCTAATTCCAACCTCAATCTGTGGATTTTTAGCCGCTACAAATCTATAAAATGGATCAATTCGCAGCTGTTCAAATAGTGAATCCTCCATAAATTTAATCTTGGCCGAAGGAGTTATCTCACCGTAGTTATGCCAGTTGGCTAACGTGGCACCTAACTTGCCGCCAATATCTGGGTTAATCACCCCAGCTAGTAGATCTGATTTCCAAACGGTGCTGCCAACTGGTACTCGCTCAATTACCAATACAAACCGCTCTGGATCTAAGAAGACAAGCTTTGGCACCTGCTTTGGGCTTAATTGGTTAAAGAGTTTTATCGCATCTGCCTCCACAATTGCCCGGCGCTGATCTGCCAACCAAAGCTGTGAAACCTTTAACTCGGCAAGTGCTTGTTTTAATACTAACTTTTTACTCTCACTGCTTATCCCCAGCACCACATTTGAAACCCCACCAGTTAAAACATCTATCTCACATCTCTCATCTTTATCGATGACACCTTTACTAATTAAGTAATCTAAAACAGTTGCTTCATTAAGTAATTCAACAGCCACTTACGGTAATCCTAAAGAACTCTTGCAATTGAAAAACCGTAATCAACAAATAAAGATTGACCAGAGATTGCAGTGTTATCTTCACAACCTAGAAGGTAGGCAGCATTTGCCACATCTTTTGGCACCACCATTTTATAACCAGGTGTTTGTCCTTGAATATTTTCAATCTGCTCAGCTTTTAATAACCCTCTAGCCATTGGTGAATCAACTACTCCAGGTAGTAGGCCATTTACTAAAATACCCTTGGCATTTCCTAGATCAACTGCCATTGATCTAACTAAGCCGCCAACTGCCGCCTTTGTTATCGTGTAAGACATCTTGTCCTGCCTAGTTAGCTGCTCCCAGAGTGAGCTTAAAATAACTATCTTCCCCTGATGCTTAATTAAATTGTGCAGTATTAACGCCTTAGTTGTCTGGGTAATAAATGAGACATTGGCTTCAAATAATCTATTTAATTCTTCTATATCTGAGGTAGTAACTGAGTCATTGATATTTGCTCCTTGCGCAAAGACAACTGCGTCAAATAATTGACCTTTAAGTAGATCAGGTACTGGCTGCTCGGTAAGTGGCAGGAGAAATTGATTTACTGGATTAGTAATCTTTCGAACACCATAAGTTACTTCATACCCGCAAGCATTAAACTTCTCAGCGATAGCACTACCTAAGGCGCCGGTGCCACCAAAGATCAGTAACTTAGCCATTACTTTTTTCTGCCATACAATCTTTTAACCAGCACCGTTAATACCTTTTCCGATAACTTTGTTCGCTTAAAGGATGTAAATTTCAATGGAATCTTAAATCTAGTTTTAACTACGGTGCGGGCGTAGGTGTACTCAAGCAAGCCTTCAGCCCCATGAATTCTTCCGTAACCTGAGTCTTTAACCCCACCAAAAGGAACTGAAGGAACTGCGGCAAATAAAAATACCGAATTAATCGAGACCATTCCGCAGGCTAATTTTGCGGCAATCTTCTGCCCATTGCGTTTTGAAAAGACGGCAGCAGCTAAGCCGTAACTACTAGCGTTAGATAATCTAATTGCTTCATCGGTGTTGATTACTTTATTAATTGCCAAAGTTGGCCCAAAGGTCTCCTGCGTCATTGCAGTTGAGCTCTCTGGCACATCAACCATAATTACTGGCTCAACAAAGGCGCCCTTAACAGAGTCAGCTCCTCCTACTAAAAACTTTGCACCACTGGCTTTGGCATCATCTAGGTGGGATTGAATTACCTTAAGTTGTGATGGCATTGTCGCTG
>CANHGU010000057.1 GCA_947460855.1 Candidatus Nanopelagicaceae bacterium | reverse complement strand
AGCTTGTGCTGCAATACCTACTCTGATCATGAATGAGTTAGGTGACAATATCGGGCTTGAATTCACAGAACCAACAAGTGCTTAACCATGACAAAGAAAGCGGTAAATAAAATGAACCCAACAATCACTAATATCCCAATTGCGGTATCGGATAATCCGGTAGTAATTGACCTGCCAGATGGTCAGAAGTTAGTACTTGGCAAGATGAGTGCTGGTTCAGTAATTGAGGTTGCAACCTGGCGGGGAACTGGCAGACCAGACTCTCGCACCAACCGCTTAATGCTTGGTATGTCAGATACATTGGCCCCAGTTACTGAAACTGTGCAATCAGTTGAGGTGAAGGAAGCTAAGAAAATCTCATTGCCATTTGGAACATTTACACTGCCAAATCTAGGAGGAGTGCTTGTGAAGATTAAATCTTTTAGCCAAATGATCGCATCAACAGTTGCATCATTTAAAAAAGCTGTTGAAAAAAGCAAATCACTTACTCCAGTTGAGACCACTGCTGAGTTAGATATAAATGCTTGGATTGAAAACATCAGCCGTGAGGTTGAGGCAAAGGGTGCTAAGAGCAGAGCAAATACACCTAAGAAAGCCACTGCAGCAAAGCGTTCAACTAAAAAGAGTAGGTAATTAAGGCGTATCTACCTAACCAAAGGCACTTAACCCTCGACCCTTAGATAATGTTTTCCAGTACTCGTAATCGGATTGTTGCTGTCCTATTACTTCTAGTTGTTTTGTTTGCATTTGGATTGCGACTTGGCCATCCGCAAGATGGACTGAAGAACGCATTAGGCTCTGCAAAATCTGGAATAGTCCTATATAAAACTGGTGCTGATTTCAAAGTTGGTGCAAAAGCGATGGTGAAAATAGATCAACCAAATCCATCACCGATAATTGCATTTATTGTTAGTACGCAGGGCGATAATGTTCAGATTCAATCCGGCACTGAGGTAGTAACAGTTAAGAAGTCTCAGGTTTATGGAAAGTTAATTGCAGTAATTCCATTTATTGGATCAATACTTAGCGTAGTTGGTTTATAACCCTTACTTTAATTTAGATACAAAGGTTAAACGTAGAGCAACCTCATTTGGCTTAAGGCTTGGATCTCCTCCTGCAGTAACTGATGTGTTTGCAAAGGCTCCGCTGGCATCTTTGGTTAGCGAGAAGCTGTAGATCAAAGCGCGATTTCGACCAGTCTCAACACTCTCACTTTTTTCATCATAGCCACCTAGAATCTGAGCAAAGATAATTTGTGCATCATTATCTAAGCCTTCACGGTTTTTAAAGGCTTTAATATCCTTCTCCAGGGCAGCAGCATCAAATTTGTTATAGACCAGAGATAATCCTCGGTTGAAGTTAAAAGCCTTATCAACCTGCTTATAGGTTGCTTTGACCAATGACTTACTAACAAAGTTATCAATTGGCACAAAGGAGATAGTGGCAAGGAAGATCACCATTAAACCAAGGAGTAAGTCTGCATACATCCAACCTGCTAATAAGGTGGCGTCCTCCGCATGTCCTTCATCTTGGCGTTTGCGCATAGTAATTAAATAGAGTCAAAACGATTACGAGATTTAATCGACTTAATCTCAGTTAAAATCTCACGGTTAGATGGGATTGCCTTTACCGTCTTACCAAGCTCTTTACTGCTCTTATCCAGTGATTCAGTCGAGTTTGAAAGATCACGAAGTGATTTAGCAAGTGATTGATTCATACTTACCTGGGTAACTCTCTGGTGATCAAATAGGAAGGAGGTGATACTTAGAGCAAGGCTAATTCGGTCCTCATCTAAGGCGGCCACAGCCTGGTTGTGAGAATCACGAAGGCGTTTATCGAGCAGGGTGATTGCGATGGTTAAGACAATAATAAAGAGAATGATTTGAAAATCTAAGGTTGCTACATGGCTAAGTGACCATTTCTTATCTAATACCCCATATCCGTTCTCCCAGAAATCAAGAAAGTTAACCACCGCTAATGTGTTACTTGCGGTGTATACGGCAAATGCACTTGTTGCCTTACTTATTGCAAACCAAGTAAGGGCTACAGGTAAGAAAACCAAGGCGTTTCGGACGATGGTAATTATTAATACAACCTGCTTTAAAGACTTATTTATCTCAGCTGGTGCGTGAGGCAGGTACGCAAGCGGATTTAAACTTGCCCACATCGGTAGATTCTTACGATTTTCAACCGCGTTGCTAAGGCCTGAAACATATGGATCCTCTAGAAGTCCATACTGCTGCGCCCAGCTCTGTAGTGAGTTAAAGAGAATTTGGTGTGGTGCGACCTTTTTTACCCCTGCCATGTATAAATCATAGAGTTATACCTTTTATATGTATTTTTAAATACTCGGTTATTACTCATTCAATTTACTCTTAACTCTGCCTATCTTTTCCAGGTAAACCGACCTGTATACCCATTTTGAAACCAATATATGGGCAAAGCCAGCTTTTTAGGGATCCATTTCCTTTTAATCATGGGTTATGATTCTTCAATTGTAAAAGGGGATAGATGAAAAAAATAAAGGCCGCATCTTGGCTAGTAGTTTTAGTTTCTGGGCTACTTCTAATCTCAACCGCACCATCCTTTGGTGGGGATAATAAGTCTGGTGAGTCTGAAAACTCTCAATCATCTGAAAAATCAAATTCAAACTCAAACGAATTAGCTTCCACATATGGCTCAAAGTATTGGGGTAATCCAAGCAAAGAGATTTCAAACTCAAAAGATCAGGAAGATTATGATCGTGGCCAAGCTCCAATCCCAGGTATTGAAGTTGCTGGCTCAGAAGTTTTTTCAACCTTTAAAGGCAGGCAAGGTGCTGCTGCAGTCATTGGCGGCACTGGAGATTTAATTGATCATGGCGGTCAGGTTTTAAATGAAATACATATTTATCCAATTTTTTGGGGAGCAGCAACTGCAACCTTTACTCAGGGATACAAAGATGCAATCAATAACTTCTTTACCTCTATTCAATGCGGGGCGGGGACGCCAACAACTGTTTGCACTGGTCACTCAGATCTTGTAAAACAATATTTCCGTACGAGCGCGCTTAAGAACACATCTCCTATAATTAAGTATGTAAGAAGTTTTTCTGACACCACAGCACCACCATCCTCATCACCTTCTACCGCATCAATTGCTGCTGAAGCTGCAAAGGTTGTTAAGGCAAATAACCTTTCTCTAGATCCACTTGGTTTTTATATAATTTTCACAAATAATTATCCATCACGGGTAAATTTCTGTGCCTGGCACTCAGCTGGAAGTTACAAGGCAACTACTAAATCAGTTGCACAATGGTTTACCGTGGCATACATGCCATTTGTTGGAAACACTGCAGGTTGTAGCGCCGGATATATTCCTGGAGTTGGAAGTAACTTTAAGAACGGCCAAGCGGTGCACTCAGTTATAAATGTAACAACACATGAGCTTTATGAAACTATGACCGATTCATTACTTAATAACAGATACGCCTGGTATGACAGTGCTGGATATGAAAATGGTGATAAATGTGCTTGGAGTT
>CANHGU010000056.1 GCA_947460855.1 Candidatus Nanopelagicaceae bacterium | reverse complement strand
TGGTGATAAGTAAATGAAAGAGCGCGTGCCAATTAATGAGGATCCAAAGAGAAAATGGGTACTGCTTGGCATACCACTTTGTTTTGTCCTAGGCATAGTTGAACTACAGCGTGCTTTCGATGGTAACCAAAGAAGCTGGGTATATGTATTTGAATGGCCGTTTTTTGGAGTTTTTATTTATTATATGTATTGGAAGTTATCTCAACCAATTCCAGATTGGGATAAAGAAGAGAATAAAAATCCACGACGCGAATTAGAGGAATAAACCCTTACTTTTTTGGATAGTTAATTGGATTTAAATGTTGCATCGCCCAGGCATACATAGCAATTGCACCAGCAGCGGATGCATTCATAGATCTAGTTGAACCGTATTGAGAAATTGCTAGTACTACAGTGCAAACTGCAACGCCTTCATCACTCATGCCAGCACCTTCTTGGCCAAACAACATTACACACCTTTTTGGTAGATCAGCACTCTCTAATTGCTTAGAAACAGGCAGGTTATCAATTCCAATAATTGGTAGGTTTTCTTTATCACACCACTCTTTAAACTCTGCAACCGTTGAATGATGGTGAACAGTTAAATACCTATCTGTAACCATTGCGCCGCGCTTATTCCAGTCACGCTTACCAACAATATGCACCGCAGAAACATTAAAAGCATTTGCAGTTCTAACAATTGAGCCAATGTTTAAATCATGCTGCCAATTTTCTATAGCTATTTGTAACTCATGTCGCTTAGTATCAAGATCGGCAACAATTGCCTCAATCTTCCAATACCTATATTTATCTAAGACATTTCTGCGATCACCATGCTCAAGTAACTCCAAATCAAAGCGATTATCACTAGGCCATGGTTTAGAGTGTGGGCCTACGCCAATTACCTGGTAAAACTCACCAGGACCAACTACTGAATCAGACATAAGTAAACCTTAAGGGCTAAGGAGTGATGATGCGAAAATCATGGCTACCTGCCTATATTGCCCTTGGTCTTGTTTGGGGCTGTTCCTTTATATTCATAAAACTTGGCCTTGAGTTTTTAACTCCATTTGGGGTGGCTTTTGGAAGATGTGCATTAGGGGCGATTACCTTGCTTATAGTTGTAAAAATTAAGAAAATAAAATTACCGAGTGATAAACAAATTTGGTTCAAGCTTTGGGTAGTCGCAATGCTTTTAAATGTTATTCCAGGAATCTTATTTGCCTACGCAGAGGTGCATGTGACCTCAGTTCTAGCTGGAATTATTAATGCTGCAACCCCACTTGCAACCTTAGTAGTTATGTTAATTGCATTTCGTGAAGAAAAATTAAAAGTAGAGCAAATTCAAGGGCTAATTGTTGGTGGCATTGGAGTATTGGTGGTGTTAGGTATTTGGCAAGGCATTGGCGATAATCAATTAAACGGTGTCATTGCGTTATTAATTGCCGTTACCTGTTATGGAATCTCATTTCCTTACTCAAAGCGCAACATAATTCCATTGGGATTAAAACCTGAATCAGCTGCAGCTACTCAATTAGTGACAGCGTCAATTACTTTACTCCCACTCTATTTATTTGATGGAATTTCTAAAGATTACTACCGAATTAATAATGTATTAGCAATGGTTGCACTAGGCGTATTAGGCAGTGGTTTTGCTTACATTTGGAATTTTTCAATTATCCAAGCAGCGGGGAGTTCAATTGCGAGTACGGTAACCTATCTAACTCCGGTAGTAGCAGTTTTTGTCGGTTGGTTATTTTTAGGGGAAAAGATTGCCTGGCATGAACCTGCTGGTGCGTTATTAGTAATACTCGGGGCGGCTATTTCACAGGGAAGATTTAAGAGAAAGGTGCAGTTAAGTTGAAAAAATTATCTGCATTTATTGCAATTTTATTGTTTATCAATATTCAACCAGTACATGCCGTTGACGCTTTACCCCAACCGTTTTTTAAGTATTTAGGTTCAAAGTATTTGGCAGACCCTGGAATAATTTTATTAGATGGCACAACTAAAGAGATTGTCTATGAAAGTGGTGCTGAGGTGTTACGCGCGCCAGCATCGGTTTTAAAACTTACATCAGCTGCGGCAGTTGCTATGACCTTGGATGCTTCAACAACTTTTAAAACTGCGATATACAAGACTGAAAAACGAGGGGTATTTGTTATCTGGGGCGAGAATGACCCATGGATAACCTCTAATGCAAAATATCGAGATGCTAATAAACGGGCATATATGCCAACCCTTATTAAGGCAGCATTTGCTTCAGATAAAAAATTAAAGAAAATCACTCTTATATATAAAGGTGTGAATAACTCTGATATTTACTATGCAAAGAAGGCCTTAAAGAGAAGAGCTTCGGTTGCATACAAACCGCTTAGTAAAGATATTGAGGTTGAGTCATTAATTACTGAGAAAATTACTGAAGTTGAATCTCCACCACTTTCAAAAATGATTAAGTTTGCATTACTTTATAGTGACAACGTTTTAACCCAGCGGCTTGCAATGCTTGCTACAGGCCGTAATGGATACTCTTTAAATAAAACCGGACTTAATGAGATGATGCATGAAAAATTATCTTCACTTGGTGTAGATGTAACGGGTATGCATTTAGATGATGGTTCTGGACTAAGCGGTGGTAATCGTATTTCTGCTGTGACCGTATCCCAATTACTACTTAAAATTAGGAGTGAACCAAAGTTAAAGGTTGTCTATGACGCACTTCCTGTTGGTGGAGAATCCGGCACATTAATCGGCAGATATCACTCAACCGCTCCGCAAGCAGTTGGATTAGTGAAAGCAAAAACTGGATCAACTCGTCATACGGTTTCATTAGCAGGCTTTGCTACCTCAGGTGAAAAAGAGTATGTATTTGTTGTGATCGCCGACCATGTTGGCCGAACTAAAAGAATTCAAAATGCTGCGCGTAGTGCGATTGACCGGATGCTTGGAACAATAACTAAACCTGCGATAGTTGCCCCATCTACTGTAGAAAATAATCCCATAGCAGTGAGTCCGCAGTTGCTAACAGATACCTCAAAGAGCTAGTGACGCGATGAAAAATTACATCGTACTTATGAAGCTACGAGTAGTTGAGTTATTACTTGTTACTACCGTACCGGCTTTATTTCTTGCAACAAATGGAGTTCCAGATTTGGCAGTAACAGTGTGGAGTTTATTTGGTGGCACATTAGCCGCTGGTGGAGCTAATGCATTTAATATGGTGATCGAAGCAGATACTGACCGATTAATGAAACGGACCTCAAATCGTCCGATTTCAAATGGCCAAATCTCAAAGCAAAACGCATTAATATTTTCATTTCTGGTATCAATTATTTCACTTGCTATTTTTTATATTTTTACAACCCCGTTAGCCACTCTTCTAACTGCACTTGCAATTGTTTTTTACGTTTTAGGTTACACAATTTTACTCAAGCGCAATACCTCACAAAATATTGTTTGGGGTGGCATTGCTGGATGTATGCCGGTGCTGATTGGTCAAGCTGCAGTAAGTAACTCACTCACATTAACCTCATGGCTATTCTTTCTAGTGGTATTTTTCTGGACCCCACCACACTTCTGGGCACTTGCGGTTAGATATAAATCAGATTA
>CANHGU010000055.1 GCA_947460855.1 Candidatus Nanopelagicaceae bacterium | reverse complement strand
TTTAATTATGAATCTAATTTCTGTAGCTCTTTCCTATGCAATTGCGCTCTGGTTTACGCCAAAATGGGTAACTGTTGGGTTAGCTGGCATATTTACTATTCATTACTTTATAGGTACAGCGATCTCTTTTTACCTAATTAAGCGACATCAGGTACGGCTTCCGATTACTTCAATAATTCTTTACTACCTTAAATTAATCGCGGTTTTTGGCTTAATTATTACCCCAGTTTGGCTACTACGTGATCAGATACCGGGTGGGAATTTAATATCGCTAATTCTGGTTATAACAGTGCCGGGAGTTTTATATCTGCTTATCGCAAGGCTTTTAAAAATAACCGAGGTCACAGATTTACTAAAAGTATTTACGGGTAGAAAGGTTTAGGGTGGGGTGGTGAGTGAGATTAATGATGTCGTAATTGTTGGCTCTGGCCCTGCCGGTTACACCGCCGCTATTTATGCTGCGCGCGCTCAATTAAAACCAATTATTTATGAAGGCTCTGTTACCGCAGGTGGTGCGTTAATGAATACAACAGAGGTTGAAAACTTTCCAGGCTTTGCAACAGGTGTGATGGGACCTGAGTTAATGGAGTCAATGCGCAAGCAGGTTGAGCGCTTTGATGCAAAAATTATTACCGATGATATTGTCTCAATGAAATTAACTGGAGATGTTAAAGAGTTAACCGATGGCTCAGGTAATACTGTTAAAGCAAAATCGGTAATTTTAGCTATGGGCTCTGCTTATAAAGAGATTGGCCTGCCAAATGAGAAACGTTTATCTGGTCGCGGTGTCTCTTGGTGTGCTACCTGCGATGGTTTCTTCTTTCGTGAACAATTAATTGCAGTAGTCGGTGGTGGAGATTCAGCGATGGAGGAGGCAAACTTTTTAACTAAGTTTGCTAGCAAAGTAGTTTTAATTCACCGCAGAGATTCATTTAGGGCTTCTAAGATCATGATTGATCGCGCAGCAGCTAACCCTAAGATCGAGTTTCTATTTAACCATGAGGTAATTGATGTTTTAGGTGAAGATAAGGTTGTTGGTCTTAAATTGAAAAATACTGTAACTGGGCAAGAGAGTGTTAAAGATTTCACCGGTTTGTTTGTGGCGATCGGGCACCTGCCAAGAAGTGAGTTAGTAGCAGGTCAGGTGGATTTAAACTCTGATGGGTATGTGCAGGTTGATGGCAGAAGTACAAAAACTAAACTCCCTGGCGTATTTGCCTGTGGTGATCTAGTTGATTACACCTACCGCCAAGCAATTACCGCAGCCGGCTCGGGTTGCCAAGCAGCCTTAGATGCTGAGCGTTATTTAGCTGGTCATTAATTTAATAATTTAAAAGTAAGATAAGCGGATAGATAGAAAAGGGGAGAAAATGGCAACAACAAAGGTAACTACCGCAGATTTTGAAGCGGTTGTTTTAAAGAGCACAACCCCAGTTTTAGTTGATTTTTGGGCTGAGTGGTGTGGTCCATGCCGCGCAGTTGGGCCAATCTTGGAGGAAATCTCCAATGAGCATGGCGACAAACTTAAAATTGTTAAATTAAATACCGATGAAGAGGGATCGATTGCAATGAAGTATGGCATCTCCTCAATTCCAACTATGAATGTCTTTGTTAATGGCGAGGTTGTTAAGACAATTGTTGGCGCTAAGCCAAAGCCGGCGCTATTAAAAGATCTTGAAAGCTATATTAATTAAATAATTAATATAATAATTTAAGAATTATATGAGCGATCAATTAAAGGCTGGTGATCGCTCAGATGCCATTGCAGTAATTGCTAACACGTTAGCCCGTCTTGGTTACCACTCAAATCCTTCTGATCTTTTTGATGAGAATTTAACTAATGCAATAAAAGCCTTCCAACAAGAGCGCGGTTTGACCGCTACTGGATTAATAAATGAAATTACCCAGCGAACACTTGAAGAGGCTAGATGGCGTCTAGGTGATCGGGTGTTGTCACTGCAATTAAAATCTTTAATGCGTGGCGATGATGTTAGCTCTTTGCAAGAGCGACTAATTCAAATGGGATTTAACTGTGGCAAGGTCGATGGTGTTTATGGCCCAGGAACAGAAGCTGCTGTTAAAGAGTTTCAAAAATCAGTTGGTGTGGTATCTGATGGTAAGTGTGGACCGGCAACATTAATTTCATTAATGCGATTAGTTAAAACAGTTTCTGGTGGTGCACCTGCTGCTCTTCGCGAGCGCGCCCGCCATGCAGTTGCATCTCCTGCTCTTGCCAGCAAAGTAATTGTGATTGATCCAAGTTGGGGCGGTGAGTTCACTGGTGAAAAACAAAATGGTGTCTCAGAGGCAGATGTTGTTTTTGATTTGGCCCAACGCCTTGAGGGAAGATTATTAGCGTTAGGTGTGAATGTAGTTTTGACTAGAAGTAGCAGTAATTCACCACTTGAAAAAGAGCGGATTGCTACTGCTAACTCGGTAAATGCAGATTTAGTTATCGCACTTAAGGTTGATAGCTACAAAAATGAGAAAGCAAATGGGGTAGCAACCTATTACTACGGCCGAGATGATCAAGGGGTGCACTCAGTTGTTGGTGAGCGGTTTGCAAATTTGTTGCAGCGTGAGATCTGTGCTCGGACTGATCTATTAAATTGTCGAACCCATGCAAAAAGTTGGGATCTGCTTCGCCTCACAACTGCGCCAACAGTGCGAATTGATTTGGGTTATCTATCTAACCCACAGGATGCTAAACGACTTGGTACTGCTGAGTTTCGTGATCAATTAGCTGAATCAATGATTGTGGCGATTCAACGGCTTTACTTATCAGCCGAAGATGATGCCAAGACCGGCACTTTGCGCATATCAGACCTACGTAGAGCAGGGCTTCGTAACTAGTTTTATCTGCCCATCTTTATATGGCAAACTTGGTTAATGAAATCTGGTAGAGATTTAAGAGTTGTGCCACCAGTTGATACCACCCGTGTGCACACCGGTGAGCCAGAGAATTTGCCAGAACGGTTTGCAAATCGCGCACTCGGTATGAAGGCAAGTGAAATCAGATCATTATTTGCTGTTGCAAGCCGGCCAGAGATTGTCTCCTTAGCTGGTGGCATGCCAAATCTTTCAGCACTGCCAATGGAGATGATGGCATCGGTTACCCAAAAATTAATATTAGAAAATGGCGCAGAAGCTCTTCAGTACGGCAGTGGCCAAGGACATCCAAAACTTCGCGAGCAGATCTGTGATGTGATGGCACTAGAAGGTATTAAGGCGCACCCAGATGATGTAATTGTTACTACCGGCTCCCAACAAGCACTTGATTTAATCTCAAGAATTTTTATTGATCCAGGCGATGTGGTTTTAGTTGAGGCCCCTTCATATGTTGGCGCTCTTGGCACCTTTAAACAGTATGAAGCCCAGGTTGTTCATGTTGGCATGGATCAAGATGGCTTAATCCCGCAGGCACTTCGTGATGCTATTAAAACTACAAGGGCTGCTGGTCGAAAAATAAAGTTTTTATATTTAATTCCTAATTATCAAAACCCAGCTGGTGTCTTACTTCCAGCAGATCGACGTAGTGAGATTTGAGAACTTTGCCGCGATGAGGAGATCTTTATTGTTGAGGATAATCCTTACGGTTTGTTAGGTTTTGATAAACCATCACCAAATGCGATGCGAGCTAG
>CANHGU010000054.1 GCA_947460855.1 Candidatus Nanopelagicaceae bacterium | reverse complement strand
TTTCTTCTTAATCTTTACCGCTTACTGGCTTGCATATTTTGCAGTTTCAAATCTTGCTTATGTAATCAACCCAAGTGGGATTTTGTTGGCGGCAGGAATTCTCCTAGTCCTTGCAGTACAACTTTTCGACATCTTCGGGATTTTACGCAGACCAGACCATAAGAGATTAGCCGATCTGGTATCTGGGGTTGCCTTGAAAGAGGTGGAATGAAGTTATTGCAGTTAAGGATTACAAAATTGGCACTGCGCCGGATCCAGTGAATTAGAAACAACTTCTCCAAGTTGGGTGTAATCACACTTTGTGCAGCCAAGTTTTTCTTGCCGATTTGCATTGGGATTTTCTTCTTTGCACTCAGCACACTCAACACCTTTTTCAAATCCAACTCTGCCCCAACCTGGCACCTGGCATTGTGGGCATAATTGACTAACTCTTTTTGCCAGTAAGTTCGCCACTTCTTGAATGTTTTTCTGCCTTGAGGGTGAGTGCATGGCACGTAGATCTGATTCAATAATGACTAATCTATCAGCGGAGATTTTAGAAATTTTTTCTATTGATTGGATTAAATTATCTAGGGTAGAGATCCCCTTAACGTACTCACCTTTTTTATTTGAATTTGGTCGGACAATCAGGCGATGCGCTGGAAAATCAGCTTTTATAAGAAAATCAGATAACTCTTGACCTACAGATGCGGTCGTAGTTGCCGCTGTGATCTCAAAGGATCGAAATACTTCAGAGATTATTATCTGATTCTCATCATCTACTAGTACTAAATGTTCGATATTTGAATTAATAAATGGAATTAGTGGATCCGGTCCAACTGATCCTTCAGATGCAATACCGATGGCAGTACCAGTTGAGTTCATACCAAGCCTGGCTTTAACTATGGCTGTTTCATGAGGCGGTGCCATTCGTTCGATCTCCCCAGAGAAGGTTCCTAGCTGATCTGTATCCATATTTATTTCAAATATTTCGCAACCAATGTATTGATCAAATGCAGGTTTAATCAATCTTAATTTGTCATGTTTGGTAGTTAGGACGATCTTCTTCTGAAAATAAGGATGTGCTAGCAAGGTATTACCTCAGGTAAAGATTTTTAACAATGAGCTTATTGGTTTACCAGCCTCTGAGGGGTGGCGAAACTTAAGTCCATTATTTACTTTATAACTATTTCTACGGCCAATACGAGTTATCTTTACATAACCAGCTTCTTCTAAATCAGCCAGTATCGCCTGCGCGCTGCGTTCAGTAATTCCTACCGTATCTGCGATATCACGGACCCGAGAATCTGGGTAGCGACTTAGGTGGACTAGTACATGACCGTAATTAGAAAGGAAGGTCCACTCCCGGCTGATTTCTGATGTTGGTGCCATATGTAAACTATACCAGAAGTTTGATACCTGAAATAGATTTCTGCTATATTTCCGCCGTACTTGAAAGAGGTGCTTTGTGAGTTCAACCTCGGTGGCAATCACTAATCTGACATCTGTGGCGGTGCTGGTATTTATCTTGGGCTTTTTAGGGGCCTTGATAAAAAGTGATGTTCGGATCCCAGAGCAGGTCTATCAAATGATCTCAATCTTTCTGCTTTTTGGAATTGGCTTAAAGGGTGGCCATGCCATAAAAGGAACATCCTTTACAAGCTTTGCCCTACCCGCTCTAGCCACCTTAGCTCTTGGAATTGTTATTCCATTTGTTGCCTATCAAACTCTTAAATTAGTTCGCAAGATAAATGATCTAGATCGCGGCGCAATTGCTGCCCACTACGGCTCAACATCTTTAGTTACCTTCACAGCTGCGCTGCTATTTCTAGAAAATAGTGGGATAAAGGTGGAAGGTTTCGCCACCGCACTACTTACCATTATGGAGATTCCTGGCATAGTTGTTGGAATCTACTTAGGCTCTCGTCATCGTGATAAGAGTGTGCAATGGGGCAAGACATTTACAGAAGTAATTACTGGGAAAACTATTTTGTTATTAGTTGGGGGCTTACTTATCGGCGCAATTACCAGTGACGCAGGTTTTATGAAGGTCGCACCTTTCTTTATTGATCTGCAATCTGGCTTCTTAGCCTTATTTTTATTACACCTTGGTTACTTAGCAGGGAGTAATTGGGGCGAGATTAAAAAAGTTGGTGCGATGGTTGGTGTATTTGCACTTATCTTTCCGATCTTTGCCGGCACCCTAGGAGTGGTAGTTGGAGATCTAATTGGACTTTCAATAGGTGGTGCAACCATCCTTGGTGTCTTATGCGCCAGTGCTTCTTATATTGCAGCCCCTGCTGCAGTTTCAATTGGATTACCGGAGGCAAATGCACCCCTTGCATTAATGTCTAGCATCGGAGTTACTTTTCCCTTCAACCTACTTATCGGTATCCCGCTTTATTTAGAAATAGCTAGGAAGCTTTCCGGCTTATAGGGCGACTCTTCTTTTTACCGCTTTAACTGCAAGGCAGTAGTGATGCATGCAATGATAAAGATTCCAAGAGCGGCACCAAAATCTGCAACCTTATGCTTGCGTGAGAAGTGTGTGAGTAATGCACCTGTGAAGTAGAGAACGAGACATGCAGAAGCTAATACACCAAGAGGTTTACTCCAGATACCTGCAATGATGCCAAGCCCACCAGCAATTTCTAGACAGGCAAGAACTGGAATTTGATTTGGTTTAACGCCAACTTTAGCCATCGCTGCCATGACGTCTGGAACCTTTTTAAGTTTTGAAATAGCTGATCCAATAGCGGCAAATGCGAGAAGAGCTGCGAATATGTTGAGTGCGATTGTCATTTACTTATCTACTTTCTTGTTTATTGGGTGAGTTGATCTCTTCCATGTGTTTTGAAACAGCATCTGCTATTTCAATTAGAGCTTTTAGCTGATCGGTAGAAAGTGCTTCTCCAAATAGACGTCTAACCTCTGTTAATTGGACAGGAATTGTTTTAGTTATTTTGGCCCGACCTTTTTTTGATAATGCGATGTAGCAACTTCTGGCATCAACTGGACACTGCCTACGATCAACTAAGCCTTTGCCCTCCATTCGGCTTATTTGGTGTGAGAGTCTGCCGTCTTCCCAACCAATTTTTTTTGCCAAATCTGTAGGACGTATTCCATCTTCAGGTGTTGAATAAATTCCGATTAGAACTTGGTACTCAGCCTCCGATACCCCACAATTGTCATTCAAATTTTTAATTAATGGTGGCAAAAGACTCACTCTAAGTTGCTGGAAGGCCATCCAAGCTTTGACCTGCAAATCATTTGCAACGACGGTTTCCATGCTCCAACGGTAGCAGATTAGTTGACATGTCAGGTTTATTTGAGTATTTTGTTGACACGTCAAATAAATCAATAAAACAGTCTTATCACCCCGATATGGCTTAAAAATGCAAAAAGCTAAGGAATCCAATGCCATCACTACTACACGTATCAGTAAGCCCATCAGGTGAGTACTCAGTCTCCCGTGGACTTTCTGAGGAGTACATCTCTGCCTGGAAAGAGTTACACCCAGCGGGGGAGGTAATTCAAAAAGATTTAGTTAAAGATCCTGTCCCACATTTAGATATAGAAGCAATCTCTGCAAACTACGCACCTGCTGATAAACATTCATCAGCTATGAGCCAAAAACATAATTTCCGATTGGGTCTAATTAAGGAGATTACAAGCGCAGATGAGATCCTTATTTCAACACCAATGTGGAACTGGTCAGTGCCATCACTGCTTAAGGCGTATATCGATCAAATCATTGTTGGCGGAGTACTTGATGGATCAGGTGCTGCTGGTTTAGCTGGCAAGAAAGTTACATTTGTTGTTGC
>CANHGU010000053.1 GCA_947460855.1 Candidatus Nanopelagicaceae bacterium | reverse complement strand
CCTATTTTGCGATGTCTAATAGCCATGTAAGTGCGGTATTCGAATCAGAGGGAGCTTATTTTCAAGCCCTTTGTGATTGTGGTTGGTACTCAGCCACCTCATTGAAAGAAGAGGTGGATCTGCTTCGGGCATTACATGCCCATAAGGAAACTGTTCTTAAAACAGTGTCAGTGCCACCACCTACGGTAACTGATACCGGTAAGGAGCAATCCAAGTGAGCGGAGAAAATAAAAACAGAAAGCTAAGTCAGCAAGAGCAGGAGTTATGGGCAGCAACTCAAGAGGGAATACCAATTGAGCGAGCCAGAGCTTATATAGAGCTAGCAGAACTTGAGAAAGATAATTATAAATTCAAGGATGCAGTAGCACTATATGACACAGCACTTGAACTAATTGAAGCGGAGTCAGAGATTGATTACGCACCAGAGTTAGCGCAGGTGTTATATGAAAAAGCAGGAATGTTAAGCCTTCTTCATAAATATGAAGAAGAGATAGAGGTGATAGACAAAGCAATAGATGTTGCCGCCCAATATGGTGTTGGTGATGTTGCAAACTTACTTCGAGCAGCAGGCAGAGCATTTCATGCACTAAAGGATGACGAGAGCTCAATGAAAAGCCATCAGGCAGCCCATGAGTATCCAGATCCGGATGTGAATGAAGAGGCGCTTGCAATAGATCATCTAAATATCGGAATATCGTTAGGCAGATTAAAGAGATATGACGAGGCAATTGAAAGATTACAAATTGCCCGTGATGCCTTTAAGAAGCTTAAAGAGCCAAAATGGGTAGCAATCTGTGATGGTGAACTAGCCGAGATATATGTTGATCTAAATGACGGTATAAATGTTGAAACCTATGCGCAGTTAGCACTTGGAACTGCAGAGATGGTTGGAGATAGACACCGCCAATGGTGGTTGCACTACTACCTAGCGATCGCTAAACGATTGCAAGATGATTTAGATGCAAGCATCGAGTATCTAGAGAGTGGAAGAAGTCTCGCCCTCTCCTTTGGTTGCGAAGAGTTTAGGTACCTAGCAAAGGTTGATCGCGAACTAGCTGGTATTTATGTAACCAAGGGAATGGTTATGCAAGCGCAAGAGCTCGAACGACGGGCAAGAAACGTCGAAGAGATTTTGGAGGTTGCGTAATTGTTTAATGAAGATGCGCAGCTCTATTCAGAGATCCTCCCTGCCTTATGGCAGGGAGGTACTGAAGATGATGACAGTATTTATCACGGTCAAAAAAGATTACCGACTATAAGTGATCCCAGACCCTTTGATGCAGTCGTATCTCTCTGTGCTTATACCCAACCAGTTGGTTGGTTAACCAAAGAGTTTAGATATGCATTTGCAGATGGCCCAGTTGAACCGGATGTTTATGAAGAGGTTGAACGGATCGCTGATTGGGCATATCTAGAGTGGAAATCTGGATCAAGAGTATTGATCAGATGCCAAGCCGGATTAAATCGATCTGGCTTAGTAACCGGATTAGTTTTGCTTCGAGATAACTTACCAATCGATGAGATTCTTAAATTAATACGCAGCAAACGTGGTCCATACGCCCTTAGTAATAATCACTTTATGGATTATTTAGTTAAGTGGGGCAAATAGCTATGGCAAATACCGCTAATCGGATCTGTCCGATCTGTCATAGCACCGATATTCAACAAAAATGGAATATAACAAAGAGTTATTTCCAATGTAATAAATGTGGAGAAAGGTTTGAAAATCAATGAAAAAAATAATCAAAGTAATACTTATAACAGCAATGCTGCTGCCGGTATCCCCGGTAATAGCTGCTGATACTCCCCCAGTAATTGCAATCATCGATACTGGAACTAAAGCTGAGTTATTCCCTGGCTCAATAGTTACTGAAGTGTGCATTGTTTCAAGTTATACCTGCCCAAATGGGAAATTAACTATGGAGGGTCCTGGTGCGTCAAATCTACCAGCTACAAAAAATAAGGACTTAAATCACGGAACGCAGTTAATTTCAATAATGTTGCGGGTGAACCCTGCCGCAAAGATTATTCCCATCAGAATAGTTCCGGTTAATGCAAATGGTTCACCTGGTTTATATAGCCTAGATGATGTCAAAGCTGCACTTGATTGGGTAATTGCTAATCGAGTTAAGTACAACATTGCGGTAGTAAGCCTTGCTCAAGGAAAGGTGTTTGCAAATTGCAAAGTACCTGCTGGAATGGCAGATCAAATTGCTGCACTAAAAAAGGTTGAAGTACCTTTAATTGTTGCAGTAGGAAATGATGGCAATCACACTGCCGTATTCAGTCCATCTTGTCTGACAGATTCTGTCGCAATCGGAGCAACTGATAATCCATGGCCAGGTGTTCAACCAATAACTTATGATGAAAAAGCAGCGCCGTACATCGCTCGGTATAGCAATGGAGCACAAGGGCAAACTGATTTCTTCCTAAACGCCAGGTGGAATGTTAAGCAGTTGGATGGCTCAACTAAATTTACAGTTGGAACATCAAATGCCACTGCAGCTATGGCTGGTTACTGGCTGTTAAATCGTAAAGCAACTTTTGATGAAACCTATGCATCAATCCTTGCCATAACTACTGATGCTAAGAATGAATTTATATCTGGCAAATATATCTTCATTCCTTCTGCATAAGTAAGCACCCGTGTTTGGCTTCTTGGTTGATGAAATACAAAGTCAATCAAGAAGCCAAAAAGGTTAAATAATGGGATCAATAATCCTTACCGGAATATCACATGGAAAACATCAATTCTCACTCACCCACCCAGAGGTTGAGGGGGTGGTGATTTGTATGGCGCATTGCAAGTGCGGATATGAGGTTGAGATCATCAACTTCAGAAACTATGGCGGTGGCAAAGATTTACAAATGAAATGGGAGAAACATATTGGGACTTGGAAGGGATGGGTATAAAGAATTAAGTAAAACTCAGATTAGGTATATTTCTTGATAAACCTAATTACTAATTCAACATAAATAGTTGATATAACTGCGTAAATTATTAAATACGCCGGGTAATTCAAACTCCACCAGGCGTCATCCACCCACCTTGGATTGGAGTAGAAGTTCTCATAAATCCAATTAGGTTGATATATAAAGCCAAGTAGGAATGTAAATACCAATATTGAAATACGAGTCTTTTTCATACTACCCCTTAATCTCCTTAGGCTTACTAGCCGGCAGGATTAACTTCGGCTTCTTATCTTCACTTTCTTTTAGCTCTTTCTTAATTGCAGTTACTGTGGCGGGGATTCCCTTTTCAAAGGAGTAAAGGGCTAAGGCGATTAGGTGGGCAAAGGCTTTGCCATCTTCGGGTGAGAAACTAAGCCCTGCTGTTTTCTTTCGGTTTGATACGGCAAAGAGAAAATCATCACGGGATGGGTTAGAGCCTGCAGATAGAAACTTTGAGAATAACCACTCACAGGTGTTGGCAGAGCCGGCAAAGATAAGACGTTGATTAGTTAACTTTACTAAGCCAGCCTCTTTCTCAATCTGCACTTCATCTCCTGGAATTAAAGTTCCTTTAGTTGCTCCTACGCGATATCTAATACCGGCAACAATTGGAATAGAAAAACCTTGGCTAGAGCCAACATATCTAGATGCGGTTCGGCCGGCTTCATGGAATGTGGCAGTGCCAGACCATAAAACTAACTCACCAGCTTTTTGCACAAGTTGATTATCATCTGGTTCATCACCTTTTGCTGCCCCTGAGAAGATATCTAAGGCAGAGGTTAAAGCTTTGTTTTCTAGATCCCATTCATACATTTCAAGATCGTATTGACGCTGTGCTTTCTTAGCTTCACGTTTTGTTTTTAGATCTGCAAAAAATCCCATGGGTTGATTATCTCTTTACTTTGCGTAATTTCATATCTTTATTACCTTATTTATGATGTTCTCTGGTGTGGCAGAGCCTCTTAGATCTGCCTCAACACTGTTTGGGATGCCATTCATTTGAGCGCTGGCAACAATAGATAGTTGGGTGGCGATATCTGCCATGAAGTAAAAGGCAGAAGAGCCTGCCTTATCTAGGATCTCTTGTCCTTGGGCAAGACGAGCATCTG
>CANHGU010000052.1 GCA_947460855.1 Candidatus Nanopelagicaceae bacterium | reverse complement strand
GTATTTTCTACAACCTTTTCGGTGTGAGAAGTAGCTTTGGCAATCGCAGAGTTAGTTAGCCCTTCGCATAAATGCTCGCAAACTAATTGTTCAAAGGGGGTTAGATCCCGTAGCAAAATGTTAATGTCCAAGGTCACTCTCCAATGATCTGGCTCCCATTGTGCTCTTCTTTTGGAGCCCTCTCAACCATGTGGCTTTTTTGGAGTATGCCCTTACTATTACCGCGTGAGTTTTATCCTGGATGAGCAGATCGGTGCGGTTTTACGCCTGACTCTAAATCGACCTGAAAAGAAAAATGCGTTAACTCAGGATATGTATCAAAGGCTGGCGGATAAAATAAATGAAGCAGCTGGTGATTTTTCAATCCGTGCTGTAGTTATTAATTCAAATGGCGACTCATTTACTGCTGGAAATGACATCAATGATTTTGCTAATGATCCACAAATGGATGAAGGCTCTCCAGTATTTAACTTTCTATTTGCAATTCACAACTTTCCAAAGCCATTAATTGCAGCAGTTAAGGGTAGGGCAGTTGGAATTGGTACGACTATGTTGATGCATTGTGATCTAGTAACAGCAAATCCAGATACCCAATTTTCAATGCCATTTGTATCCCTTGGTTTAGTTCCCGAGGGTGGGTCAAGTTACAACTTCCCAAGATTAGTTGGTCACGCAAAAGCTTCAGAGATCTTTTTAACTGGTAGAACATTTTCAGCAACTGAAGCACTTGAGATGGGTTTAATAAATAAAGTTGCACAGGATGAATTAGGTTCCGCAATAGCGTTTGCAACTGAGATTGCTGAACAACCACCAACAGCAGTGATTAATACTAAGGCACTCCTTAAGAGTGGCTCCCATGAGGCACTCAATCAAGTAATGAAGGCTGAAGGTATTTTATTTAAATTAGCAGCCCAATCTGATGAGGCCCAAATTGCATTTATGAACTTCTTGTCAAAAAAGAGTAAGGTCAAGTAATGTCACTTGCAGGTAAGAGAATATTTATTACTGGTGGATCACGAGGTATTGGTCTGGCAATTGCACTAAGAGCCGCTCAAGATGGTGCATCGATTGCAATTGCTGCTAAAACCACTGAAGCACATCCCAAATTGCCCGGCACAATTCATACCGCAGCAAAAGAGATTGAAGCAGCTGGCGGCAAAGCACTTGCTATTCAATGTGACATAAGAGATGAAAATCAAATCGTTGCGTCAATGGAAAAAGCAGCTAATGAATTTGGTGGAATCGATATTGTTATCAATAATGCGTCAGCAATTAATTTAACAAATACCGAAAATACCCCGGCTAAAAGATTTGATCTTATGATGGGTGTTAACACTCGCGGCACTTTTCTTACCTCACAAGTAGCCCTTCCATACTTAAAAAAGAGTGCGCAAGAGGGAAGAAACCCACACATTTTGATGCTATCGCCACCACTTTCTATGAAAGGTAAATGGTTTAAACCACACCTTGCCTACACAATGGCAAAGTATGGAATGAGCATGTGTGTTTTGGGATTAGCAGATGAATTAAAACCAGATGGCATCGGCGTTAATGCACTGTGGCCAAGAACTGCAATTGATACTGCTGCCCTTGCCATGATTCCAGGTGTAGATACTGCATTTTGCCGTACTACTGAGATCATCTCCGATACCGCTTACATAATCCTAAATCGACCTGGCAAAGAGTGCACTGGCAATTTCTTTATCGATGATGAGGTGTTAGCCAGTGAAGGAGTTACAGATCTAGATAAGTACGCCGTAGTTCCTGGTACAAAAGAGTTTATTAACGATCTATACGTTGATTAAATCTTAAACTCACTATGTTCATGCTCAATTTCTTCAATACCTGATGAGTATTTCGCCTCATATTTTCCAGCCCGCCAAATAAAAACTGAGAGCAACCAAGCACCAACAAATGAAGCGACTATAAAGTAGCCGACTCGATTTAAATCAATCTCTGAGATTGTAGTAAATGGCTGGTAATTATCGATATTAGTTTTTTTAGAAAGCACGCTAATCAATTGAATGGTTCCAATTACAAAAGCTACAAATATTGACAACCCAGTAGTTGTAATATTGTAATAAATCTTACGAAGGGGAGAGGTAAATGCCCAGGAGTATGCCTTAGTCATAAAAATTCCATCAAGTGAATCCATTAGCGACATTCCTGCTGCGAAGATCAAAGGTAACGCAATAATTGCTAGCGGTGGAAGCGTTCCACCCACTGTGCCGACCGCTGCAGTAGCCGAGAGTGCAAGGAGTGCGACCTCGGTAGCGGTATCAAAGCCAAGTCCAAATAAAACTCCAACTGGATAAAGCTGCCAAGAGTGGTCGAAACCATTCTTAAATGCGCCCCTGAATATTCGCTTCATAAGACCACGTTCATTTAATAGTTGCGTCAAATGCTCATGCGAAAATTTTCCAGTTTTTGCCTGTCGCCAAACCTTAATAATTCCAATTAATATCACTAAATTTAAAATTCCAACTAGATACAAAAATAAAGTAGATACCGAGGCACCAATAATTCCACCAGTTTCGGCGAAATCTTTTTGAAACTTTGTCGCTTGCTTTGCGGCAAAAGCGATTCCCACCGATAGCGCTAAGACAATTGTGGAGTGACCGAGTGAGAAAAATAAACCTACGCCTAGCGGTTTCTTACCCTTTGCCAACATCAACCGAGTTGTGTCATCAATTGCTGAAATATGATCAGCATCAAAAGCATGTCGCAGACCAAATGAGTAAGCCAACGCTCCCGCTCCTGCATAAATTAGTGCGCCCGAGCCATCAGTTAATGAGCTATAGGCTGGGTTTGAGTTGTAATGAATAAATAGACCCCAGCCAGCTATGTGTAGGAACGCAACTACGCTGATAACTCCAATTAGAGCGGGTAACTCCTCGCGAGAAAATTTTAGATGCTCGCGAAGCTGGGTTTTTTGTGCCATCGCCGTATATTATTGCAAACGGTTCGCATCTGCAAATAATTTGTATTAAGAGTTGCTACTGTTTCACCATGAGATTTACATTGAGCAAACAAAAGGTTCTTACTCTGGCTGTGGTTGGTCTTGTTGTAAATCTATGTGCACCATCTTTAGCTTTTGCTCACACCAAACTTATCTCCTCAACGCCAGTTGCCGGAAGTACAGTGCAAAGCTGGCCAACGCAAGTTTCTTTAGAGTTTGATGAAGAGCTACAAAATTTAGGCGCCGAAAAGGCTAATTTTGTTGTAGTAAATAATGCAGTCGGAGATCAAGTTAGTGAAACTGATGAAGTGATCTCCGGTAACTCAATCTCAGTAACTCTTGCGCCAAATAATGTTAAAGGCCCAGTTCTAGTTTTTTATCATGTTGTCTCATCCGATGGGCACCCAGTAGAGGGAGAGTTTAAATTCACCTTTGGTGAAGGTGAAATAACCGCTGAAGGTGTGGGCAGCGATGAGAAAGAATTCCCAATTACCATTTATTTGGCCTCAGCGATCTTTATTGTATCTGGCCTATTTTTTGCTATCTATTCATATCGCCGCCGGAATCAGAGTTAATAAAAAAACGCCCCAGATATTATCTGGGGCGTTTTAATTTAGATCTTATAGATCGTAGTAAAGCTCAAACTCTGCTGGATGTGGACGTAGGCGAACATAATCAACCTCTTGCTTACGCTTAAAGTCGATCCAGGTATCGATTAGATCCTTTGTGAATACACCACCACGAGTTAAGAAATCATTATCTTTTTCAAGATTATTAAGAACTGCATCTAGTGAGCCTGGAACCTGCGGAATTGCTGCAGCTTCTGCTCCTTCTAATTCATACAGATCCTTATCAACTGGCTTTGGTGGCTCGATCTTGTTTTGAATTCCATCAAGACCTGCCATCAACATGGCAGCAAAAGCTAGATATGGATTAGATGATGGATCTGGGCATCGGAATTCAATTCGCTTTGCCTTTGGGTTAGATCCAGTAATTGGAATACGAATACATGCAGAACGATTTCTAGCTGAATAAACCAAGTTAACTGGTGCTTCATACCCTGGTACTAAGCGCTTATATGAGTTAACAGTTGGGTTGGTAAAGGCTAGAAGTGATGGTGCATGCTTTAGCAAGCCACCAATATACCAACGAGCAACATCAGATAGATCGCCATATCCATCGCCCCAGAACAATGGCTTGCCATCTTTCCAAAGTGATTGGTGAACGT
>CANHGU010000051.1 GCA_947460855.1 Candidatus Nanopelagicaceae bacterium | reverse complement strand
GATAATTAAAAGGACAGAGGTCTCAGAGGTGTTAAACCGGCGTCCGCAGCTTGTGCACTCACGGCGACGGCGAATCTGAGTTCCCTCATCAGTTGGGCGTGAATCAATCACTCTTGAGTCATCAAATCGACAGAAGGGACAGATCACGGCCGTATTTCTCCTTTTTTCCTAGTTAAGCGGGGAGGGAAACATTAGCGGAAAACCACTACTTATGGAAGCCATAAGCATAATTACCCCTATATGTTGGGTGAACCATAGACCCGCGCTTTAGGGTTGAGAAGTACCTGAATCGGCGTGTTTGATAAATCTTTTAATACCAAGCATGGGAAAGGCTGCCCTGAGCCTGCCTGGCAGTGGAGTTTCTAAGTAGTACTAGAAGGTTGGCACTAACAGCTTGCTGCCAGCGACCACATCAGCACCCTTTAACTGATTGACCTCAACAATATCGGCAACCACCGATGCGATTGAAGCATCCCCGGCCACCATTGCCGCAATCGACCAGAGTGACTCACCTGGGGTTACCACAACCTGCACATACTTACTTTGCTTATCTGCATTAGCTACACCTGAGTTATCACTAGCTGCTGAAATACTGCTAAAACCAGCGCCAATTACTACTAATAACGATACTGATAAAACTGTTCTAGCCAATCGCTTGGCCTGTCTTTGTTTCATTTTCTTCTCCTGTTAACAGCGTTCGAGGGGATTCGAACACCTGTTCTAAAGAGAATTAAACACTACCCCACTGACATTGTCTAGTTAAAACCGAACAAATGTTTGATTTTTTTCAAACCCCCTGCTACCCTTTGCTTATGGCTAAAAACCCCGCAAAAAAGCCCAGCTCCAAGGTGGTCGCCGAGCTGCCAGATGGCCCAACCGATGAGCATGGGCTGACCCCACGCCAACTTAAGATTTTATCCGTCATCAAAACCGCAGTTGAGGACCAGGGCTACCCGCCCTCTATGCGTGAGATCGGCCAAGCAGCTGGCCTTTCCTCCACCGCATCGGTCACCTATCAACTGCAGATTCTTGAAGAGAAGGGTTGGATCCGCCGGGATGCCTCCCGTGGCCGGGCGATTGAGATAACTCTTCCTGGTCAAGATGGCGAGGCTGCCCCACAGGATAAGACCAGATTGATTCCTTTAGTTGGAAAAATTGCAGCTGGTAATCCAATTTTGGCTGAACAAGAGGTGGAGGAGGTTCTGCCACTTCCAGAGTCATTAGTTGGTAAGGGTGATCTATTTATGTTGCAGGTAAAAGGTGACTCAATGATTGATCTTGCAATCTGCGATGGTGATTATGTTGTTATCCGTGCGCAAAAGGATGCGCAAAAGGGTGAGATTGTGGCTGCAATGATCGATGGTGAGGCCACAGTTAAAACTTGGTCGAAAAAAGATGGCCACTTCTGGTTACTACCAGCAAATGATAACTTCACACCAATTCCAGCAGATGATGCCCAGATTCTAGGTAAGGTAACTGCCGTACTTCGATCTGTTTAACTTAACTTTAAATAAAAAATCCGGCTGATAAATTAATCAGCCGGATTTTTCTCTTTGTTTACTTAACCTATTTAATCGCCTTCTGCCATGGAACTGCTCTGCCAACAACTGTTTGATTTAGTTCTTCAAGACGAGCGATCGCAGTTGAGTTTAGGAACTTCTCTTGATCAGCCTTATTCATACCGATCGCCTCTTTCCAAATAGAGCGGCCAGCAATAAAGCCAGAAGCACCACCTGCATCACATGAGATGGTGATCGCCTTTTTAAATTGATCAAAGGCAACTCCAGCAGATAGCACCGCCCATGGCACAGTTAGTGAGTCAGCAAGACGCTTGCAACCACGCTCACTCATTGGAAACTCAAGCTTTAGTAGATCTGGCTTAGTTTCATTAAGCAAAATAGCAGATTCAACAATTAAGTTTTCTTTCTGATCATCTGTTAATGGCTCACCATTTGGTAGTGGATAGATTAAGTTTTCAATCACAGATGGAATGCCTTGGGCCTTGCAATCTGCCACAATGCTTCTAACTAACTCAACCGTCTCACTCGTTAGATCAGGCTCACCTGCCTTCATTGGCCTTCCTGGGTGCATACTTACCAAGACCTTAACTGCCTGGCCGCCGAGTGATTTAACCCAAGCAGCATCTTGGCCAACCATCTTGGTTGGACGTGGTTCGCCATTAAAGTTTCCACGATCTGGATTCTCAGCTGCAACTAATAAGCCGCAAGTAGAAGGCAAAATATCATTCTCATTTACCGCCGGCACTCCCCAGGTTGGATCTAGCAAGATGCCAGAGGCGGCCTTAGAAAGAGCGGAAGCAACTGCGATTTTGGCCTGGAACATATCCTCATCGGTTGCGGTAACGCCAACGGCAGCAAACATTTTCTTTAAGGTGTTGCGTTGATCCATAGCAACAATTGAGAAAATCCCTTCACTGTTGGAAATACTAGATAAGCCATTAAGTGGTCTTGTTACTACCTTTGTCATACTCTCTCTTTTCTCTTCGATATCTCTTTGATATCTCTTGTCTATATCCGGTATTCCGAATTTAGTTTTGTTACTAGCCTGCCGACATGATCTACCAATGAACTATCTCCACCCTGAGCAGTCCAAGAAGCAATAAATGCAGCGCCAAAGGCACCTGGCTCATCAATATTTGAAAAGCGCAGATTTGCTATGACACTAGATTTAATTTCACGAACACTTCGTAATTTTAGCCAGCCACCAGAGCCAAGGGCGGTTTTATGCTCGCCCACAACTGCAGCAATGCCATTTAACATCTTTTTATTCTCACTGCTCATGTAATCAAGGGCTGCTGCCCATAAATCATTTGGGCCAGCATCGCCGGTGAGAATAATTTTTAAATCATTAGATATTGATTTGCCCTGGGACATATCAATTACATCTTTAAACTTATGATCAGCATTCCAATCTTTATCAATCTGCGCCAACTTCTCACCCTGCCTTGCCCCCAAAAGATCTAGCGCCCGGCGCAGTACTAAACCACCACGTGAGCCACCTATTAATGAGGTGGCATCTTTTAACGCATGTCGCCCTGCTGAGACGCCAAGTTCGGTAAGTGCAAATCTTTGCTCATCACTTAATGTTCCTGGCACGCTTCGATAGATCACATCAGCAGTTCCGGCTGAGTTAAATATCTGATCAACTCCAGTAGCACCTGAGCCAATTGCGCCAACTGAGTGATCATGGCCAGCTACTGTTACCTGAGCTGCCTGTAACTGATCTGGTAGCACCTTGGTATTAACTGGGCCCCAACTTTGACCACAAAATCTCTGCTCTGGGATAAATGATTCATCTACTGATAAAAGATCTTTAGCCCGCTGCCAAAACTTTAAATTAGCTTGATCAAGCAGGGCGGTCCGTGAGGCAAGTGAAGGCTCAGTTGCTTTTGTGCCAGTAAAACGAAAGGCCACATACTCCAATAAATTAAGCCAAACTATTGCTTTTTGTTTGAAATCAAATCCCTCACTCTTCATTGAAAGTAATGAAGACAGTGATGACTCTGGTTTAAATACCAAGCCGGTCTTTGCTTGATACTCCTTTCTAAACTCATCCCCTAGTGCATTCATCTCAGCCTCACCTCGGCTATCAAACCAGGCAACAGGCTGAGTCAAAATATTGTTATCTTTATCTAAGACCACTCCGCTTTCAGCCATACCGGTAATACCAATACCTGAGACCTTAAATTGGCCAACAATATTGCCGGTAGTGGTAACTAATTCATTAATACAATCAACAACTGTTTTATATAGATGCTCAGTATCTGCCTCAATTCGCCCATTTGGCAAAACAATCCAATCTGTTGCCCTCCGGGCGGAAGCAATAAACTCACCACTTTCTTTAACCGCAATTACCTTGGTATTAGTGGTACCAAGATCTATACCAAAGTAGACGATCTGACTCATGACTTACCTGCCAAAATTAACAGCGCCCGCTCTTTATCTACGCCGCCAGCTAAATAGCTCTCACAGGAAGCCGCAGCGGTTGCCATGGCAAACTTTGCGCACTCTTTCCAATCAATATTTGTACTATTTTCACTTAAGTAATTAGCAAGCCCGGCAACAAATGAATCCCCGGCTCCAACTGCACTCTTATAAAGCTGTGGGTTTAATTTAAAGGCGGGCAGAAACCATTTTTCGCTGCCATTGTTAAAGGCACAGCCATGCTCACCTACTGTGATAAATACCTGCTTTGCAACTACGCCTTGTAATTTCTCAGCCACACTCATTGCTCGCTCTTGGATATTCTCATTATTTACTACAAATAAAGCGCCATCATCACCTGAGATTAAGGCCTCTGCCTCCTCCAGATTTGGGGTAATAAAATCTAACAGCTCATCTTTTCTAGATTTAAGTGAAACTGGTGAGGTGTCTACTAATAGCTGTGCACCCGCTGCATGAATTTTTTTAGCAAGCTTTTCGATGGCATCAGAAGGTGAGGCGCTTGGCATGCTTCCCATAAGAAGTACTAGCTCGCCTTTGCTAATATTTTTAATTACCAGCTCGCAGTAATTAACCCAATCCGCACTTGTAATATCAGGGCCAGCTCCATTTACAACAGTGATTTCACTACCCTCATTTTGATTAATAATTATCGCTTTTCTAACCTCACCTGCAATATCTAGGTAGGAGACCTTTATTTTTTCACCAGCTAATTTCTCTTTG
>CANHGU010000050.1 GCA_947460855.1 Candidatus Nanopelagicaceae bacterium | reverse complement strand
GTTGACGCAATTAAGAAATCAAAGAAACCGTTAATAATCGCCGGTGGCGGTGTTCGATATAGCAAGGCACATCAAGAGTTATCTGATTTTGCAAAAACTTTTGAAATACCAGTAGTTGAAACCGTTGCTGGTAAATCTTCGCTACTTGCTACAGATCCATCTTGGTGCGGGCCGGTAGGAGTAACCGGCTGTGATCCAGCAAATACATTAGCCGAAGAGGCTGATCTAATAATTTCAATTGGCACTAGATTGCAAGATTTTACAACTGGATCTTGGACGATATTCAAAAATCCGGGGAGCAAAATAATTTCAATTAATACCGCGCGCTTTGACGCCACAAAGCGAAGTTCAATTTCACTAATTGGTGATGCTAAAGAGAGTATTTTAGATTTACAAAGCAAATTAACTGGATATAAATCCGATCCTAGTTGGTCAGCTAAGCGTGCTACTACGCAACAAATGGTGAAGAGCAATATTGAAAAGCGAATCAGTAAAAAACTTGATCTACCCTCATATGCCCAGGTGGTTGCTGCTATAAATAATGCTGCTACGACATCAGATTATGTGCTCACTGCAGCTGGCGGCTTACCTGGTGAGTTAAACAATAATTGGTTAAGTAAGAGTCTTGACTCTTTTGATTGCGAGTATGGCTACTCATGTATGGGGTATGAGGTAGCAGGTGCTTGGGGTGCTGCTATTGCCCTAAAGCAATCTGGCAGTAAAGGAAAAGTTGTCTCAATGGTTGGTGATGGCTCTTATCTAATGCTAAACAGTGAAATTTTATCTGCGGTAAATAATGGCGACTCGCTTATTTATATTCTTTGCGACAACCTTGGGTTTGCTGTGATCCAGCGGTTGCAGGTTTCAAATGGATCAAAGAGTTATCGAACAATGTTTAATGATTCAGATCTTAAGGCACCATTTAAAGTTGATTTTGTTTCTCATGCTAAATCACTTGGTGCTAGAGCGGTAAAAGTTACAATTGAAAATTTGGCAGCGGAGTTCAGTGCTGCAAAGGATTTACCTGGAGTATCGGTGTTAGTAATTGATACCGATGCGGAAAATTGGACTGAGGGTGGTGCTTTTTGGGAGGTAGCAGTCTCTGGTATTAGTGATGTTTCTGAAGTTAAACAAGCTTACAAACGTTTAACAGAGGGTAAATCAAATCAACGATGGTGACGGGGCAAACTCTTTACGCCCAGTCCACATGCAATACTGGCAGCTAAACCATCATTTGCAGTTGCAAAGTTTGGGTGAAGCTTTCTCTTTTTAATGGACTCAACAAATGCATTTAGTTCAGCAATATAAGCTGGCTTAAACCGGCCCATCCAATCTTTATGCAACCTTCCAGATTTTCGATTTGGTAGATAAAAATCTTTAACAACTGTTAAATCCCCTAGATTTTCAATTACAAGTGAGGCCTTTTCGGTAATGACTTCCATACCTACTTCGTAGCCGTAGGTGCTATTTGCGCAAATATCAATAGTCGCTAAGACACCGGATGCGGTATAACAATTTACCGATATTGGATCTAATAGTCTTGAATTTGCCTTTAAGGTAACTTTAGTTAAATTCACATTTACTGACTTAATTTCTTCCTCTAATAACCATCTAATGACATCAACCTCATGGACTGCAACATTTGTCAGCAACATAGCGGTAGTCGCTGTTGGTGAGCTAACGTTTCTTGATGTACAGCGAATTTGTAAAACTTTTCCATATTTTCCGCTACGTATCACCCGCTTAAGCTCTAAATAAGCTGGATCAAATCTACGCATAAATCCAATACCAACTATCGACTTAGATTTATTTGCAATTTGTGCAACTTTTTTAGCATCAGAATCATTTGAGGCAAGCGGTTTCTCACAAAGCACATCTTTGCCGGCATCTAATGCCTTAGAAAGATGCTCAGCATGAAGATGATCTGGTGAGGCAATAATTACTGCCGTTATATTCTTATCTGCCAACAAACTCTCAATAGAGTTATAAACGGCAACAGGATAGCTACTAGCTTTTTTTACCTGGCTGGCTACTTTTTTAGCAACGGTTGCATTTGCATCATAAATACCGGCTACTCGAGCACCCTTAACACTCTCTGATATGTAAAGTGCGTGGCCGCTTCCCATAATTCCAGCACCAATTACACCAATGCAGATATCACTAGCTTTTTTCTTCATAATTTTAGAAACCAGACCTTAAGATAACTGAGCTATACGGGATGCCGTCACCTGTGTGAATTACACCTAAAGATTGGCTAACTAGTTTCTTAAACTCGGTGTGGGCAACCCTTGTGGTGGGAATTCCTTTGTGATGGGTTATGTATTTTTCAACTGTTTGCTTATCAACTTTTTCTTCAAACTCATTTGCTAAAACTAAAGAGGTAACATCTAGAAATGGCAGAATCTCATCTAGAACCTGTGGAATTGTTGGCCAACCCATTGTGATCGCCAATTCAATAGTCTCAACACCTGGATAGGTTGGAAATGGTCCATCTACAATTGCAATTGAATTAACATGCCTAAATCTGGCTAGCAGTGAAGCTAGCTGCGGATGCAAAATTCCATTTTTGATCATGATGAAAACCTAGTCTAAAGATGTAATCATTGACAATATCTCTTGCTGACTTGGAATAGATGGCACCGCCCCCGCCTTAGTTGCAGCTAACCCACCCGCCGCTGAGGCAAATTCGAGCGCATACTCAATTGGCCGACCTTGAGATATAGCGGTTGCAAATGCACCACAAAAAGCATCTCCAGCTGCCGTAGTGTCCACCGCATTAACTTTATAGGCAGGGGTAAATAAACTCTTTTCATGATCTAGATAAATACTTCCTTGTGCGCCCAGTGTAATTATTACTTTTTTCGAACCACTTTTTTGTAATTGTTTTGCTATTGCACTTGCCTCATCTTTGCTTAAACTCTCAACAGAGTTACCCACTAAGAACGATGCCTCAGTCTCATTTGCAATTAAGTAGTCGGTATCTTCGAGTAAATGTTCATCAAGTTTTTGAATTGGCGCTGGATTTAAGATAGTTATTTTTCCAGCTGCCTTGCTCTTATGAATAAACTTTGCAACCTCAGCAATTGGTGTTTCTAATTGAGCTAACGCCACAGTTACTGAGGGTGAACTAGTTAGTATCTCATCTGAAAACCTAGTTTTAGAGTTAGCGCCAGCAATAATAATTATTCTATTTTCCCCACTTTTTGACACCTCAATAACTGCAATTCCAGTTTGCTCTGCAGTTTTGGTAATAAATTTAGAACCAATACTTTCACTCTTTAAAATATCAAATAAAAAATCACCATCAGAGTCATTACCGATTGAGCCAACCATCAAAACCTCAGCGCCGGCTCTACGCGCTGCAATTGCTTGATTTAAACCCTTGCCACCAGGAAACCGAAGCAGTTTTTCACCAACAATAGTTTCACCAATTGCCGGTAATTTATCGGCGTAGGTAACTAAATCTAAATTTAAGCTGCCAAATACTAAGACGGTCATGGGTAGAGCCTATACATTAAGTTCTCTTCTGAGAATAGATCTAGAGTAAGGTTTGTTCATGTCAATTAAAATTCGCCCAATCGAATTAGGCGATAAAGATCGCTGGCTTGAGTTATTTAAAGAGTATATTGTTTTTTACAAATCCTCCTTATCTAATGAGCAATTTGAATTAACCTGGCAACGAATAAACTCTGAATTTAATATCAAGGGCTTAGTTGCTGATGTTGATAATAAAATCGTCGGTTTTACCCACTACATCTGGCGCCCAAGTACCTGGGAGGTCGAGGATTTTTGCTACTTAGAAGATTTATATGTTGATCCAAAAAATCGAAAGAGTGGAGTTGGTCGAGCTTTAATTAAAGCGGTAGAGGAGATTGCTATTGCAAAAGGCTCTAAGCGACTTTATTGGACTACTGCACCAGATAATGAAACCGCTCGAAAGTTATATGACAAGGTAGCGATCACAGATAGAGTGCAATACAAGATTTATTTAAATAAATAAGTTATTTAATAATTTCCCAGGTCGTATCTTTATGGCGATCAACTACCCAGCAGGAGTACTTTTCTAACTCACTCTTTGTAAACCATTTTGCGCCATCTCGGCCAGTAACTATCAATGCGGTAGCAAGAGCATCTGCTAAACCACCATCTGGTCCTACTACTGTTGCAGATCTAGCACCAACTGCATTTGTTTTACTCTGCGGATCGATAATGTGATTGCCTCGCTCAGCTGTTCCACTAGTTGCTATTGCGCCATCTGTAATTTGAAATACCTTTGAGATCTCATCTGGTAGTTGTGGATGGGCAACTCCTATCTGCCATGGTTTTTGATTTAATGAGCCGCCGCGAAGTGAGATATCACCACCGGCGTTTACCTGAATATGTTTTACACCCGCACTTTGTAATTGATTACAAATTTGATCAGCTGCCCACCCCTTAACATACCCAGATGGATCAAAGCCGCCGGTAACTGCCCAAGGGTCAAATGCACCATCTGTTAACTCCCTGGCAATTAGAGATAACTGCCAAATCTGAACCAACATCGGATCACACTCTTGTATTTGAATTTGATTGGTGCGTAGTTTAGAAACTTGAGAGCTTTGAATATATGTTGAAAATATTTGATCTATTGTGTGTAGAAATTCAATTTGTGGTTGGTAAGAAAGATTTAAGTTTTCAGATTCAATACTTACAACTGTGCCCCATACATTCTCATG
>CANHGU010000049.1 GCA_947460855.1 Candidatus Nanopelagicaceae bacterium | reverse complement strand
TTACCCAAGCTGTCGCTGATGCAATAGCTGCAACTGTTATCTGGCGCACCCAGCTCCTGCGATTTGAAAATAGTCCTACAAACCAATTGAAAAAACGCTTCATGGACGAAACTTAATTTTTTTAGCATTCATTAATACTTTAAGCCTAGCAACTGCACTCTTACCCATTCCATGCAGCTCTTCTAAATCAGTTTGAGAAATCTTTCTAAGGTCTGAGACTTTATATAATTTTGCATCCACTAATGCCCGTCTGGCAGGGGCAGCGATTCCATACTCACGCCATTCACGATCTAAGATCTCGTAACGATCTAATTCAGCTTGAGAGATATCAGATATCTGTATTGGCTTATTAGAGCTTTTCATAAGCTAATACTACAACTTTACTTGCGTTTCTTTTTAACCATCATCTGCACCATACGCTGCGTCATCAATTTGCGCACAAGTGTCTTTGGAAGTGGCGCGTCAAAGTGAAGTGCACTCTTTGTTTGCTTGTATTTAACTAAATCATTTTTCAGTGCAGCAAGCACAGAGCCACTAAATGGGTAGTAAGAGCAGCCACCTTTACGAGCTGCAAGCCCACAAACTACATCGCCATCTAATTTAAATGCTGGTATGCCATAGGAAATACCCTGTTTTAAAGTTGGTTCGATCTCTAAAATTATTGCGCGCATCGCTTTTAAATTGCTTTTATTTGGCTCACTCTGCTTTGCAATATATGAATCAATCTCACGCTTACTCATACCTTGCTACCTACATCCTTAAACATAGGTAAATACATCTCCCCTGGAATTGATCTACTTGGCATTGGTTCACTTCCAGCAACAAATCCTAACTTGATGTAGGCAGAAATTGCTCGCTTATTTTCTGGCCAAACTCCTAAACCAATTTTTTCCCAATTATTATCAAAACAGAGAGACTCAACCCAATCAAGCATTAATTTAGGAATACCTTTTCCTCGATACTCTTCACTAATCCACCAACTAGAAATCCAACAATCACTTTTGCGATCTTTTTCCGCCTTATCAACAGCAAGTAGGCCAATATCTTTCCCGTCGACAGTTACAAAACACCAATATGTATTCTTTAGTCGATCTTGCCAACTAGTTGCAGGTTTTAATAGTTCATCCTCATACTTTGCACCAAATGCATAGGGTGCGGTTTCAAGCGCTGCTAAGCGAAGTGCACGAAGCCGTTCAACTTCAGATAACTCAGCCTTAACTACTTCAATATGCATTTGCTCTAAATACTTAGCGATTAAATAATCGACTTAACAATCCAGGTTGTTTTGGATCGGCAGCATGTCCTTGGCAGCGATCTGCCTTTGCAACTCCAGCTAGTGCCTGCTCAATATGCTCTCCACACCCTGCCCAGGTTGGTTTACTGCACTTTCTACAAATTACCTTTTCACACATTTAACTCTCCTAATTTAAATTTCTATGTTTTGAAATCATTAAAATTGCACTGCCTACCACCCCAGAGATTACCGCAGCAAGCAATAAACCTTCTTTACTTTGATTAAGTAGTAGTGCTGAGTCGTAGCTTAGATTTGCAATCATGATGGATACTGCAAGCCCCATACCGGCAAAGGTAGAACCAGCTACCAACTCACTTTTTGTGATTGTTAATTGCTGCTTTAAAATTTTACTACCAATTAAAGCAAAAAGAGTTATACCAATTACCTTTCCAACCAGCCTAGAAATAATGATTGAATTACCTAAAGTTGAGTTAAATTCAAAGCCTTCACTTATCGCTGGATAGATATTTGCAAAAACATAAAGTGGAAGTATTACTAAATTGACAAAATTAACAAAGACTCGCTCAAACCACACCTTACCCAGTACTGCACCAAGTAGCACCGCGCCAATACTTGCTACTACCTCACTTATCTTTAATGCGCCAGAGTATTTTCCAGCTAAGACCAAAATCGATAAGAGATCATCTGCAACAGCAAGTGCTAAAAGAAATGTTTTAAGTTCAACTCTTACCCCCTTACCTAAAGCAAGTAACACCAACATGACGAGGGCAATATCGGTAGGCATTACAAGTGGCCAGCCGGTTTGGATTTTCGGATCTGAATTAAGCGATATAAATATCAGTGCTGGAAAAATCATGCCCCCAACTGCGGCAAAGCTAGGCAGAAGTATTTGCTTAATATGAGTTGTTTCATTGCGAAGTTGTAAGCCAATTAGAAAGAAAAATGGGGCCAAAATTTGGCTATGAGAGAAAAACTCCAATTTCATGGCCATAGTTAATCAGATCAAGATGAGAGTAGGTTGCTAGTATTACTTAATAATTGATTTACTTAGTATTTCTGCCATTCACTGAAGTCATTGGGCAGCGAGAATCTTGCTTCTGATCCTTCCAACTATCTCTTATCCAGTGATGATTTGGGTCATCACAAAAACCCATACTTCTTTTATCTGATGGTCCGGCCAAGACATTTAAGAAATACATCGGATACTCAGGAGCTGCAATTGATGGACCGTGATAACCATGGGGAACAACTACTAAATCTCTATCTTTAATTGTCATAGTCTCATCGATTAAACCATCATAGGAGTAAACCTTGAAGAAACCATGTCCAGTTTCTGCGCCATTATCTGATTGATTTGTGCCAATTTGAAAGTAATAAATCTCTTCATTTGTAAACTCACATCCTGCGATTCCATCGTGGCGATGTGGTGGCCAAGACGACCAATTTCCACCTGGTGTTAAAACTTCACAAACTAAAATTCGATCCGCCTGTGCAAAGCTGTCCGGAGTGGCAATATTGTTTACCTGTCTAGTGGCAAAACCACTTCCCCTTATCTCAATTGATACTTGACTCTTATCTTTATAAGCAATTGGATAAAGCTTTGAGCTTGCAGCGGTAGAGAGTGCAACCAGACCTGAAGCAGCTGAGATTGTTAATTCAGAGTCCACTGGAATGTATATCCAATCTGATATCCCAGCAAAAACTCCAGTGCGTCCTTGGAGTTTAAATTTTTCATTATTTATTGTTACCTCGATGTTTTCAGCAGAGAGTGAGAGCAATACTCCCTCTTTCTGATCCATTTTGATTGAGTAGCTTTTATTTTTCGCAAAATCAAAGATCTCCATACCGCAGTAATTCCAACCTGCTGATTGAGGAGTGATAGCTGTTTCTCCTCTACGTAACCAACTCATGCTTTTTCTTTCACCATCGCCTCAACCTCACTCATGGTTGGCATTGCATCTGAACACATAAGCCTGGATGCAACTATGGCACCTGCGACATTGGCATAATTTCCAATTTTCTCAAGTGACCAAGAATTTAATAAGCCATGAATTAGCATTCCACCAAAACCATCACCAGCGCCAAGTCCACACCTAACATCAACCTTAAGTGGTGGCAATAAATACTCTTCGTCTTTAGAAGATAAATAAACTCCCTGTTCACCTAATTTAACAATCACAGTTGAGATCTGATCTCCTAGAAAGTGCTGACTAATTTGCTTTGGATCTGTTAATCCAGATACCACCTCAAACTCACGGCGATTACCTACTAAAACTGTGCTCTTTGAGATCGCTTCAAGGGTCACCTTCTTAGCAACTGCTTCATTCTCCCAAAAACTTGGCCGATAATCTAAATCTAAAATTGTATGAGCAGCGTTATTTCTAATTGCTAACCATGATTTTATCGAGGCTGCAGTTTCACCTTGAGCCAGTGCACATGCTGATATCCAAAATACCTTTACTTTTTTAACTAATTCATCATTTAATCTAGATTTTTCAACCTTAGTATCTGGGGCACTTTTCGCTCGATTGAAGAACATTGATGGATTAAAGGGATCATCCATAGCTGCAAAAACTGCAGGGGTAAACTCAGTCTGATCAACTTCAATAAAATCAGTATTTACCTTAAACTCTTTTAATTTTGAAATAATGTAATCGTTAAAAGAGTCTTTACCAATATTGGTTACTAATGCACTTTTACTACCTAGGCGAGAAGCTGCAATTGCAACATTTGTCGGGCTACCACCGATTGACATGGTAAATGTTTTAACCTTCTCAAAACCTACATTTGACTCATTTGCATAGAAATCTAAGCTAATTCGGCCAACTGTTATTACATCTATATTTTCATCAGTCATTATTAATTAATCTAACCGATTGCCAAAGACTTTAAGTAATCCATAGATTTACTCATCATAAGCGCAGGACCAGCACCCTCTGCTGGTAGCTCTCCAGTGATTGCACAATCTTGCTCAATCACATACCAGCCTTGATAACCGGCACCCTCTAATACTTCAATTACCTGCGCAATTGGAACATCACCGGAGCCAAGAGGTGTAAACAAACCTTTCTGTACGCCAGCCATAATCGACTCTTTTCTTGCTAATACTGGTGCTGCCTTTGAAAGATCCACATCCTTAAGATGCACATGGCCAACCCGATCTGCAGCATTTTTTGCAAACTCAACAATATCTACCCCACCAATTGCCATATGCCCAGTGTCTAAGCACCACTTAACATCACAACCATCCAGTACTCGCTCAATTTCATCTTTAGATTCAACCGTAGTTTGATGATGTGGATGTAATACATTGGTTAAACCATAATCTTCACAAATTTTATCTATCTGAGAAAACATACTGAACATATTTTTATATTCATCATTAGAAAGGGGCTTAGGCGCATCCCAATTCCAGGTATATACCGGTGATGAAACTAAATGAGTTGCTCCTGTTTTTTTAAATAATTCAGCTGTTTTCTTGACTTGACTTAATGTTTCTTGGTTTTGAT
>CANHGU010000048.1 GCA_947460855.1 Candidatus Nanopelagicaceae bacterium | reverse complement strand
AGTTGAAGTCGTTGAAGAGCTTGGATCGGATGCATATGTTTATGGCAAACCGGTAGATAAGTCGCTTAAATTTGCTAGTACAACTGAAGAGTTAGGACAAGTAATTATTAGATGGGATCCAAAAAACCCGCCTAAGGCTGGGCAAACAGTCACAGTTGGAGCCAATGCTGATGCAATTCACCTATTTGATGCTGTTACTGGAAATCGCTTGAATTAATTAGTAATCAAAAAAACCCCACTCAATATGAGTGGGGTTTTTTATTTCCCAAGCTAAACCATTGCCTTCTTTAAATTTTCGTCAATTGCAGCTAAGAAATCTTGAGTATTAAGCCATGGCGCATCTTTGCTAATTAAAATCGCAAGATCCTTTGTCATTTTTCCACTCTCAACTGTTTCAATACACACGCGCTCTAAAGTCTTTGCAAACTCAGCGACCTTTGGAGTGTTATCAAGCTTTGCTCGGTGCGCTAATCCCTGTGTCCAAGCAAATATTGATGCAATTGGATTTGTTGAGGTCGCTTTACCAGCCTGATGATCACGGAAGTGGCGCGTTACAGTGCCATGAGCTGCCTCAGCTTCCACAGTTTTACCATCTGGTGACATTAAAACTGAAGTCATAAGTCCAAGTGAGCCATAGCCCTGGGCAACAGTGTCTGATTGAACATCGCCATCATAATTCTTGCACGCCCAGATATAGCCACCTTCCCAGCGAAGTGAAGTAGCAACCATGTCATCTATTAAGCGGTGGTCATACTCAAGTTTATTTTTATCAAACTCGGCTTTGAACTCTTTCTCAAATACTTCAGCAAAAATATCTTTAAATCGACCATCATAAGCTTTAAGAATTGTATTTTTTGTTGAGAGGAATACTGGGTACTTTCTAACTAACCCATAATTAAATGAGGCTCTTGCAAAATCTCTAATTGAGTCATCTAAGTTATACATAGCCATAGCAACTCCAGATGATGGAAAATCAAAGACATTAAACTCCATTGGCTTTGATCCATCTTCTGGTGTGAAGGTTACGGTTAATTTGCCAGCACCGGGAACTAAGAAATCTGTTGCTTTGTACTGGTCACCAAAAGCATGACGGCCAATAACTATTGGCTTTGTCCAATGTGGAATTAACCTCGGAACATTTTTAATAATGATTGGTTCACGGAAAATTACTCCACCTAAAATATTGCGAATTGTTCCATTTGGTGATTTCCACATTTTCTTTAAATTAAACTCTTTAACCCGAGCTTCATCTGGAGTAATAGTTGCGCATTTGACTCCAACTCCATGTTTTTGAATTGCATGTGCAGAATCAATTGTTACCTGATCATCGGTTTTGTCACGATACTCAATACCTAAGTCGTAGTACTCAAGATTGATATCTAAATAAGGCAAGATTAGGGAGTCTTTAATGAACTGCCAGATAATTCTGGTCATTTCATCGCCGTCTAACTCAACTACCGTTCCCTCAACTTTAATCTTATTCATATTCTGACTCCGCCCTTATAGATCTTTAACATCAGCTTGTTTAGTACGAACAGCTTCTGCTGCTAACTTCAATGAATCTAATTCACTAGTGGTTAACTTTGTTTCAATTACTTTATTAATACCATTTTTACCTATTTGTGCCTCAACTCCTAAATACACTCCACTTATTCCATATTCACCATTAACCCACGCGCAGACTGGCAGTACTTCATTTGAATCAGTTATTACAGCTCTTGCCATTCGTGCTGCTGCTGCGGATGGTGCATAGTAGGCAGATCCGGTTTTAAGTAACCCAACAATTTCCGCTCCACCATTTCTTGTGCGATCAACTAAATCTGCAATCTCAGCTTCAGATAAAACTTCTGACAATGGCTTGCCATTTACAGTACATCGGCTTGGCACTGGCACCATAGTTTCACCATGTGAACCAAGAGTTAAAGTTTTTACTACAGAATTCTCAACTCCACATTTTTCAGCAACAAAATTTGTAAAACGAGCAGTATCTAACATTCCTGCTTGGCCAATAACTTTATTGTAGGAAAACTTTGTTGCAATCTGCGCTAATGCCGTCATCTCATCTAGTGGATTTGAAACAACAATAATTACTGCATTTGGTGAGTGCTTTGCAATATTTTCTGCAACGCCACGAACAATTCCCGCGTTAACTCCGATTAAATCCATTCTGCTCATTCCAGGTTTACGTGGAAGTCCGGCAGTAATAACTACTACATCTGAATTAGCGGTTTTTTCATATCCGCCACCATCGGCAGTAGTAGTTGCACCAATTACTTTAGTTTCAAATTTTTCAATAGATCTTGATTGATTTATATCTAGTGCTAATCCTTCAGGCTTTCCTTCGACAATATCTGTAAGAACTACTGTTTCAAAAATATTATATTCAGCAAGTCGAAGTGCTGTGGTAGATCCATAAAAACCAGCACCAACAACAGTTACTTTTCCAGATCTGCTCATTTAATCCTTTCAGGCGATATGTCTAATATTACTGATAAGTCGTGATACCACTAAATCGAGGTGCTATTTAGCGTTAGGTAGGGAAAGCGCCAAGATAAATAACATGATGCAAATCATAATTGGCAAGATAAGTTCAATATTTCGTTTAATTTTTAACTGGGAGTACCTAGCCAATACAAATGCACTAGCTCCTAAAGATAAGGTAATCGAGCCGGTCCTTACCGCTCCACTTATTGAGATGACTAAACCAATTACTACCACAGCTAGTGAGAACCTACGGATTTGGTCTAAGGTGAAACTTTCTTTCATTATTTTGCTAACTCAAGCAGATTACTCAACAACATCGCTCTAGTCATTGGACCGACTCCACCAGGCATTGGTGCAAAATAAGATGCAACTTTAATTACCTCTGGATCAACATCACCTAGTAATTTGTCATTTACTCTAGTAATACCAACATCTATAACTACCGAACCAGGTTTGACCATTTCTGGTTTCACAAAATGGGCTAACCCAATCGCTACAACCACAATATCTGATTGCTTAATTAATTCTGTAAGTCCAACTGTTGCTGAGTGCGCCAGAGTAACTGTTGCATTATTTGGTTTTTGAGATAAGAGTATCGAAAGTGGGCGACCTACTGTAGTGCCCCTGCCAATAATAAGTACCTTGCTACCAGGTAATTTAATTTTATACTCTTCTAATAATGTAAGAATGGCTTTTGGCGTACATGGAATAATAGTATTTTCTGATAACACTAAATTTCCTAAATTAAGCGGATGAAGACCATCTGCATCTTTACTTGGATTTATTGCTGATAGAACCTTCTTAGCATTTACTGATTTTGGTAAAGGTAATTGAACAATAAATCCAGTACATTCTTGATTATCATTCAAATCATTAACTGCTTTAATAATTTCAGTTTCAGTAGATGTGCTAGGTAAATTAACTTTTATAGATCCAATACCAACCTCGGCACAATCTCTGTGCTTACCATCTACATATGCAACCGAACCAGGATCTTCACCAACCAAAATTGTCCCTAATCCTAATTTTTTTTCTGTGTGCTTCAAATCAATTGCTATTTGATCTTTGACTAGCTTTGCTAGTTTCTTGCCATCCATGATGACTGCGCTCATAATCAAAGCCTACCCTTGCTGTACTTTCTTCTTAAACAGCTTTGGAAGTAATTGCATAAGTGAAAATACAACTACCAAGTGAACTGCCACTAGGGCTGCAATCCTGACTGGGCTTACCCCAACCGGTGACATGTTGCTAGATATCAGTGATCCAGAGGTAACAAATGAGATGAGCATTATTCCAAGAATAGAGATCACAAAAAATCTGATTATTAATTGCTGTTTGCTTTTTTTGTCTAAACTTATTTTGTTAATAAGCAATAAATTAAGCCAGGCATATGCTGTAATTATCAGTGTTGGAATTACTAGCCATACATTTCGATTAGAAGGAAGTGCGGCAAGTATTGGAATTGCGGGAATTTCGCGTAAGTTGAAAACAAGTGGCGAGATTTGGGTTGCATAGCCGAGTGCAAAACCAGAACCTAGGATATAACTAAGACTCATAAATAATATGTTGGGCAAGTAAAGAATCTGCAGTAATAGCAATAGAAAGCCCCCGAGTATCCCAGGACTTAGTACTACCGTTAAGTTTTTTATAATTGAAAAATTAAGAAGTAATGAAAGTGTTAGAAATAATCCAGCGATTCCAAGTGCTATAAGAAAAATTTGTACGGGTAATTTTATAGTATTTTCTAGTCTTATGTCTGCAGTTGCGAATATAAGGAGAATGAACAAAATTACTAAAGCCCTAAAAAAATCAACTGATGCTTGTGAATTACTGGCAATTAGTGCAAGAGTTAGATAAACAATTAGATAGGCCAAAATAAAATATGATCTACTAACCTTCTTGTTTCCAATTACCGCGTTTACTCTTCGATAGCCAACACGCATACTTAACCAAGGTAAAACTGCTGCACCAATTGGCAAGAAGGAAAGGTAACCGGTAATTTCATTACTTGTTATATTAAATGGAGCAAGATGTGCTCCAAGCCAAAGCCATACTGCTGCTCGCATTGGATCTGAAGTAGTTCCATAGGTACTTCCAGCTGTTGCCCAAGCAAATAAGGTAATAAAGGCAAGCGGAAATAAGATTATCAATACTGATCGAATTACTTGTTGCAGCGCTATCCATAATCTACGCGCAACCATTATTTTCCTATCTGCGATTATCCATTCAATATCTTGCGCATCAAGTTAGCGGTTTCACTTGGTGTTTTACCAACCGCAACACCGACAGCTTCTAATGCTTCTTTCTTAGCAGCTGCAGTTCCAGAAGATCCAGAGACAATTGCACCTGCATGGCCCATAGTTTTACCTTCTGGGGCAGTGAAGCCTGCAACATAGCCAACCACTGGCTTTGTTACATACTCTT
>CANHGU010000047.1 GCA_947460855.1 Candidatus Nanopelagicaceae bacterium | reverse complement strand
TGGGCGGGCAGTGGGATGCTACAAATGTTCTCTCTTCGCTGGTCTCAACTATGACACCAATTGGTTTTGATCATATGGATTACTTGGGAAATACTTTAACTCAGATTGCACAAACTAAAGCTGGCATATTTAAACCAGAATCTAATGTTATTTTAGCTGCGCAAACTAGTGAGGTTGCAAAGGTGCTAATGGCGCAGGTGGCAAAAGTTGCTGCCATTCCATTTCGCGAAGGTGTTGAGTTTTCGGTGAAAAAACGATCATTAGCAGTTGGTGGCCAGATGATTTCACTACATGGTATTTATGGTGATGTAGATGATATTTACCTACCCCTTTACGGTGATCATCAAGGCAATAATGCGTCGGTTGCATTAGCAACTGTTGAAGCTTTTGCTGGAGTTAAATTAGATGAAGAGTTAGTGCGGCAGGCATTTAGCAAAGTGAAATCACCTGGCAGGTGTGAGATTGTTTATAAAGATCCAACTGTGATAATTGATGCTGCCCATAACCCACATGGAGCGGTGGCAATTACAAAAACCATTAATACTGAGTTTGATTTTGAGATGGTAATTGCAGTGGTAGCGGTTTTAGCTGATAAGGATGTGGCAGGAATACTAAAGGAGTTAGCAAGTAGCGTTGATTATTTGATTGCTACCTCTAATAAATCTGATAGATCAATGAGCGCTGATCAATTAGCAAAGATTGCAGGTGATTACTTTAAACCAGAGCAAATCGAAATCATCTCTGATCTAGATGCAGCGATCACCTATGCTATTGAAAAAGTAACCCTTTCAAATCAGGTAAGTGATGGCATCAGCGCCGTCCTAGTTACCGGCTCGGTGGTAACTGCTGGAGGTGCTAAAACATATTTAGAGAGATTGGCTAGTGAGCGCAAATGAGAGTTTTAGCAGCGGCAGTTTTAAGTATGGAGTCAATTTTGATGGGCTTTGCACTTTTAATTGCTAAAGATGAGGCAAGTGCAATTCAAATAGCTATCGGTGGAGCTCTTGCTATTGCCTTAATTCTTAATGCTGGTGTATTAAAGCGAAAGGGTGGGTATTTGCTGGGAAGTATTCTGCAAATATCTTTAATTGGATATGGATATGTAGTCTCACAGATGTATTACATGGGAGCACTTTTTGCTGGACTTTGGATTGCAGCGATTGTGCTTGGTCGAAAGGGTGAGGCAATAAAGGCGAGACTTATCGAGCAGCGGGATAAGAAGGGGTCAAATCAGCCATAATTTTCAGCCTGAGCCAAAGGTGCGTAGAATAAGAAAGTGAGTTCAGAGCAAACTTTAATTTTGGTTAAACCAGATGGCGTAAAGCGCGGTTTAGTTGGCGAAGTTATTGCACGCATTGAACGTAAAGGTTACAAAGTTACCAATTTAAAAATGTTAACTGCTGATCGATCTCTTCTTGCAAAGCATTATGCCGAGCATGAAGGAAAACCTTTTTATGAACCGCTGATGGAGTTCATGGCATCAGGTCCAATTGTGGCGATGGTGGCACAGGGCGAGCGAGTTATCGAAGGGTTTAGAAAAATGGCAGGAGCAACCGATCCAACAGTTGCCGAAGCTGGAACTATTCGAGGAGATTTAGCAAGAGATATGGGAACAAAAGTTGTACAAAATATTGTGCACGGATCAGATTCACCAGAGTCTGCAGCTCGTGAGATAAAGATTTTTTTCGGAAATTAACCAAGTACAAGTTAGAGGGAGAAGCGCAAATGGCTAAAGGATCAAATCGGATGTCTTGGATTGGCCGCGATATGGCGGTAGATCTAGGAACAGCTAACACTTTAGTTTATGTGCGCGGTCGTGGCATTGTGCTAAATGAACCCTCTGTAGTTGCGGTAAACCAAGATACTGGCGCAATTCTCGCCGTTGGACTTGAGGCAAAGCGAATGATTGGAAGAACTCCTGGAAATATTGTGGCAATTAGGCCGCTTAAAGATGGAGTGATTGCAGATTTTGATACCACAGAGCGAATGCTTAAATACTTTATTCAAAAGGTGCACAAACGCCGCTACTTAGCAAAGCCAAGAATTGTTGTCTGCGTACCATCTGGAATCACTGGTGTTGAACAGCGCGCGGTTAAAGATGCTGGTTACGCGGCTGGCGCTCGCAAGGTTTACATAATTGAGGAGCCAATGGCAGCTGCAATTGGTGCTGATCTGCCAATCCATGAACCAACTGGAAATATGGTGGTTGATATTGGTGGCGGAACAACCGAGGTTGCTGTTATTTCACTTGGTGGAATTGTGGCAGCACTTTCAATTCGTGTTGGTGGAGATGAGTTAGATCAATCAATTATTAACTGGGTTAAGCGTGAGTACTCATTACTACTTGGTGAGCGAACAGCTGAAGAGATTAAAATGGCAATTGGTTCAGCATTCCCACTTCCAGGTGAGCCCGATGCTGAAATTCGTGGTCGAGATCTTGCCACAGGATTACCAAAGACAATTCTGGTTACCTCAGCAGATATTAGAAAAGCGCTCGAGGAGCCGGTGACTGCAATTGTTAATGCGGTTAAAAATACATTGGACAAGACTCCACCTGAGCTAGCAAGTGATCTTATGGACCGAGGAATTGTATTAACTGGTGGCGGAGCATTGCTTCGTGGCCTAGATGAGAGATTGCGCCATGAAACTGGAATGCCAATTCATATTTCAGAGCGACCTTTGCAGGCAGTTGCTGAAGGATCCGGAAAATGTATTGAAGAGTTTGAAGCCTTGGAGAAGGTTTTAATCTCTGAACCTCGTCGTTAATTTGTAAGGGAGTTTATTTGTGGCTAGGGGCGGCGGTAATAGGTCGCGGCTATTACTAGTCCTTTTACTAGTCTCCTCGCTCTTTTTAATCACTTTAGATCTTCGGGGCGTTAATTTAGCTGGCAGCATTAGAAGCGGTGTTTCAACAGTCATTTCACCAGTTGAAAATTTATTTTCAAAGCTGCTCTCACCAATCGGAAATTTGGCTAGTGATGTTAGAAATTTTGGGCAATCAAAAAAGAAGATTGCCGAACTTAGTAAGCAAGTAGATGAGTTAAAAGCAAAGCAAATAATTGATGAGGATACAGTCGGTCAACTTAATCAATTAAAGAATGTTTTAGATTTAGCTGGTCGCGGTGGCTATAAAGTGGTCGCTGCACGAGTAATTAATCGTGGCTCAACAGAAAGCTTTAAAGAAACTTTAACTATTGATGTTGGCAGTAGTGATGGTATTAGTAGAAACATGACAGTCATCTCTGAAAGTGGACTGGTTGGAGTTATTAAATCTGTCGGTAGCAATAGTTCAATCGTTTTGTTAATGAGTGATCCGACCTTTAAAATAGGTGTTCGAATCGCAGGCACGCAGAGCATCGGTGTGGTTTCTGGGCAAGGCGGCTCAACATATTTATTGCAATTACTTGATGCAACTGGTGAGATAAAGGTTGGCGATACTTTAGTTGCACGAGGTAGCCAAGGTGGGCGGCCATTTGTACCAGGTGTACCAGTCGGAACCGTTACTACTGTGCAAAGCAATGCTTCATCTATTACTCAAAATGCAGATGTTACTTCATCGACTAACTTAGAGAAGTTAAGTATTGTTGCAGTGGTAATTACTCCACCAAATGGGGATCCTCGAGATTCACTTGTACCAAAACCAAGACCAACAGCAACTGTTTATATAACACCTTCACCTACACCTACTCCAAGTAGGTAGCTATGAGTCAGATTCGTGTTATTAACACCTCACTTTTTTTGCTTTTAACATTTCTTATTCAAGAATCAGTAATAGCAAGAATTAACTTTCCATTAGGTGGATTCTCACTTTATATCGCAGTACTAATGATTGTTTTATCACTAGAGGATAGAACCGGATCACTAGTATTTGGGTTTATTGGCGGCTTAATATTAGATCTTTCACCCGCTGCTCAATCACCCTTTGGTCAATGGGCATTAGCCATGACATTTATTGGTTATCTTTTCTCAGTAAATCGAGAAACTGTTGGAGATTTTAATGATCGACCAATTGCTTTTATCTCCTTAATAAGTTTTGGTGCTGCAGTCTCAATGATTACCTTTTTAGTCATTGGAGTTTTACTAGGTCAAAATAATGGCGGAGTATTGCGCAATCTAACCCTAATTTTTACTAATTCATTTTGGACATTTTTGATCGTACCTATTTTTATTCCAATCACTTTAAAGATAAGAAAGTTGCTGCTTACTAATCGAGAACGAGTATGAGTCTTAGGGCAAGAATTAATCTAATTATTTTTCAGACCTTAGTTTTTTCATTGTTATTTGCTCTCTTTGGTAGGTTGCTTTACCTACAGGTATTAGATAGCGGTAAGTATCAAGATGCGGCAATTAGTATTCAAAGCAGAGATGTGGTTACACCGGCAATTCGTGGTGCAATAACCGATATAAACGGCACACCAATGGTGGTTGATTTACCAGGACTTGTCGTATCAATTGACCGAAGCACGCTGGATAAGCAAAGTGATAAGGGTGTCTCTGTTCTTGCTCGGGTTGCATCATTATTTAGTCTTGAGTATTCAGATGTTTATCAACGGACGAGATTATGTGGTGAGCTACCAAAAGATAATCGAGCAGGGTGTTGGAATGGAACTAGATATCAACCAATTCCATTAGTTGGCGGGGCATCACAAGATCTAGCTCTTAAAATTATGGAAAATTCTGATCTCTATCCAGGTATTGATGTTCAATCTGTTCCGATTAGAAGTTACCCCTCACTTGCTGGTGAGAATGTGGCTCACGTCCTTGGTTATGTTGGTTCTGTAACTGATGAGGATCTTAAAAACCAAAACGTGAATTACTACCGAAATGAGGTTGTTGGAAAGACTGGGCTTGAAACGCAGTACAACCAATACTTACGTGGCATACCAGGAGTTAGAACAGTGTTGGTAAATCGCAAAGAGGTAGTTACTAAACAATCTAGAAATATAAAAGCTATTGCTG
>CANHGU010000046.1 GCA_947460855.1 Candidatus Nanopelagicaceae bacterium | reverse complement strand
TGGTCTTCACCCGGAGCACCCCACCGTGGTGGAGGGTTGCCGCTTAGTTAGCCGGGGCTATGAACTAAGACTCATGACCTAAGAAGAAAAATACTAGAGATTATGCGCCTTTGCAACTGCCTCGTAATAAATCTTGCCCTCATGCACATTAAGCCCTTTGGCTAAAGCCTCATCCTCAGCTAGCGCTCGCTCCCACCCTTTATTTGCAAGTGCTAAGCCATATTTAATTGTGGCATTAGCTAATGCGTAGGTGGAGGTAGCAGGAACCGCCCCTGGCATATTTGCCACGCAGTAAAAGATTGAATCATGCACCTTATAGGTTGGATCTTGATGAGTTGTTGCCTTGGAATCTTCAAAGCAGCCACCTTGATCAATTGCCACATCAACTAAAACCGATCCCGGCTTCATTCTAGAAACTAACGCGTTGCTTACTAACTTAGGAGCCTTAGCTCCATGAACTAATACTGCGCCAATTACTAAATCAGCCTGTGTTACCTCTTTTTCAATCTCATAGCCACTAGAGGCTAGTGTCTTAACATTGCCGCCAAATATCTGATCAATCTGGCCTAATCTTTTTAAATCCAAATCCATAATCGTCACTTCAGCTCTCATCCCATGAGCAATGGTTGCAGCAGCAACTCCAACAACTCCGCCACCAATTACCACTACCTTGCCAGGGCGCACTCCAGGAACTCCGCCAAGTAATACCCCGCGTCCGCCCTTGCTCGCCTCTAACGCTGCAGCTCCAACTTGAATACTCATTCGTCCTGCCACCTCACTCATTGGTGCAAGTAATGGCAACTGTCCATCAATTTCAACTGTTTCATAAGCAATTGCGGTAACTCCCGAATTCATAATTGCTTGCGTGCAAGCCTTGTTGGCTGCTAGATGTAAGTAGGTATAAAGAATTTGTCCCTTGCGCATTCTTTTATACTCAACTTCAATCGGCTCTTTCACCTTTTGGATTAGATCAGCTCTTTGCCAGATCTCATCGGCGGAATCAATTATTTGCGCACCTGCGGCAATGTAATCCGCATCTGAGATGGCCGAACCTACGCCAGCATTTTTCTCAACTAAAACAGTATGCCCTGCTGCTACATATGCGTGCACACCGGAGGCGGTAGCAGAGACTCGAAACTCATTATTTTTAATCTCTTTAGGAATACCAATAATCATTTTTTATTACCTTCTACTAAACAACATTGTTTAGTTATTAAATACTACCCCCAAAAAGCGTGGCACAGATCTTTGGGTGAAGTTGGGCGCGCATGGTGGCAAAACTATCTGCGGGCCAAGCGGCGGTAAAAACCTTTTTCAGAAGTAGTGCTAATGGATAACTTGGGATATCGGCGATCGCTTTAACCAATGCGTTATGGGCTAGATCACTCTCACCAGATTCATAGGCACAGGCAGCAAAGATGCAGGCCACAGGTGCAATAAAACCAGCAGGGGCAGATGCCATTAGGTAGTGCCAGAGATTAAATAATTGATCCTTATTCTCTTCGGTTGCTAACCCCATTGCATAATCTCTGACCTGCAAATCCTTAAACCTAACTAAAACTAATGCGACCAACTCATAATCATCAATCTCACCTTGGTTGGTAAATCTTGCTAGCAACTCATTTACCGCAACTGCGCCCAATCGCTGCTGGCGCAGAACACTCTCACCCTCATAATCAATCTCTTTAATTTTAGATATCGCATCTTGTAGTAATAAATTATTCATAACCAAAGATTGGCGAATTAATTTCATCTGGTGTAGGAATTGTTAAATTTGTGGATTACTTTGTAAATTTAGTTGGTCCTTTTACTACCGAAAGTGTTCTACTAACACTTTGAGTAATCGCATTACCGGTAATTGGGGTGGTAATGCCATTAACCGACCAGTACCCTTGCCAACTAATCATTAATTTGACCGAGTAATCCTTGCTACTGGTGTAGGTGTGGTTGATAGGACCTATCGGATATGGCGCGCCAGGTAATTTACTTATCTGCATTGCGCCATCACCAAAGCTCCAGGTAAAGGTGGGGGTTAAATTCACATAAACCAGCACATCTAATATCGGCACCAACGCAGTAAATCTCTCTGGTGTCTTTGTCCAAAAGTAAACTGGCAGATTTACTAAAGCTTGTTCCTGTGGTTGAAAATTAATATCACCGGCCGGAAGTAACTTTGTTAATCTATCTGAGAGTGAGGCGGTAGCGATCTTCGGCTTAGCTGCCTTTGGCACAACTGGTTTTGGTTTACTTACAACCTTTTTAGTAGCAGGCTTAGGTGATGGCTTTGGTAGAAAAATAAGAGTTGGCTTAGGTGATGGCTTAACAACTGGCACAACTGGTTTTACTTTAGAAGCTGGTTTTTTAACCACCGGCTTACTACTACTTTTTTGAGCGGTAATTACCAATTGATTATCTGCCGTAAAGACATCAACGCAGGTTTTATCCAGACACTGTGCACTATCAGCTGCCGGAGTATCTAGAGTCAGAGTTAACAAAACAATTAAAAGTACTGGGTATCGCTTAACAGCCACCTGCTACCTACTCTCTTGACTATGAATTTGGTGGTAATTTGCGAGGCGCTCCAAACCACATTTTGCCTAAGTTTTTTATCAATCTTGATTAGATCACCTCGATCTACTACCACCTTAAAACTCTTCTCCTCTGCGCTATCGCGCAAAAGATCAATGCTTTTTAATTGATAATTGCCACCAGTTAATGCGGCATTTTTAAATAGAGTTTTTAACCTTGCGATAATCGCAAGACAGCCACAACTTGGCGCCACACCTGCCTTAATACTTTCTAAATCACCAGCCAGTGCCTGATTTAAGCCATCAACATAATTAATTACTGGCTCAAGGGATGCGGCTTCAACATCTGGCAGCTGAGCGGAATGATTACTCTGATCTGCATCAAACTGATCTGTCTTATCTTGATATGTATTAGCTTGATTACTATTTATATCAACTACCCCAGTTGGTAGAAGTGCGCCCTGATCCCGCGCGCAGGCAGATAAAGTGATTGAGATTAATAATATTGAAATTAATTTCACTACCTGCACTGGGGTAATCTAAATAACAATTAAGCCAGCGTGGAGATTAATCAGTTTGGCTGTGAATTAAGAACAGGTGTGTAAAACTACTCTCATGGCACACCGTGATGGCGATGGTTGGATTGAGTGTGATTGTGGTGGTAAACATTGGGGCTTACATGGCGCAGCTGGATTACTGTTGGTAAGAGATAAGACAATTCTTATGCAACACCGAGCCCCCTGGGTTCACAACGGTGACACCTGGGGTATTCCAGGTGGGGCGCGTGACTCCCATGAGAGTGCGGTAGAGGCAGCGATTAGAGAGGCGCATGAGGAGGTTGGTATTACCGGTGATCAATTAACACCGGGTGAGATCTTTACCGATGATCATGGTCCGTGGAGTTATCAAACAGTGATTGCCAAAGCACATCGGCAATTAGTTGCCCATGAGGCAAATGATGAGTCAAAAGAGGTGGCCTGGATAGCATTTGATGAGGTTATAAATAAAAATCTTCACCCAAGCTTTGCCAATACCTGGCCACAACTACTTACTAAATTAAAAAATCTTTAGTCTTTCTTCCCTAAATACTGCCCATCTAATCTGCGTAGCGCATCTCTAATTACCTCACCATCGTGGGTGCGCCAAAATGGCGGCATTGAGTTTAAAAGTATTGAGCCATAACGTTTATTAACAATTCGAGAATCTAAAATAGCAACTACTCCCCGATCATCTAATGATCTAATTAATCGCCCAGTTCCTTGGGCAAGTAGAAGGGCGGCTCTGGGAAGTGAGATCTGCATAAAACCTGAACCACCGGCAGCATCTGCCTCTGCAGCTCTTGCAGCTAGTACTGGTTCATCTGGGCGTGGAAATGGAATTCGATCGATTACAACTAATGTGCAGGCAGCTCCTGGTACATCAATTCCCTGCCACAACGAAATTGTGCCAAGCAAAATAGATCGCTCATCCTTTGCAAACTTTTCTACCAATGGCCCAACTGCATCTCCTCTGCGCTGAGTAATTATTGGAATTTTAAGCTCAGCTAAAACATCTCTTAAATGTTCATCAGCTGCCTCAACTCCGCGCCAGGATGAGAACAAAGCTAAGGTGCGCCCCCCTGCTGCCTCAATTAACTCACCTAATTCAGTTAGCACCTCTTTAGAAGGACCATCTCTACCTGGCTCGGGTAAATCCTTTGGCAGATAAAGCATTCCTTGATTAGCAAAATCAAAGGGTGAGCCAACATCTAGGATCTGTAAATTTGCCGGATCCATCATGCCTTTATCATCCTCACCCTTACTTTCTGCATCATCATTTTCTTCATCATTTTTACCCGCAATTACAAAGCCAATATTTTTAGCAATCGCATCAAATGATTTACCGACAGTTAATGTTGCACTAGTTGCAATCACCGGTGTTTGAGTTAATAAATTACCGCGCAACACATCAGATACTGCCAAAGGTGCTAGATATAAAGTTGAATAGGTTGGCTCAAACCAGAGCACATGTGTGTGACCTGGTTTTAATAACTTGGTGCAGGTTTGATTAATCTCATTTAGCGCACCCTTTACCCGGGCCCGTTCTGCCATAGTGTTTGGATCAATAATTTCCGCATCCGCTGCAATCAAAGCATTTATCGCAGTAACCGCCTCTTTAACTGCGCGAAGTGGTGCCTCTAACTGTGATGGTAATTTATCTAACCGACCAGCTTTGGCCGGATCTGCCTTTAAATCATCGGCGTAATCATTGATGGCAGCAGCAAATTTTTCTGCCGCCTTGCTAAATGCATCAGTTGCTTTTCCGGGCATATGTTTTCTTGCCATGTTTGCTGCCCGTGAAACTCTGGCCGCAGTTAACTCTTCAGTTACTGCTTGAGTTGTGCGATCCATAAACTCATGGGCCTCATCTAAAATAATTGCATCCCGCTCTGGCA
>CANHGU010000045.1 GCA_947460855.1 Candidatus Nanopelagicaceae bacterium | reverse complement strand
GTATGGAAGAGTCTTGCGATAGGTTAAATAGTCACCAATCGTGCGAGAGGAAACCATTGGACCTACCGAATTTGGCCCGCCTTCAAAGAGCCAGCATGGTGAAAATTCCTGGTTAGATTTATTAGATCTTCCACAATCACTTCCGCAATTTGGTGTTCCGATCCACTGCGCAGCTTGAACAGCGTGAAGAAATTCGTGACCAATTATCCCGCCATCAGTAAAAAAGAATCCCGACTCTTCTGATTGTCCTAGTTGCAAAAATGAATCACTTGAACCGGTGTATGAACCAGAATTAGCTCCCCGGCAGTTTGTAATTTCCCCACTAAATTTGCCCGGTGAGATTGTATTTTGGCAATTACCAGCAAGTGCCCGAATAGGCCCAGCGGAAAATTCCGGATTTGAATTGTTATATCCCCTTGATTTGAAATCACTTAAGAATTTTTGCTCAGTAATTTTCTCATCTTGAGCGTTATAGGCATAAATTGCATAAAGGGTGGTCTTTGCAAATCCACTCCATAATTTTGCTTGACGTTGAACGATCTCCTTAATTCTCCCCTCTCCACCAACCGTATTTAGGGTCGTGTTAGGTCCGACAAAAAAAGATATTGGAATATTCACATCAGGATTTTTAGCGATAGTGTCTTGAACATTCTGCCAAGCAACTTGTGGAATATCTGCATACTTTTCTAATGCGTTAGTAAAAGTTATTGCTCCATCTTGCTTAGCTGGAAGGGAGATTGGAATAGGTGCTTTGAAATTAGTTTTCTTAGGCGTTGTGCTTGGTTTAGACGCAGGAGTTGACTGACCTGATGAATTCCAGACGCGCCAAACTTTCTTTTTACCTTCTTTATTGCAAACATATCTTTTGTTTGGAGTGTCGTAGAAAGCACCAACTTTTGTGCAAGAGCTACCAACTTTTGGTTCAGCCGCAGTCACAACACTTACAGTTGAACCCACGAATAGTGTCGTAACAACGGCTATTGAGAGTAGCTGCCTGCCCTTATTACGCTTTTTCATGATACTCCTTAGGTTTGAAAATATTAACTCTAAAAACTAACTTTGGTGGATAATTTTAACACGCTACCGCCATTGTTACCTGAAGTAATGGAATGCTGAAAATGATTTTCCTTGTAAACAGCCATACCAAAACCAGGTACATAATTCTCTTTGATTCCCGTTCCATTGTCTTCAATAATCATCGTTAAATTACTGTTTAAATATTGCAATGTTATCTCTACCTTATCTGCTAAACCGTGACGAAGTGCATTTGAAATAGCTTCATTTAAAGCCTCGACTATATTGCCACTCAAAGAATTAAGTCGATTAGCTTCAAAACTTATATCATAAATTAGTTCAACTTTGATTAATTCTTTCCAGTTATTTTTCATGCTATCTAATGCTTGAATTAAATCTAATTGAGCAAGATCTTTTTCAGGATTAATAATTTTGTCTAAGTCATCATCTATTGAGTTTAATAACGTTTTAATTTTATCAAGCTCTATATCAGTCACTACCTTGTCATTATTAGCATAAATCCTCAACGCAAGTACAACGCCGGCAATCTTTCCTTGAACTGGACCATGTAATAGTTTGGCGATTTTAACTCCATTATTTTTCGACAAGTTCTCAAGTAGTTTAATTTCATTCTCTAAGATTTCATTTGTCTTCACCATACTTTTATAATTCTCTACATCAGTTTTAATCATCGATGTCACAAGAATTGCGCCAAAAATTATTGACACAAATCTTAATGCGATCCCTGTCGGATATAGTTCATAGGCGAAAGTAAATACATTTTCCAGTAAAAATGATGAAGTTAGAGTGACAATGGCTCCGCAAGAGAATAATATTGCAAGGATTAAAATAAAGTTATTTAAGAATTTTTGAAAGATCTTATCTTTCAGCAGTGTGGATCCTAGAAATAAAATTGGTGAAATCGCTAATTCAACAGCCAATACAAAAAATAAACCCAACAAACCATTAATACTCATTTGACTAATTCCAGTAATAGCCGCAATTGTAAGTAAAGTATAAAATGGGTTTAAATTTGAAAAAAGCCATCTAAAATTATGACTTGAAGGAGTACTGCCGCGGAAAATGCTTCGATCAATTTTAGTTTCTTTTTCAGCGCTGGTGTAAATCTCATGCGAAGCAGCTCGGACTATTAACTCTGAGTACTTCTCCAACTCATGCGAAATGCTTAAAAGTTTCGATTTATCGCTTTTCATCAGCTGAATCTGTTTAATCAGTGTAGCCAAAGGCTCTCTAATTGAATTACTCACAATACTAATAGCATTTTGCACCTGCTCACTATTGGTTCTAATCGCCTTTTTCTGGATTATTTGCAATTGATCTAGTGCAAAATCGATCTTTGATTTATCAATAAATATCTTTTCATTTAAAGCGAAGATGAAGCTAAAAGCAAAAAGGGCTGAAAGAATTGGAATCATTTGCGAGAAGATAGATAAGCCAATATTTAATGAATAATCTACGTGGTTAATTAAAAAAATTGATTGCGGAATCACAAGCGATAGCCAGATAGAAATATATGCAATTGTCACTTTCGCTAAAGATTGGTTTCTCATCTTCCGATTTTTTAATAATGTAAAGTTTAGGAATATCGAAATTACTGAACTACTTACCGTTGAAATTAAAACCAACATTAAAGTGTCTGGTGTGCTTAATTTGTAGTAGCTTAAAGAGTTGCCAGCTATTGCTAATGCAGATAATGGAGTTAAAAACAACCAAGCCCGAAAGGAGAGGCACCATTTTCCCGTTATAAAATGAATTACTTGATCGTAATTCACTTAACAACAACTTTTCCTTGTTGCCACAATTTTACTGCAATTACTCTGCTATTTTGATCTGGATCAGACTTGATATCAAGAGCAGCAAATGTTCGTTGAATCGAAGCTTCAGCAGCACGTAAAGTAATATTTCGTTTCTTTGCAATTGCAGCATTTGATAGGCCATCTGCGATCATTTTTAGAATTTCACCTTGAATTGAACTAACCACATACTGTTCATCTTGGTTTTTAACTACAGTTTGGTAGATACCTGTCTTTTTAATTGATTCAAAGATATTTTCTTTCAATAATTCTGATGAACTTAATTGTGATTTAACAATATAAATGGTGCTTTCCGGCAATTTTGAACTGCTAGGAATTGCAAGTTCAGGTGAGGCATGAGAGGTAAGCGCGATCATTCCAGTCCAAGGCCGAGTGCTTTCAACATGAGTAAGTAAATCAGCTCCATTAGGTCCAGAGGCAAAGTTCAAATCTGAGATCACGACATTTGGATCAAAATCTTCCATGCAATTTAATGCCTGAGAAACATCGGATACATCTTTAACATTCATGCCATGACTAATTAGCAAATCACGCACTAGCAACCGAGTAAAGTCATCATCCTCAGCTAGTAAAACTCGCAAACCGCTTAATTGATTCACTTCTTAAGCCTAACTTAACTATCTAATTGTTACAGGAGCCTTACCTAAGGTAGATACAGCGCCAGCCGAGTTACGCACCAATACATCCACGTAATACGTCAGATTCTTCTGAAGATCAGGGATAGTACAAGTCGTCAAAGATTTACCAACTGAGCATTGGCTCACAACCTTTGTTGAGGTCGGTGATGCATAAGCCTTCGCGGTATATCTTGTTGCGCCATTAACTGCGCTCCAACTTACAACTGCACTCAAAGTAGCTGCAGTTACAATTACATTAGATGGCGCGCTAGCAGGTGCACCTTGTGCAACTACTCCAGCCGCATTTACCACGATAGTAACTGCTGAGGTGGCGGTTTGTGCGCCAGCTGTTGCAGTAACTGTATATGTTGCTGATGGTGTTGCTGTGGTTGGAGTTCCAGAGATAACACCTGTTGATGAATTAACACTCAAACCATCAGGCAGTGTTGCTGTAAACACTGGTGTTGTTGAGAAGTTTGCTGGCACAAGTGGTGCTGTATCCGTAATTCTAGTTCCCACAACTGCGGTAATACTTTGTGTAGTTGGAGTAAGAGCAGGAGTTGGTGCATCAGTTACCACGATAGTAACTGCTGAGGTGGCGGTTTGTACGCCAGCTGTTGCAGTAACTGTATATGTTGCTGATGGTGTTGCTGATGTTGGAGTTCCAGATATAACACCTGTTGCTGAATCAACACTTAAACCTGTAGGCAGTGTTGCTGTAAATACTGGTGTTGTTGAGAAGTTTGCTGGCACAAGTGTTGCTGTTGCCGAAATTGGTGTTCCAACAACTGCGGTAATGCTTTGTGTAGTTGGAGTAAGAGCAGGAGAAATTGTTGGAAGAACCACTGTGGTTGCCACACTTATAGTGGTTGGTGCAGTAATTGTGTAAGTAATTGTGTATGTGGTTCCTTGAACTCCGCTAATTCCCAAGCCGGTGAAAGTTGCAGCGCCGTTGGCACTTGAAATCACTGAGGTATTTCCAACCAGTGTGGCTCCACCATTAATAGTTGCTGTAACAGTTGTGGCAAGTGAAACCGGATTATTTACCGAGTTTCTAAGTTGAATAATAGGTTGGGTTGTAAATGCTTGACCATTAACAACACCGGCTGCTGCCCGTGTAACTGTCAGACTAGTAGGAGTCGTAGCACTAAATGCAGCCACAGCAATCGGACCAACTAGTGCTGAGGGAGCAGAATTAACTGCTGGTACTGCAGCTGTAGAAGCGATTACATCGACATAGTAGTTTGCAGCACGTAGACCAGATAAAGCGGCAGCACCGGTCGCTGCGTTAATTACGCAGGTGTATGTGGTCGCGTTGGCAGTTCTGCATGTTCCAACTGGGTTTCCAGTTCTATTTGCATTTGTCCAAGCGCGAGCTGTGAAATTAGCAACTGTAACCCCAGGTGCTTGAGTTGCAGCGGTCCAAGTAACAGCTAATACGCCAGGTGTAGCAACAACTCCGCTTGAAATTAGAGTTGGAGCGACAGGGAATAATGTTGATACCAAAACATCACCATCAGTAAATCTAAGTGTTTCGATATTGCGAAGTGTGTCAGAACCATCGATCAATGCATTTCCACCAGCGCGAGCATCAGTCACAGTAATTGTTCCGTCAGCATTGGCAACAATTGTGTAACCAGCACGTGCTGCTTGGTAAACAGCCATGTCATTTGCGCCAGCGTTAGGTGCCCATTGGAAAGTTCTAACAACTTG
>CANHGU010000044.1 GCA_947460855.1 Candidatus Nanopelagicaceae bacterium | reverse complement strand
GTAATTGAAACCATCTGAGGTATTTCATGTTCAACTAATGCCCGACCAGTATCACGATCTCCGATTACAACATTAAATACACCCGCTGGTAAAAACTCCTGCATTAACTCCGCCATCCAGAGAGTGGAAACTGGCGTGGTATCACTTGGCTTTAACACCACTGTATTTCCAGCTGCAATTGCTGGCGCCCACTTCCAGACCGCCATCATCATTGGATAATTCCAAGGTGTAACTTGAGCGCAAACGCCAATTGGTTCACGGCGAATAAAAGATGTATGTCCTTTAAAGTACTCAGCTGCTGCTTTACCCTCAAGATTTCTAGCAGCGCCAGCAAAAAATCTAATCTGATCAAGCATTGGGCCAATCTCTTCGGCCCTGGTAACTGCAATTGGCTTTCCAGTGTTTTCAGATTCAATACCAATTAACTCTTCACTTCTTGCCTCAATTGCATCTGCAATCTTATTAATAGCTTTTTGTCGCTCACCTGGGGTTGAATCCTTCCAACTCTCAAAGGCGCTAGCTGCAGATTTCATCGCCTTATCAACATCAGAGGCATTTGAAACTGGTGCCTTTGCAAAAATCTCACCAGTTGCCGGATTAATTAAATCTTGTACTTTGTCTGAGGACGGGCTTACATACTTACCATTAACAAAGTTTTGCAGCGTTTTCAATTGGCACTCCCTGGTTGGTAATGAGTTTATATATTATGAAGTCTAGTTATTAAAAGTACTCTTATCAATATCTAAGAGTTAGCTTAAAACCTCAGCAGCGGCTAACTGACCACAGGCACCATCGATCTCGCGCCCTCTTGTATCTCGAACAGTTACCGCAACCCCATACCCCTCTAAAATTTCAACAAATACTCGCTCATCCTCAGGACGAGATGCTGTCCACTTTGAACCTGGGGTTGGATTAAGTGGAATTAAATTCACATGAGCATTTTTATTTTTAAGCAATCTACCAAGTAGGTCAGCACGCCAAGCTTGATCATTTATGTCTCTAATTAATGCATACTCAATTGAATAACGACGGCCAGTCTTTGCTTCATACTTATCAGCAGCAGCTAATACCTCTTTAACCTTCCACCTTGAGTTAACTGGAACTAAGCTGTCTCGGAGCTCATCATCTGGAGTGTGAAGTGAGATTGCAAGTGTTACCGGCAAATCCTCTTCAATTAATTTCTCAATTCCACTTACCAAACCAACAGTTGAAAGGGTTACCGACCTGGCACCTATTCCTAATCCATTTGGTTGAGGATTAGTTATATTTCTAATACTTTGCATAACCGATTTGTAATTCGCCATTGGCTCACCCATACCCATAAAGACCACATTTGATAACCTGGTTGGTCCACCGGGCATTTCACCCAGATCGCAAGCACGAGCTGCCATAACAACTTGGGCAGTGATCTCAGCAGCGGTTAAATTTCTCGTCAATCCTGCTTGGCCAGTTGCACAAAATGGGCATTGCATGCCACAGCCTGCTTGGGATGAGATACAGACGGTGGTGCGATCGGTATAACGCATTAAGACTGATTCCACTAAAACCCCATCATGTAAGCGCCATAGATCTTTTCTTGTCTTGCCGCCATCGCAGGTAATTGAACGAACAAGTGTTAATAATTTTGGCAAAAATGCCTCACCTAAGGATTGGCGCGCCTCCTTTGGAATGTCAGTAAAGCTTTCAACATCATCATCGTGATGGGTAAAAAAATGTACCGCTAATTGGTTAGCTCTAAATGCTGGTAAACCTAACTCCTCAGCTCGCGCCTTTCGCTCTGCCACAGTTAAATCAGCTAAATGTATTGGTGCTTTCTTTTTAACCGCAGGAGCATCAAATATTAAATCGGCCATTTATAAGTACCGGGCAATAAGCTCTAATGCAAACCAAACCGCAGGTGCGGTAAAGAGTGCAGAATCTAGCCGGTCCATAATCCCGCCATGACCTGGTAATAAATTAGACATATCTTTAATTGCAAGATCTCGCTTAATAGCAGATTCTATTAAATCACCACAGGTGGCAGTAACTACTGTCATCAAACCAATACCAGCGCCAACAACCCAAGCAGTTTCAAAAAGTGAGTGAAAAATAAACGCACCGCCGACTACCGCAGCAATCGCCCCGCCAATTAATCCTTCCCAGCTCTTCTTTGGACTAATACTTGGGGCAAGTTTATGTTTTCCAATTAAAACGCCAGCGATATAGGCAAAGGTGTCATTGCAAGCGATAAGTGCGACCAATGTAAATATCCGCTTTGCACCATCGACATGATTTGCTAGTAATAAAATAAAGCCACCCAAGAAGGCTAAATAAAAAGTAATAAAAACTGCTGAGGTTGATCTCTTTATAAAATCCCGTTGTGAAATTATTAAAAGCATAAACATCATAATTGGAAAGGTCAGGCCGGTAGCAACAGCTAAGCCCTGAGTATTTCCATTCCAAGTTGCAACAAGTAAGACAGTGGCGGCGATCATTAATACATAATCAGGTAGTTCAATCCCACCAGTTCGATACGCCTGGGCTAACTCCCGCACGCCCAACATGATTACTACCCAAATTAAGGCAAAGAACAAGAGCGGTGCGGTATTAATTGAACCAAATATTAATGCTAATAAGAGTAGTGAAACTAAAATGGATGGAAGTAATTTGCGACCTGCTCGTTTATTAATCGCATCATTTATCGCATGCAGGTCAGCCATCATTAAACCTCTAGTAACTCAGTTTCTTTATGCTTGAGTAACTCATCAATCTTTGCTGTGTGTTCGCCAGTAACTTTTTCTAACTCTTTTTCAGCCCTGGCTAAATCATCTTTACCAACCTTGCCATCTTTTTCTAACTTCTCCATCGCCTCTTTGGCAGCTCGCCTGATTGCACGGATGGCCACCTTTGAATCCTCAGCCTTACCTTTTGCTACCTTTATAAACTCTTTACGCCGCTCTTCAGTTAATTGCGGGAAATTAACTCTAATTACTGTGCCATCAGAGCCTGGATTAACACCAAGATCTGAATCTCTAATCGCTTTTTCAATCGCTGCCATCGCGCCTTTGTCATAAGGAGTAACTAGTGCCAGCCGTGCCTCTGGTACCTGAACCGTGGCTAGTTGAGCAAGAGGTGTGCCAGTTCCGTAGTAATCCACCATTAATTTAGCAAACATTGATGGGTGAGCTCTACCTGTTCTAATTGCACCAAAATCTTCTTTAGCAACATCAATTGCCTTATTCATCTTCACATTGCACTCAGCTAATGATGCATTTAAATCTGACATTTACTCACTCCTTTTATTAATACAACTCTACTGGTGATTTAACCTACTCGGCTAAATCTTATGAAACCAGCGTGCCAATACTCTCGCCCGATACCGCCCGCTTGATATTGCCCTTATTTTTTAGATCAAAGATAACAATTGGCAGTTTATTCTCACGGCACAAAGCAAATGCCGCGGCATCTGCCACTGCTAGTGATTTACTTAATACCTCATCATAGGAAACTGATTCATACTTGGTTGCAGATTTATCTTTTCTAGGATCTGCGCTATAGACACCATCAACACCACTTTTTGCCAGCAGTAAAGCTTCAACACCGATCTCAAGTGCGCGTTGAGCGGCAACTGTGTCGGTGGTAAAAAATGGCATACCAGCACCGGCACCAAAAATTACAACTCTGCCCTTTTCTAAATGTCTTATTGCTCTACGTGGAACATAAGGCTCAGCAACCTGACCCATCGTGATCGCAGTTTGTACTCGAGTTTCAATTCCCTCTTTTTCTAAAAAATCTTGCAATGCTAAACAGTTCATTACCGTTCCAAGCATTCCCATGTAATCAGCTCTGGCTCGGTCCATACCTCTTTGTTGTAATTCTGCGCCTCTAAAGTAATTTCCACCGCCTACAACGATTGCAATTTCAGTTCCGCCTCTAACTACCTCTGCGATTTGATTTGCAACATCGTGGACTACATCAGGATCTACACCGATGCCTTTTTCGCCGCCAAATACCTCACCCGATAATTTAAGGAGCACTCTCTTATAACCCTTACGTGGCATGAGCGCTCCCTTAATTAATTTATATCGGTAGTTTACTGACCTACGCGGAATCTATTAAAGGCAGACACGGCAGTCTTGGCCTCATCAAGAATTTGTTGAACAGTTTTCTTAGCATCCTTAGCAAATGCTTGCTCAAGAAGTGATACCTCTTTAACAAAGCCAGTTACTCGGCCCTCAACAATCTTTGCAATTGAGCCTTCAGGCTTGCCCTCACTACGTGCTGCCTCTTCGGCAAGTCGTCGCTCTTTAGCAATCTCATCAGCTGGTACTTGATCGCGACTAACAAATTGCGGCGCAAAGGCGGCAATATGTTGAGCAATATCTTTACCAACAGTTTCTGCTGCACTCTTTAGTTGAACTAGCACGCCAACCTGAGGTGGTAGATCAGGAGATGTTTTGTGTAGATAAAGTGAGACTGGTGAACCTGTTAAAACGCTAATGCGCTTAATCTCAATCTTCTCACCCAACATCGCATTTCCCTCATCAACTACCTCTTGCACAGTTTTACCTGTAGCAAGCTTTGAGGATAGAAACTTATCTAACTCACCAATCTTTGAGGATGCCAAGTGGTTAAGTAACTCATCAGCTAATACTTGAAACTTATCGCCCTTTGCTACGAAATCAGTTTCGCAATTTAGCTCGAGCATAACGCCAAGATCACCCTCTGCTTTTGCAGTAACCAAACCATTTGAGGTCGCTCTGCCTTCGCGCTTGGTAACACCCTTTTGGCCTTTAACGCGAATGATCTCTACCGCTTTTTCGTAATCACCATTTGCTTCGTCCAATGCTTTTTTACAATCGAGCATTCCGGCAGCGGTCTGCTCCCGAAGTTTTTTAACATCCTCTGCCGTGTATGCCAATTAAGCACCCGCAGTTTCAGTTGGCTCTTTAATCAAATCTTTTTCCCAATCAGCAAGTGGCTGCTCGGCAGTTTTCTCAGCAGCAGCTAGCGCCTCAGCCGCTGCCTTATCGGCAACCTTTGCTGCATTTGCTGAACGAACCTGAAGTCCGGCTGCAATTGCATCTGTCATTACGCGAGTAAGGAGTGCAATAGAGCGAATCGCATCATCGTTTCCAGGAATCTTAAAATCAACCTCATCTGGATCACAGTTGGTATCTAAGATTGCAATAACTGGAATACCAAGCTTTTTAGCCTCAGCAACAGCTAGGTG
>CANHGU010000043.1 GCA_947460855.1 Candidatus Nanopelagicaceae bacterium | reverse complement strand
TTGAACAGATGACTACAACAACTTGGATTGTTAGCGGAAACGGGCAAATTCGCCAGTGAATTAACACCAGTTATACTCACCAATTATGGCCGCAATCTCCCGCGATGAAGTCGCAAATTTAGCTCGCTTGGCTCGAATCACAATGAGTGATGCCGAGTTAGATCATCTTGCTGGTGAGATGGATGTAATTCTTGGCGCAGTCGCAAGAGTGCAAGAGGTAGCAGGATTTGATGTATTACCAACTTCTCATCCACTTGCAGTAAATAATGTGACCCGTGAAGATCTTGTTTTGCCAAGTCTTACACCAACTGAAGCACTCTCTGGCGCGCCAGCATCTGATGAGGGAAGATTTAAAGTTCCCCAAATTTTAGGTGAAGAGTAAATGAGCATTAGAGATAACGCATCGGTGATGGCGGCTGCTCTTAGTAATAAAGAGATCAGCGCGGTTGAGTTAGCAAATCAACATTATGAACAGATTGCATCGGTAGATAAAGATGTTCATGCGTTCTTGTATTTAGATAAAGAGGGTGCCTTAGCCCAAGCCAAAGAGGTTGATAAAAAGCGTGCTGCTGGTGAGAAATTATCACCTCTTGCAGGTGTGCCACTTGCGCTTAAAGATGTAATGACTCAAAAAGGTGTGCCAACTACCTGTGGTTCAAAGATTTTAGAAGGCTGGCGCCCGCCATATGACTCAACAGTTGTGAGTAAATTAAAAAATGCTGGTGTAATTATTTTAGGTAAGACAAATATGGATGAGTTTGCGATGGGTTCATCAACTGAAAACTCAGCTTATGGACCAACTCATAATCCTTGGGATCTAACAAGAATTCCTGGTGGCTCAGGGGGTGGATCATCAGCTTCCCTTGCAGCATTTGAAGCACCACTTGCAATCGGAACTGATACTGGTGGATCAATTCGCCAACCTGCTGCAGTTACCGGAACAGTTGGAGTTAAGCCAACTTACGGTGGAGTTTCACGTTATGGCTTAGTTGCATTCTCTTCATCCTTAGATCAAGCCGGACCATGCGCAAGATCAGTATTAGATACTGCATTACTGCACCAAGTAATTGCTGGCTTTGATCCAAAGGATTCCACCAGTATTAACCAACCAGTGCCAGATGTTGTAGCTGCTGCGAAAAAATTAGATATAAAAGGTATGAAGATTGGTGTTGTTAAACAACTTACTGGTGATGGATACCAAAAGGGTGTTGAAAATAAGTTTAATGAAGCAGTTGCTGAGTTAGTTAAATTAGGTGCTGAGATAGTTGAAGTTTCTTGCCCAAACTTTGAGTACGCATTAGCTGCTTACTATCTAATCGCGCCAAGTGAATGTTCATCAAATTTAGCAAGATTTGATTCAATGCGTTTTGGCCTACGCGTTGGCGATGATGGCGCAAAGGGCGCGGAAGAGGTAATGAATTTAACTAGGCAAGCCGGCTTTGGCCGCGAGGTTAAACGAAGAATTATTCTAGGAACCTACGCTTTATCATCTGGTTATTACGATGCTTATTACGGCTCAGCGCAAAAGGTTAGAACCTTAATTAAGCAGGATTTTGATGCCGCTTTCACTAAGTGTGATGTTTTGGTTTCACCAACCGCGCCAACTACCGCATTTAAAATCGGTGAGAAGAGTAATGATCCACTTGCTATGTATTTAAATGACATTGCAACTATTCCAGTAAATATGGCTGGTATTGGCGGAATGAGTCTTCCGTGTGGACTTGCTGAGGAAGATAATCTGCCAGTTGGTTTCCAGATTATGTCACCAGCTATGAAAGATGAACGGATGTATTTAGTAGGTGGTGCGTTAGAAGCAGCTCTACTTTCAAAGTGGGGCAAGCCAATTTTAGATTTTGCACCAAAGCTTGCAGGTTCAAAATGAGTTTAAATTACGATCAAGCAATAGCAACTTATGAACCAACACTTGGCCTTGAGGTCCATGTTGAGTTAAATACAAAATCAAAGATGTTTTGCGGTTGCGCCACTGAGTTTGGAGCACAACCAAACACGCAAACCTGCCCGGTATGTCTTGGTCTGCCTGGTGCGCTGCCAGTTGTTAATAAAAAAGCAATTGAGAGCTCAATTCTTATTGGCTTAGCCCTTAATTGCTCAATCGCACCATTTTCAAGATTTGCTCGTAAAAATTACTTTTATCCAGATATGCCAAAGAACTTTCAAACTTCACAATATGACGAGCCAATCTGTGTTAATGGTTTTCTAGATGTTGAGGTTGAAACTGACGATGGAATGAAAACATTTAGAATTGAAATTGAACGAGTTCATATGGAGGAGGACACCGGTAAGTCTTTGCATGTTGGTGGATCAACTGGGCGAATCCATGGCGCTGAGTACTCACTTTTAGATTACAACCGCGCCGGCATTCCTTTAGTTGAGATTGTTACCAAGATTGTGCCAAACACTGGAAAGTATGCCCCGCAAGTTGCTAGAGCGTATGTGGCAGCACTACGAGATATTTTACGTGGCCTTAAAGTCTCTGATGTAAAGATGGAGCAGGGCTCCCTTAGATGTGATGTGAACTTATCACTTTCAAAAATAGGTAGCGGAAAACTTGGAACAAGAAGTGAGACAAAAAATGTTAACTCACTTCGCTCGGTAGAACGAGCAGTAACTGGTGAGGTAATTCGCCAAGCAAACAGATTAGAAAGTGGTGAGCGAATTGTGCAGGAGACTCGTCACTTCTTGGAGGAGAGTGGTGAGACTCGTCCTGGTAGATCAAAGGAGCAAGCAGAGGATTATCGTTACTTCCCAGAGCCAGATTTAGTTCCAGTAGTTCCTGATGCAAAATGGATTGAAGAGTTAAAAAAGAGTTTGCCAGAAAAACCAGCAGATCGCAGAGCGAGATTACAAACTGCTTGGGGTGTTCCAGATAAAGAGATGGCGGCAATGGTTAACGCCGAATTACTTGATACCGTAGAAGAGACAGTTTTGTTAGGCGCAGATCCAACCAAAGCTCGCAGTTGGTGGTTGGGTGAGATTTCTCGAGTTGCAAACGACAAGGGTGTTTTACCTACCGAATTAATCTCAGTTAAAGATGTTGCGCAAGTTATCGCATTAATTACAAGTGGTGAGTTAACCGATAAGTTAGCGCGCCAGGTTGTTGAAGGCGTTATCGCCGGTGAAGGAAATCCAACTGATGTAATTAACAAACGTGGACTTAAGGTTGTCTCAGATGATTCCCAGTTGATGAAAGCCATTGAAGATGCAATCGCTGCGCAGCCAGAGACCGCTGAGCGTGTTCGTGGTGGAAATATTCCAGCAGCAGGTGCGTTAATTGGTGCGGTAATGAAAGCAACTGGTGGACAGGCGGATGCAGCAAAGGTGCGGGAACTATTATTAAAACATTTAGGGCAATAAACTAATCTTATGAGCGAAAAAAATCCGCCAAATAAAATGAAGCCAAGATCTGGCTTGGTCACCGATGGCATAGAGCGCGCGCCTGCACGCGGAATGCTTCGCGCAGTTGGTATGAAGGATGAAGATTTCGCTAAACCACAAATTGGAATTGCATCTTCTTGGAATGAAGTAACTCCTTGTAATTTATCTCTTGATCGTTTAGCTAAAGCATCTAAAAAGGGTGTTAAAGATGCTGGTGGATTTCCAATGCAATTTGGCACCATCTCCATCTCTGATGGAATTTCCATGGGACATGAAGGAATGCATTTTTCATTAGTATCTCGTGAAGTAATTGCCGATTCTGTTGAAACTGTTATGCAAGCTGAGCGATTAGATGGAATGGTTACCTTTGCAGGTTGTGATAAATCACTACCGGGCATGATGATGGCAGCAGCTCGGATAGATGTTGCAAGTGTTTTTGTCTACGCCGGCTCTACCATGCCTGGCAAAGTAGATGGCAGAGATGTAACAATCATTGATGCTTTTGAAGCAGTTGGTGCCTGTGCTCGAGGATTAATTTCAGAGGAAGAGTTAGATAAAATTGAAAGAGCGATCTGCCCAGGTGAAGGCGCATGTGGTGGCATGTACACCGCAAACACCATGGCTGCAATTGGTGAGGCAATTGGTTTATCACTTCCAGGCTCTGCCTCTCCACCATCGATTGATCGCCGCCGCGATGATTACGCAGTTAAATCAGGGGCAGCTGTAGTTGAGTTAATTAGGCAAGGAATTACTACCCGTCAGATTTTGACTAAGAAAGCATTTGAAAATGCGATCACAGTCTTAATGGCGCTAGGTGGTTCAACAAATGCAGTACTTCACCTACTTGCCATTGCATATGAGGCAGAGGTTGATTTAACTCTTGAAGATTTCCATCGAGTTGGATCAAAGGTGCCATTACTTGGGGATTTAAAACCATTTGGTAAGTATGTAATGACAGATATGGACAAGGTGGGCGGAGTTCCAGTAATTCTTCGTGCACTCCTTGATGCCGGCTTACTACATGGTGATTGCTTAACAGTTACCGGTAAGACCATGGCAGAAAACTTGAAAGATATAACACCGCCAGATCCAGATGGTGAAATTCTTAAAGCGGTAAGTAATCCACTTTCCCTAGGTGGTGGCATAACAATTCTTGGCGGCTCACTTGCTCCTGATGGTGCAGTGAGTAAAACAGCTGGAGTTGGTGTTGATTTCTTTGAAGGACCAGCAAAGGTTTTTGAACGTGAACAATCTGCCATGGATGCTCTTGAGAGTGGCTCAATTGTTGCCGGTGATGTTGTAGTAATTAGATATGAAGGACCAAAGGGTGGTCCTGGCATGCGTGAGATGTTAATGATTACTGGTGCAATCAAAGGTGCCGGTCTTGGTAAATCAGTATTGCTACTAACTGATGGCAGATTCTCTGGTGGCTCAACCGGTCTTTGCGTTGGTCATGTTGCCCCGGAGGCAGTAGATGGTGGCCCAATTGCATTTGTTAAAAATGGTGATCTAGTAAGGATTGATGTCAAGAAAAGAACTTTAGATTTATTAGTTGATGAAAAAGAGATGGCTGAACGGAAGAAAAATTTCAAACCACTTTCACATAAATATACCCGCGGGGTTTTGGCTAAGTATTCAAAGTTAGTCGGTAGCGCAGCAAAGGGTGCAGTCTGCGATTAATTGCAGTTTTGTTATAAGCACGCTCAAATATTGAGATCTCTATCTCGCGGGTTGACTAGATCCAACTACACCTGAGAAACTACAGCCATGAAGAACACCTCGCTAACCTCACAAATCGTGATCACATCAGTGGTCGTGGTGATTATCGAGCGTGCGCGCTAACTAAAAAAAGTTAGTTCGCACCCCACA
>CANHGU010000042.1 GCA_947460855.1 Candidatus Nanopelagicaceae bacterium | reverse complement strand
CCATCATAGTTTCAGCAGCAACTCTTGCCATAAATGAAACTCTTTCGACAAATTTACGGGTAATCAGGCCGGAAGCAATCAATCGAGCGCTTTGATGCACTTCAACCTCAAATTTTAAAATATTTTCATCAAGCCCAAGGCACCTAGATGTGGCATGAATTTCTATACCAACTCCAGCAGCACCGCATATTTCGATTTGAGAATTGGAGGTTATTGTTGTTTCACCAAAATCTAAAAATTCAATTATCGCGGTACTGCATGCGCTTTCCATCAAAGATAGTAATTGATTAGAACCAACAACTGGTAAATCGTTAACACCCTGCGCCACTGATGTATCACCAGGACGAATTGTCATGGTTGCCATTCCAATAGCACCAATGACCTGTTCGGGTTTCATAATCACAAGGTTAGTGATTAAGTAATTACTCCAGCGGGAACTGCCTGCGGATTTCGCTAGTTATTTCTATTTGTGTCGCCCCATCAGAGGTAAATTCCGTATAGGTGGTTTGAGTATAGGTAATTTCAGTAATCTGATCAGAATCACCTTCTTGCAACATTTGATTATACAAATCCTCAGTTTGCTGATTTATGCGTTGGTTTAATTCCTCTGGGGCAGATTCATTCATTGCATTGCACAGAAGATTTCTCATTAATTTCAAGGTGGCATTCTCTTTTTCCATTTGACCTCGACAAGGGTCGCACTCGCCAAAATGAATCTCTACTGCACTTAATTCTTGATTATCAAAAATCTCATGGTCTATGTAGAGAACAATATTAGGTAAGACCCTCTCGCAAGGAATCAAATTATTTTCATTAAAACTCATTTTTTATCACCAGCTTTTTCACTTCCGAAACCCCTAGATTTTGCATAGTCGGCTAGCGAAGCTCTAAGCAATTTACGCCCACGATGTAAGCGTGACATAACTGTTCCAGTAGGAACTCCTGTAATTTCTGCAACTTCTTTATATGAAAAACCTTCGACATCAGATAGATAAACCGCCATTCGAAACTCTTCCGGCATTGCTGCAAGTGCTTCCTTAACATCTTTGTCTGCAATATTTTCAAGTACCTCATCCTCGGCGGATTTTCCTTGATCGCTAGTATGCGAAGAGGCATCAGCAATCTGCCAATCCTCTATTTCACCTGCTGAGATTTTTGGCCTACGTTGATCTTTTCGGTAATTATTTATAAATGTTGTAGTAAGTATTCGGTATAACCATGCCTTTAAATTTGTACCCGGCTCGAATTGGTGAAAACTAGTAAATGCTTTTGCATAAGTATCCTGAACTAGATCTTGGGCATCATGAGTATTTTTTGTATAGCGAAGTGCTGCGCCATAAAGTTGAGAAGTAAAAACTAACGCATCTTTTTCAAACCTTGCTTTTCGCGCAGCTAAAGTTTCTTTTTCTCGGTCAACTACCGCTGGTAATAAATCCTCATTACTCATTTGGGTCAAGGCTACCTCGAATAGGGTTTTAGGAATGGGATCATATTTTTTATTTTGGCCAATACGTGACCGAACTGTATTCATGGAAGTAAAACCCGCAAATACGCGCCTTTATTCCCCGGCTGCGCAGGTTAATCCCGCTTAAGTAGGCGGAAGGTAGACTGGGACATATGACAAATTGGAATGCGCCATTTAGGAGCAAATTAGCCTCGGCTGCAGCGAATCCACTTAATTCCAAGATATCAATTCCCGGTTCAAAATCGGTAACAAATAGGGCATTAATCCTTGCCGCAATTGCTAAAACTCCTTCGACCTTGCGCAAACCTCTCTCATCTCGAGATACAGACTTAATGGTAAAAGGTTTGCGTAGCTTGGGTTGTGGAATTGAAGAAATCAAGACAGATAACGGTTTTGATTACCAACTAGCTCCGGCAAAGTTAATTGGCCCAACTCAAATTGATGTAGGTAATGCTGGAACTGTCATGCGCTTTTTACCACCAATTGCTTCACTGGCAAATGGTTTGGTTTATTTTGATGGTGATGCAAGATCACATGAGCGACCGCTCGCCCCAGTTATATCTGCTCTTGAGCAGTTAGGTATCTCGATTGAACATAGCAATAAGTATCGACTACCAATAACTATTAATGGATCCGGAAAAGTAAAAGGTGGCGTAGTTGAAGTTGATGCAAGTGCATCTAGTCAGTTCATATCTGCTCTGCTTCTACTTGGCCCGGCAACTGAAGAGGGAATTACAGTCAAACATATAGGTAGCTCACTTCCATCAATGCCGCATATAGAAATGACAATTCAAATGATAAGAGCATTTGGTGGGCAGGTTGAAGTTGGTGAAAACAGCTGGAGTGTTAAATCAAAAGACCTTATTGGTCAAGACTTAACGATTGAACCAGATTTATCTAATGCTGCACCATTTATGGCCGCTGCAATGATCTGTGGGGGTAGTGTAGAAATATTAGATTGGCCAAAGTCAACAACACAGCCAGGGGATCAATTGCGAAGTATCTTTGCCAAAATGGGAGCACAGATTGAGATTGGTAATACCGGTTTAAAAGTTAGTGGGACTGGAAAAATTTCTGGAATAGATATTGACCTTCATGATGTTGGTGAATTAACCCCATCTATTGCGGCAGTAGCTGCACTGGCAGATTCACCATCAACGCTTCGAGGAATCGCACACCTTCGCTTACACGAAACAGATCGGCTTGCTGCACTTGCAACAGAAATAAATAAATTAGGTGGATCAGTTACAGAAGGTCCGGGTGAATTAATAATCAAACCAGCAACACTTAAATCTTCTGCACTATTTAAAAGTTATGAGGACCACCGAATGGCAACGGCTGGCGCCATTATTGGTTTAGCGGTAGAGGGTGTAATTGTAGAAAACATTGAAACTACCAAGAAAACATTGCCTGATTTCCCTGGTTTATGGCAAGGCATGCTTAATGGTTAGATCTAAAAAAAATTGGGATGAAGATGATGTTCGTATAAACAAGTCAAGACAATTTGGCTCCAGCAATAAAGCTAGACCAAGAACTAAAGATCGACCAGATTATTCAAGTGCACAAACTGCCACAATTATCGAAGTAGACCGAGGTCGAGTTCAGTGTTTAATCCAATCTGGTGGTACTAAAACAATCATTACAGCTATGAAGGCACGTGAGCTTGGAAAAAAATCTGTTGTAGTTGGAGATTTAGTATCAGTTGTTGGAGATTTATCTGGCTCAGAAGGATCACTAGCTAGGGTTGTTACCGTACTGGACCGTAAGAATTCATTAACTCGCACTATTGATGACCACGCTAATGATGAAAGAATAATCGTGGCTAATGTAGATCAAATGGCAATTGTAATAGCTACCACAAATCCAGAACCAAGAGAGGGGTTTGTAGACCGGGCATTAGTTGTGGCGTATGACCAAGGTATTGAGCCAATAATTATTATGACTAAGCAGGATTTAGCTAGCGGTAATAGTTTTTTAGAAACTTATAAAGATTTAGAGATTAAAATATTTAAGATTGATAAATCATCTGACCTGAGTAAATTACAACATGCTTTATCCAACAAAGTTACTGTCTTGCTTGGTCATTCTGGAGTTGGTAAATCTACACTTGTAAATAACTTACTTGAAAGTTCAGAATATAAAGTATCAGATATTAATAATGAATCTAAACTTCGCGCAACTGGTGACGTTAATGAAGTAACCGGAAGAGGCAGACATACTTCTTCCAGCGCGATCGCACTATCCCTGTCATCATCATTTAAAGGTGAAAACTATGGCTGGATAATTGATACGCCAGGTGTTCGGTCATTTGGAATTGCTCATGTGCAACCCTCAAGAGTTATCTCAGCATTTCCAGAATTTACCCAGGCTATTTCGCTTTGCCCTAAAAACTGTTCCCATAATGAAGAAGCATGCGCACTTAATGATTGGTCTGACTTTTCAGAGAAGGATCTAGCAAGGCTTGCTAGCTTGCGCAGAGTGCTGTCAGTTAAATGAGAAAAAGAGTAATCTGAAGGTATGAGTTCGATTGCTAAGCAAAATGAGATTAAAACTAGACAGGTAGATTTACGCCTTACTGGAATGACTTGCTCCTCTTGCGTTAACACAATTGAACGTGAGCTAAATAAATTACCTGGTGTTAGAGCAGCAGTAAATCTAGCTATGGAATCAGCTCATGTAATTGCACCAGTAAATGTTTCTGAAAAAGATTTAATTGATGCGGTCAAAAATGCTGGATATCAGGCAAGTCCATTTAATGGTGAACGAGAATCCTTTGAAAAATCTAATCGACTAGGTCTAAGGCTATTCGCAACTCTAATTCTTACACTCCCGGTAATACTTATTTCCATGTTCCATAGTTGGCATGAAAAAGTAGATGAAAAACTTATTTCTTTAATAGATCAAAGTAATAAAATGTTAAAGAACTCATCATTCTCATTTGCCATTGCATACCCCATCGCACCAATTTCATACTGGTTGTTAATTGGACTATCAGTTTTAGTTGTAATTTTCTTAGCGTGGCCAATTCACCGGGCAGCAATTAAGAATCTAACCCACCCGACAATGGATACATTAGTTTCGCTTGGCTCTTTAATATCACTCATCTGGAGTATCTACTCATTAGCAACGTATAAGTCATTAGATGCTCAGATGCCACAGATTTATGCAGAGGTTTCCTCTGCAGTTATTTTCTTTGTCATGTTAGGTAGATACCTTGAACATCGCGCAAAGAGAAAAGCGGGTTCAGCACTGGCCCAACTATTTAAACTCTCATCAGGTGAGGTAGAGGTTAGTCGCGGAGATAAAACTGAAGTAATCCCAATTGACCAATTGATAGTTGGTGATTTATTTGTAGTAAAACCAGGTGATGCAATAGCTACTGATGGTCAGGTGGTATCAGGGTATAGCACCATAAATAATGCATTCTTGTCTGGCGAAGTTACACCAATCGAAATCGCAATAAATGATTTAGTTTATGCCGGATCAATTAATAATAATGGAAATCTACTAGTTAAAGCGACTCGAGTTGGATCTGATACTGAACTGGCCCGAATTACAAGAATGGTTCTAGCAGCCCAATCAGAGAAGGCGCCAGCACAACAACTAGCAGATCGTGTCAGTAGAGTTTTTGTACCGATAGTTCTTGCACTTGCTGTTATAACTTTTCTGTCTTGGTACTTAGCTCAAGCCCAACTAGCACAGGCTATTGCAACTGCAGTTTCAGTCTTAGTTATTGCTTGCCCATGTGCATTGGGATTGGCTACTCCAATAGCGCTATTGGTTGCATCCGGAAAAGCTGCAAAGTTAGGAATTGTAATTAGATCTCCAAAATCTATTGAGAAAGTCGTTGGTATCACCGATGT
>CANHGU010000041.1 GCA_947460855.1 Candidatus Nanopelagicaceae bacterium | reverse complement strand
TGAACCATCTGGCATTGTGATATCGCAAAACATTCTTGCCGCACCTGGTGACTCTGTTCGCCAAGGCAGAATTGAAAAACTTGCTGGATCTGGTTTTGCTAACATATCTGATTCAGTAACTCGTGCAAAACCTTCAATGGCAGAGCCATCAAAACCAATTCCTTCAGCAAAAGCGTTTTCTAATTCAGCGGGAGCAATTGCAACAGATTTTAAAAATCCTAAAACATCGGTAAACCAAAGCCGGACAAATCGAATGCTGCGCTCTTCTAAGGTGCGCTGCACAAATGCTTGTTGTTTAGTTAAATCACTTGGGGAGGTCATAGGGATATTAAAGCCGTAGATGATTACGGCTGTGTTAACTACAAAAAATACCTAGATTTATGCGGGATTAAATAACAAAAAACTCCGATGAATCCACATTGGTCCTAGCCGGCACGCTCTTAGTCACGACCAAGTTAGCGTTAATTCTTACCCCATCGCCAATTTCAATATTGCCCAATACTCGTGCACCAGAACCGATCACTACATTATTTCCAATAGTTGGATGGCGTTTACCAGATTGTTGGGTGCGAGCGCCCAATGTGACATCATGATAGATCATCACATCATCGCCAACTACAGCAGTTGCCCCAATTACTACTCCCATGCCATGGTCAATAAAAAATCTTCGACCAATTTTTGCAGCCGGGTGGATCTCAACACCAGTTACAGCTCTGATCCAATTTGAATAGATCCGAGCAATTAACTTTAATTTTAGATTCCAAAGAAGGTGGGCAATGCGATAACCCCAAACTGCGTGCAATCCTGGATAGGTGAGTAATACCTCAAGCCGATTGCGCGCAGCCGGATCTTGCCGCAGTGCAGCATCAATATCCTCTTTGATATGAGTAAACAATTAGTCCATCAAATCTTGGAATAAAATTGTTGAAAGATATCGTTCACCAAATGATGGAATGATCACCACAATATTTTTACCAGCAAACTCAGGACGTTGTGCTACCTGGTGTGCTGCCCAAAGAGCAGCCCCTGATGAAATACCGGCCAAGATGCCCTCTTGTGTGCCGGCAGCACGTGCGTACTTAACAGCATCATCTGCAGTTGCATCTAAAATTTCATCATAAATTGTGCGATCTAAAATGCTTGGCACAAAGTTTGGACCAATACCTTGAATTGGATGTGGGCCAGGATTGCCACCATTTAAAATTGGTGAGGCAGCAGGTTCGACGCCAAATATTTTAATTGCCGGGTTCTTAGATTTTAATAACTGACCAACTCCAGTAATCGTGCCACCAGTTCCAATCCCGGCAACTACTGCATCTACTGTGCCATCGGTATCTCGCCAAATTTCTTCACCAGTAGTTCTGCGGTGAATATCTGGTCCTGCCTCATTTTCAAACTGGCGAACCATTACCGCACCGGTATCTTTTAGTGATTCAGCCTTAGCTACAGCACCCTTCATGCCTTCACCTGCTGGGGTAAGAATTAGCTCTGCGCCAAATGCGCGAAGCAAAGCTCTGCGCTCCTTTGACATTGACTCTGGCATAGTCAAAATAGTTTTGTAACCACGAGCTGCTCCAACCATCGCCAGCGCAATTCCCGTATTTCCACTTGTTGCTTCAACGATTGTGCCACCAGGTTTTAATACACCTGATTTTTCAGCAGCATCAACCATGGCAATTGAAAGGCGATCCTTAACGGTTGAGGTTGGGTTATAAAACTCAAGCTTTGCCAACACATTGGCGGTGGAGTTGGTCATAATCTTGTTTAATCTAACCAACGGTGTATTGCCATATACCTCGGTAATGTTGTTATAAATCTTCATTTGTTTCTCCTTTTTTTTAGAATTTTAATAAGTTTGATTTATTTATTGCAGGTAAAAATGATGGGCAAAGCCCGAGGAGGAGTTAATCTGTTAGCAGATACAGCTAGTTGCGCGGGCAAAATCAACTACCCGACGACGGGTGAAGTACCAAGACTTCATAGAAAATACTTGGTTAGTTGAGTGTGCCATGGCTAAATAGTATGAAGGTTATTAGTTAAAGACTAATTGCAAATGATTTGCGTGTTCTTAACCTACGCTTAAAATTAATTAAGACTCACGCCAATGTGAGGTAATCGGCAATCTTCGATCCTTACCAAATGCCTTACTTGAGATCTTTGTGCCTGGTGGATACTGCCGCCTTTTGTACTCAGCCCGGTCAACTAATTGCACAACCTGATCTACTAAATCCGCTGCAAAGCCAGCGGCCAGGGCAGCGGGCCGGCCACCATCTTGATCTATATATATAGTAAGAATCTGATCTAAAACTTTGTAATCTGGCAGTGAATCGGTGTCCTTTTGATTAGGGCGAAGCTCAGCACTTGGCTCCTTTTCAATTGAGCTAACTGGAATTGGTGGTGTATCACCTTGCAAAATTGCTAGCTCATTGCGCCACTTAGCTAATTGCCAAACTTGAGTTTTATACAGATCTTTAATTGGCGCAAAGCCGCCAACCGCGTCGCCATACAAGGTTGAGTATCCAACTGCTAACTCAGATTTATTACCAGTTGCAAGTACTAGATGACCCTCTTGATTTGAAAGTGCCATAAGCGTGCTGCCTCGAACTCTGGCCTGCAGATTCTCCTCTGCCACCCCATCTACTCTTAAGTTTTCAATAAAGTTTGCCACCATCGGTGCAATCTCAATGATTCGATAATTTAAACCAATATTTGAGGCTAACTCTTTTGCATCAGCTAATGAGTGATCAGATGAGTACTTGCTTGGTAGTGCCACTCCAAAGACTCGATCTGGGCCAATTGCATCAGCAGCTAAAGTGGCAACTAGTGCCGAATCAATTCCACCTGATACACCTAAGATCACCGATTTAAAATTATTTTTCTCAACATAATCTCGAAGGCCAACTACTAATCCCTGCCAGATCTCCTCTAAATCACCAAGTCTTCTAGCAATTCCAGGTTTAATCCATTCCTGCTTTGCACTTGGCGCAGTTGAGATAATTAAATCTGGATCACTAGATGCTAATTTCACATCTAGGTCAATTACCATCAGCCCCTCTTCAAATTGTGGGGCGCGTGCTATTACCTGACCAGTGCCACCAACAACAATTGTGTCGCCATCAAAAACTAAATCATCTTGGCCACCACACATATTTACATAAGCAAGTGGGGCGCCAATCTCAAGTGCTCGTTGTGTCACCAAAGCTAATCGGGCATCATTCTTGTTAACCTCATATGGTGAACCATTTGGCACTAGTAGCAGGCCGATATTGCGCTGGGCAAGTTGGGCTACTGGCCCACCTGACTGCCAAATATCCTCACAAATAGCAATACCAATATCAACGCCGCAAACTCTAATTACAAGTGAGTGATTGCCCGGAGTGAAGTTTCGATACTCATCAAAGACGCCGTAATTTGGCAGGTGGTGTTTGATATAGGTGGCAACAATCTCACCACGATAAATAACCGCCACACAATTTTGTGGCTTGCCGGCATCTGATTGGCCAAGGTAGCCAACTAATAAAGTTAGATCGCCATTTCCTTCATTATTTATCCGATCAGCTAACTCATTAATAGCGGTAATTGATGCGGCTCTAAATGACGGCCTAGTTGCTAAATCCTCAACTGGATAACCGGTTAAAACCATCTCTGGATAAACTACAACAGCTGCCCCAGCATTAGCAGCATCAAAGGCGTACTTTGAAACAAGCTCAGCATTATTTTTCAGATCACCAACAGTTGGATTGATCTGCGCTAGCGCTACTCGGATCTGACCGGATTGACTCACTTTTCAAGAGTACCTCAGGTGGCGCAGCTGGCGCAGTTTGAGTTAAAGTTGGCCCACCTAGCAAAGACAGGGACCGATAAATCGGCCTTGATCTTAAGGAGTAGTAATGAGTAACGCGCAAATATCTCGAATCTCCATTGCCGATTTAGCTGCCAAGAAGGCGGCGGGGCAAAAGTTTGCAGTACTAACTAGTTATGAGCAGATGAGCGCTGCCATCTTTGATCAGGCAGGTATCCCAGTTTTACTGGTGGGAGATTCTGCCGGTAATAATTTTTTAGGGTTTGAGAACACCATCCCGGTAACCGTTGATGAGTTAATCCCAATGGCAAGAGCGGTAGTTAATGCTAGTCAAAGGGCGATGGTAGTTGCCGACTTTCCATTTGGCTCCTATGAGAGCTCACCAGAGCAAGCCTTAGCAACTGGCGTTAGATTTTATAAAGAGGCAAAGGTTGGTGCGGTAAAGCTAGAAGGTGGCGTAAAGGTGGTGCCACAGATAAAGAAATTAATTGCAGCAGGAATTGCAGTGATGGGACATATTGGTCTTACTCCCCAATCTGTTCATGCCTTAGGTGGCTTTAAGGTGCAGGGCCGAGGAGATGATGCCAGCCGGGTTATTGAAGATGCCAAAGCACTAGAGGCTGCTGGGGTCTTTGCCATAATTTTAGAGGCAGTACCAGCCGCACTCGCTGCCCAAATAACTAGCCAACTTTCAATTCCAACAATTGGTATTGGTGCTGGTAAAGATTGTGATGGCCAGGTTTTAGTCTGGACAGATTTGATGGGATTGACGCAAAAGATGCCAAAGCTAGCTAAGGCGTATCGGAATCTGCGAAAAGAGATGAGCGATGCGGCAGGCGAGTTTGCTGCTGATGTGGCAGCGGGTAGATTTCCGACATCAGAACAGAGTTTTAATTAACCGATAAGTACTGGAGGAACTTGAAAGCAAATCTTGCTATCGACTTCTCGCCACTTAGACGTTATCCAGATTTTCGAAGGTTGTGGCTCTCTGGCCTTATTTCCTACTTTGGCTCCATGTTCACCTATGTGGCGCTGCCCTTTCAAGTAAAGCAGTTGACCGGCTCCTATCTTGCAGTTGGTTTAATCGGCTTGGTTGAGATTATTCCGTTGGTGATCTTTGGTCTCTATGGCGGCGTCCTAGCCGATCATATGGATCGCAAAAAGATGATCTGGGCAACTGAGTTTGCCGCCCTTTTCCTATCTTCAATTTTGTTAATCAATGCATTGCTACCAGAGCCTAAACTGCTGCTGATCTACATAGTCGCAGCACTCTTTTCTGCAGTTGATGGCTTACAGCGGCCTAGTGCCGATGCGATTTTGCCTAGGTTAGTTGGCCACAAAGATCTACCCGCCGCAAGTGCGTTAATGAGTTTGCGTTGGCAGGCCGGCATGATTGCCGGTCCTGCTCTTGCTGGTGTATTAATTTCAATAGCTGGTGTTAAGGCTGGATTTATTTTAGACATTCTTACCTACTTTATTGCACTCTTTATTTTGATTAGAGTTAAAAATGTACCGCCGATGAAAGAGAGTGAAAAACCCTCATTTTCCAGCCTAATAGATGGGGTTAAGTACGCCAGTAG
>CANHGU010000040.1 GCA_947460855.1 Candidatus Nanopelagicaceae bacterium | reverse complement strand
TTTGCATTTCGATCAGTCGGTTTAACTCAAGTGCGTACTCCATTGGCAACTCTTTTGCGATTGGCTCAATAAAGCCACGAACAATCATCGCCATTGCTTCATCTTCACTTAAGCCACGAGACATAAGATAAAACAGTTGGTCATCGCTCACCTTAGAAACTGTTGCTTCATGACCCATAGAAACATCATCTTCTCTAACATCAACATATGGATATGTATCAGAGCGAGAAATAGTGTCGATTAAAAGCGCATCACATTTAACTGTGCTCTTTGAGTGATGAGCTCCTGCTTCAACTTTTACTAAACCCCGGTAAGAAGTTCTTCCTCCACCACGAGCTACTGATTTAGAAATAATTGTTGATGATGTATATGGGGCAGCGTGAACCATTTTTGCCCCAGCATCTTGGTGTTGACCTTCGCCAGCAAATGCGATTGAGAGAGTTTCGCCTTTTGAGTGTGGGCCCATCAACATAACTGCTGGATATTTCATGGTGACTTTAGATCCAATATTTCCATCGATCCATTCCATAGTTGCACCTTCAGCACAGGTTGCGCGCTTAGTTACTAAGTTATAAACATTATTTGACCAGTTCTGAATGGTTGTATAGCGCACGCGTGCATTCTTCTTGACGATAATTTCAACTACAGCAGAGTGCAATGAATCAGATGAGTAAATAGGTGCAGTACAGCCTTCAACATAATGAATGTATGAATCTTCATCAGCGATAATTAAGGTTCGCTCAAATTGACCCATATTTTCAGTATTGATTCGGAAATATGCTTGAAGTGGAATATCCACCTTTACGCCTTTTGGTACATAAATAAATGATCCACCAGACCAGACTGCAGTATTAAGGGCTGCAAATTTATTATCACCGACTGGAATTACTGTTCCAAAATACTCTTTGAAAAGCTCCGGGTGTGTACGAAGGGCAGTATCGGTATCAAGGAATAAAACTCCTTGCTTTTCAAGATCTTCCCGAATTGAGTGATAAACAACTTCAGATTCATACTGCGCAGCAACTCCGGAAACTAATCTCTTCTTTTCAGCCTCTGGTATACCAAGTCGATCATAGGTATTTTTAATATCATCTGGCAGATCTTCCCAAGAGGTTGCTTGTTTCTCGGTTGAACGAACGAAGTACTTTATTGTGTCAAAGAAAATTCCACTTAAATCAGATCCCCAACTTGGCATTGGCTTCTTATCAAATAACGACAATCCTTTAAGCCGTAGATCTAGCATCCACTGAGGCTCACTCTTTTTAGCAGAGATATCTCTAACTACCTCTTCATTTAGACCACGACGGCTATTTGAGCCGGCATCAGTTTTGTCCGCCCAGCCGTATTCATACTTTCCAATTCCATCTAGCTCTGGGTGCGCGATCTGGGTCATTAGTGTGCTCCTTCTTTTATTTTTACAGTGCTTTTTTTAGGGTTGTTTGATGGAATGAATGTTGTGCAAACGCCATCACCATGAGCAATTGTCGCTAGACGTTGGACATGGGTTCCAAGGATCGCTGAAAAAGCCGCAGTCTCTGCCTCGCAGAGCTGAGGAAACTCAGATGCAACGTGTGCAATTGGGCAATGGTGCTGACAAATTTCTTCACCGCTACCCATTTTATCTGTCGTAGCGGCATAACCCTCTTTTGTTAACAACTTCGCAAGAGCTTTAGATTTTTCAGAAACTGATTTCCCGGAGTTCTGAATTTGCTCGCCCTTTCGTTCGAAATCATTTGCTCTTATTTTCGCAAACTCATTTACCAGATGTGAACCATTTTTACTTGCCATAAACTTAAGGGCAGCAACTGCAAGATCATCGTAAGAGTGTTCGAATTTTTCTCGCCCTTTATCTGTCATTACAAAAACCTTGGAAGGTCTTCCCCTGCCTCTAAGCGCCTTCGACTGATAAGGCTCTCGAGCACTTAATACTCCCTCAGCGATTAGTGAATCTAAATGGCGTCGCACGCCTGCAGCAGTAATAGACAATTTGTCAGCAAGATCAACAGCGGTAGCTGGGCCGGACTCTAAAATGGATCGCACAACCTGATCACGGGTCTTATCTGGCTCACTCTTTTTCACAACATAAGTGTTGCGTAATTCCCGCCCAAGCGCCAATCCATTCGGCCCTTATATATGTGAAATGCGCCTTACTCGGTGGGCCATCATGCTGGGCGTCTCGGAAAACCAATAGGCTTAAATCATGTTGCTGGCCAAGAGTTCAATTGCTGCAAAAATCTTTTCACTATTGGTTTTCTTACAGGCTGCCCTAATTGTGACTGGTGGCGCTGTTCGACTTACCGGCTCCGGGCTCGGCTGCCCAACCTGGCCAGAATGCACCCCTGGCTCATATACGCCAGTGCCCCATCAAACAGAGGAACAACTTCATGCCTGGATTGAATTTGGTAATAGGTTACTAACTTTCGTATTACTATTTTGTGCTGCCGCTGCACTGATAATTGCAATAAGAACTTCAAAGAAATCTGCTACAAAGCGGCGCATTCGACTTCTAGCAGCACTTCAAGTGCTTGGAATTTTTGGTCAAGGCATTTTAGGTGGAATAACAGTCTTAACAGATCTTAACCCAATTCCAGTAGCTGGCCATTTTTTACTCTCAATCTTCCTTATTGCGGGGGCCATTTCATTACGATATGAAATGATTGGAATAATTAAACAAACTCCAAGCGGACTAATTGCTGCACTAATGCCAATTCTTATTTGGTTAACACTCCTTGTGTTGATAGCAGGAACAATAGTTACGGGTAGTGGTCCTCATGCCGGAGACGAGAAAGCGAAAAGATTTGGATTTGACCCAAGATCTGTATCATGGTTTCACGCAGACCTTGTAATTATGCTTTTAGTATTAACTTCAATACTTTGGTTATTTATTCGCCAGACTAATGCACTCTTGCTTGCTAAAAAGATGCAGATATTACTTCTGATATTACTAGCACAGGGTTTGGTGGGTTATGTTCAATATGCCACCGGATTACCAGAATTAATCGTTGGTTTTCATTTATTAGGAGCTACTCTTGTTTGGGGTAGTGCTTGGACAGTGATAAAGGTTTCTGGATCCGGATTTAAACTACGAAAGGTAAAATAATGACTCAAATAAAATGGAGCAGTAATGATGATAAAGCGGTTGCAATTTCGCGTGCGCTGGCGATGGATGCTGCACAGAAGGTTGGTAACGGCCACCCAGGTACTGCAATGTCACTCGCACCAGTTGCTTACACGCTTTTTCAAAGAATTCTTCGGCACGATCCTGCAAACCCAAACTGGATAGCAAGAGACCGGTTTATTCTCTCATGCGGTCACTCCTCGCTGACTCTATATATACAGCTCTACCTTTGTGGATATGGTGTTGAACTTGATGATTTAAAAAGTTTTCGAACATTTAATGCTAAAACTCCTGGCCATCCTGAGTATGGCCATACATTAGGTGTTGAAACAACTACTGGACCATTAGGTCAAGGAGTAGCTAATGGTGTTGGTATGGCTATGGCCGCCAGATATGAAAAGGGATTATTAGACCCAAAAAATGCCACAGATATTTTTGATCACAATATTTGGGTTATGTGTTCTGATGGTGATTTGCAAGAAGGAGTAAGTGCCGAAGCCTCTTCACTGGCTGGCACACAACAACTTGGAAATTTGAAGATGATTTATGATGATAACCGGATTTCTATTGAAGGTGACACGCACATAACCTGCACTGAGGATATCGATGCCAGGTATCGCGCTTATGGCTGGGAAGTAATTATCGTTGCCACAAAATCAGATGGTGATGTTGACCGTGAATCTCTAGAACGTGCAATGATTTCAGCTCTAGCAATTAAAGATCGCCCAGTATTAATTCACCTGCATACAGTTATTGCATGGCCTGCGCCAAATGCAAAAGGTACTTCGAAAGCGCATGGCTCTGCTTTAGGTAATGAAGAAATTAGTGCAACAAAGATATTATTAGGTTTAAATCCTGAAGAAATATTTATCGCTCCTGATGATGTCATCGAATATACCAGAGATGTTAAGCGACGCGGGAAAGAATTATACGATCAATGGGATTTGAAATTCCAATCTTGGAAAAAGGAAAATACACAAGCTGCCCTGTTACTAAACAGATTACTTAATAAGAGTCTGCCGGCTGAATGGGAAAAAACCCTACCAATTTTTCCTGCTGATAAGGCATTGTCAACAAGAGCAGCCTCTGGAAAGGTAATCCAGTCGATCGCGAAAGTCCTTCCGGAGTTTTGGGGCGGTTCAGCGGATTTAGCTGAAAGCAACAACACAACTATTGAGGATGGTGGATCCTTTCTGCCAAGCGCAAGCAAAATGGCTGGAGCTAACCCATTTGGACGAATTATTCACTTTGGAATCCGTGAACATGCCATGGGATCAATTTTAAACGGAATGGCACTTCATGGATTAGTAAAACCATTTGGTGGAACTTTTCTTGTATTTAGCGACTATATGCGAGGTGCGGTACGACTATCTTCGTTAATGCAACTACCAGTTACATACATCTGGTCGCATGATTCGATCGGGCTTGGTGAAGATGGACCAACTCATCAACCAGTTGAGCATCTTGCGTCATTGCGAACTATTCCAGGATTTGCAGTTGTTAGACCAGCTGATGCAAATGAAGTAAGTGTCTGCTGGCAAGAAATAATAAAGAGAGCAAAACCTTGTGGATTGATACTTTCTCGTCAAAATTTACCGGTTCTTGATCGAACTAAGTATAATTCAGCAAGTGACGCTGCACTAGGTGCATATATAGTGTCAAATAGTTCGAATGTATTAAGTAATGATTGTGATGTTATTTTAATAGCAACGGGATCTGAAGTTAGTTTAGCTATTGCCGCCCAAGATAAATTATCAACTGAAGGTATAAATGCAAGAGTTGTTAGCGCACCATGTCTTGAATGGTTTGCAGAGCAGAATGAGAGTTATCGGGAAAAAGTCCTTCCAAAAACTATTAAGGCCCGAGTTAGTATTGAAGCCGGTGTTGCGCAGCCTTGGTACCAATTCATTGGTGATAGTGGTGTTGCAATTTCTGTCAACAACTTTGGAGCTTCAGCTAGCGGAGAAATTTTATTCAGAGAGTTTGGATTTACAGTTGAGAATATTGTAAAAGCTGCTAAAGAAAGTATCGAGAAATCTGGTGAATAAGCTGCCCTTTCAATTTCTCATATTTCTACCAATATCTTCAGATTGTTACATGCTATGAAGGATCCATTGCTGGGACTAATATGAAAATATCTGGAATTAAAGCTAACAATGTTGATCTAAGTATATTGGCCGATTTAAATGCTGTTGCAAAAAGATTAGCCCACCAGGATTCAACAATTTGGGGACCTAATACCGAAGCTAAAACCAGGCTTAACTGGGTAACTCTTCCAATAAAATCAAGAGAGCTACTACCAATATTAGATGCCATATCGGCATGGTCACGTAGTTATG
>CANHGU010000039.1 GCA_947460855.1 Candidatus Nanopelagicaceae bacterium | reverse complement strand
GCAAATAGAGGTCAACAACCTTTAATTAGTGAGGCTTTGCGCGGTGAAGGTGCCATATTACTTAATCATAAAAATGAACAATTTATGATTGGTAAGCATCCACAAGCAGATTTAGCACCAAGAGATGTTGTTGCCAAGGAGATATTTAATCAAATGCAACAAAGTGGTCAACCACATGTATGGCTAGATGCAACAAAAATAAAGGATTTTGCAAGTAGGTTTCCAACAATTTACGCATCATGTATTGCAAATGGAATTGATCCAACTAAGGAAAAGATTCCAGTAGCTCCCGCATCTCACTACGCCTCAGGTGGTGTAACGGTGGATTTAAATGGCCAATCATCGGTAGCAGGTCTTTATATTTGCGGTGAATCAGCTTGCACAGGCGCCCATGGAGCTAATCGATTAGCATCAAACTCATTACTAGAAGGTTTGGTATTTGGCGCTCGGATTGCAGCAACTCTTGCAGAAGAGCTGCCCGCTCAAGAAGAGCCTATTGAAGAGAAGAAAACAGTATTACTTGATCCAAAAATTTTACTACCACTGCAAATTGCAATGAGTGAAGGTGCTGGCGTAATGCGCTCTGAAAGTTCACTACGTAAAACTATGCAAACTTTGCAGGAGCTATCTAAGTTAACTAGTAGTGAACCAAGAATTGAGGCATGGGAGGCATCTAATCTGCATCTACTTGCAACTGCAATTGTTAAATCAGCATTGATAAGAACTGAGTCCCGTGGCTCTCACTGGCGCAGTGATTACCCGCAAAGCTCTGATAAGTGGTTAAGTAGAGTTATTGAAAGTATTGATGCAGATGGAAATTGGCATACCGATGTGGAGGTGATCTAAGTGAATCAACTACGCGATAATTTAAAATCATTAGGTCTATCTCCAAATCACATATTTCAGATTGTAAAAGATGCGATTGGTGAAGATTTAGCTGGCGGTACGGATTTAACATCGACTGCAACTATCTCAGATTCTCAGGTGAGCACAGCAGATTTCACATCTAGAGCAGCTGGCGTTATTAGCGGCTTACATGTGGCAGCAGCTGTCCTTGAGTACTGCGGTGTAAATCATTACGAGGTTTTGGTAGATGAAGGAGCGAAAGTTTTAGCTGGTAAAGTTTTAATTACTGCGCAAGGCAACACTAAAAAATTGCTACTTGCTGAAAGAACTGCGCTTAACTTTTTATCCCATTTAAGTGGTATTTCAACCTTAACAAGTCAATGGGTTGAAGCAACTACTGGTACTAAATGTAAAGTTAGAGATACACGTAAAACTACACCCGGACTTAGACAATTAGAAAAGTTCGCCACTCGAATGGGTGGGGGCGTAAATCATCGATTATCACTTTCAGAGTCAGCATTAATTAAAGATAACCATATTGTTGCAGCCGGTGGTATTACGCCAGCGTTTAATGCAATTAGAAAAATGTATCCAGATAAGTTTATTGAAATTGAAGTGGATTCAATAGAACAATTACAAGAGGCAATATCACTTAAGCCTGATTTAATCTTGCTAGATAATATGAGTCCAGAGCAATGCGCACAGGCGGTTTTGATTACTGGTGGGTCAATAAAGTTAGAGGCATCTGGTGGGTTAACACTTTCTAATGCAAAAAATTACGCTAACACTGGAGTTGATTATTTAGCTGTTGGCGCATTAACACACTCCGCACCAGCCTTAGATATCGGGCTAGATTTTAGAAAGGGAAAATAATGTTACTTGCAATCGATGTTGGCAATACAAACACAGTCTTAGGAGTTTTTAATAAGGATAAGTTAGAGCAATCTTGGCGAGTTAAAACCGACCCAAGAGATACCGCCGATGAGTTATGGCTGCAATACGCAGCACTAGTAGCTGGCTTTGATATCACTGGGGTAGCGATCTGTTCAACTGTGCCAGCAGTCCTTAGAGAGATTAGAAAGTTAATTGATGATCATTATGATGATATTCCAACAACAATTATTGAACCGGGGATAAAAACTGGCGTGCCCTTACTAGTAGACAATCCAAAAGAGATTGGTGCTGATCGAATTGTTAATTCATTAGCTGCCTTTACTTTATACGGCGAGCAAGGCCCAGCAATTGTGGTTGATTTTGGAACATCAACAAATTTAGATGTGGTCTCACCAAAGGGTGAGTTCTTAGGTGGAGCACTCGCCCCTGGCATTGAGATTTCAGTTGAAGCATTAGCTGCGCGAGCTGCTCAGCTTCGTAAAGTTGAATTAGTAAAACCAAAATCGGTAATTGGGAAGAATACTGTTGAGGCGCTGCAATCTGGAACTATTTATGGCTTTGCTGGCCAAGTAGATGGCTTAGTAAATCGAATAATTGATGAGCTTGCTGATCTATATCCAGATAGTGGCGAGGTATCGGTAATTGCAACTGGTGGCCTTGCCCCGCTTGTACTTGGAATAAGTGAAACCATTGAGTATCACGAACCAGATCTGACTTTAATAGGATTGCGCTTAGTACATGAGCGTAATTAATTCATAACCATACCAGCGCAGGATAGGATTTAACTCATCATGGCTGATGAAGATGACCTACCTGAACAACTAAGAATTCGGCGGGAAAAACGAGCCGGCATATTAAAGCGTGGTGGCCAGCCGTACCCAGTCTCGGTACCAAGAACCACTTCCCTGCTTGAGATTCGCGAAAAACATAAAGATCTTGCAATCGATGTTTCAACTGGCATTATTGAATCAGTCACTGGCCGAGTAATTTTCAAGCGCGATACCGGAAAATTATGTTTTGCGAATCTGCGGGAAGGTGATGGCACAGAGCTACAAGCGATGTTTTCACTAGATAAAATTGGTGAAGAGCAACTTGAAATTTGGAAATCTGAGATTGATCTAGGAGACATAGTCTCGGTAACCGGTGAGGTAATTACTTCAAAGCGAGGTGAGTTATCAATTTTGGCTAACTCATTTACTTTGGCAGCTAAGGCGCTTAGACCACTTCCAGTTGAGCACAAGCCACTCTCTGAGGAGAGTCGAGTGCGAATGCGTTATGTGGATTTAATAGTTAGAGCAGAGGCAAGGAGTAATGCCAGATTACGGCCAGCGGTGATGCGCTCGCTCCGGAACACATTTAACTCACGCAACTTTTTAGAGGTTGAAACACCAATGCTTCAGGTTATGCATGGCGGGGCAGCAGCTAGACCTTTTAAAACTTTTAGCAACGCATATGAGATGGATTTATTTCTAAGAATCGCTCCTGAACTTTATTTAAAAAGATGTGTTGTTGGCGGCCTTGAAAAAGTCTTTGAAATAAATAGAAATTTTCGTAACGAAGGTGCCGACTCCTCTCATTCACCTGAGTTTGCAATGATTGAAACTTATGAGGCATATGGTGATTGGGACACGATGGCTGAGCTCACCAGAAGTTTGGTTCAAGATGCTGCTAAATCAGTATTTGGGTCACATGTTGTGGTTCACCATGATGGACGGGAGTTAGATCTAGGCGGCAAGTGGAGTGAGGTTTCACTATTTGATGCAATATCAGATGCAGTTGGGCAAAAAGTCAATGCCCAAACCTCAATCGATGATTTAAAAAAGATTGCTACTAAGTTAGGAATTAAAGTAGATCCAAAGTGGGTAACCGGCAAATTAGCTGAGGAAATTTTTGAACACTCTGCAATAGATAAATTGTCTGGACCAACCTTTGTTAAAGGATTTCCGATAGACACCTCTCCACTAGTTAGAGCACATCGCCAAATTCCAGGAGTGGCTGAGAAGTGGGATCTTTATATTGAAGGATTTGAGTTGGCAACTGGCTACTCTGAGTTGATTGATCCAGTTATTCAACGTGAGCGTTTAGTTGAGCAAGCGAAACTTGGTGCATCAGGTGATTTAGAAGCTATGGGATTAGATGAAGATTTCTTAAGAGCGATGGAGCATGGCATGCCACCAATGGGTGGTATGGGAATGGGAGTTGATCGATTATTAATGGCTCTAACCGGGCTAGGTATTAGAGAGACAATATTGTTCCCACTAGTTAAGCCAACTGCAGGAGATGAGTAATGTCAGTTGTTGTTAGGCCAGCAAAAACCTCTGATGTTAAGAAAATTAGAGCAATTGTAGATGCATATGCTTCAGAGCGGAAGCTACTTTCAAAAGAGACTGTTACATTATTTGAAAGCGTTCAAGAGTTTACTGTGGCAGAGGTTAATGGCGAGGTTGTTGGTTGCGGAGCACTACATGTGCTTTGGGAGGATTTGGCAGAGGTTCGAACTGTTGCAGTGATTAAATCAATGCATAGCAAGGGTATTGGACATGCTATTTTAGAAAATATTTTAAATAAAGCAAAAGAAGTTGGAGTTAAAAAAGTTTTTTGTTTAACCTTTGAAACTAAATTTTTTGGCTCGCATGGATTTGCAGAAATTCAAGGAACACCAGTTGAGCCAGATGTTTATACTCAATTACTTCGTTCATATGATGAAGGTATAGCTGAGTTTTTGGATTTAGAGAGTGTTAAGCCCAATACCCTGGGAAATACCAGAATGCTGAAAATTCTTTAAGCTTTTGGGCATAAATGCCCTACTTATGGGGTTATAGAGCCATAACCCACCCAATATATGGGCGAGTTATTCACAGCCAAATCGAAGTGCGCAAGGTCGGCACTTGGCATTAGGCTATTTACATCGAGGGAAGGATAAGCCAGATGTTTGAGCGGTTTACAGATCGTGCCAGACGCGTTGTTGTATTGGCGCAGGAAGAAGCACGCATGCTCAACCATAATTACATTGGCACCGAACACATTCTTTTAGGTTTAATACACGAAGGTGAAGGCGTTGCTGCTAAAGGACTTGAATCACTTGGAATTTCATTAGAAGCTGTTCGCTCACAAGTTGAAGAGATTATTGGCCAAGGTCAGCAAGCACCATCTGGACATATCCCATTTACACCAAGAGCTAAAAAAGTTTTGGAGCTATCACTTCGTGAGGCTTTGCAATTAGGACACAACTACATTGGCACTGAACACATTCTTTTAGGATTAATTCGTGAAGGCGAAGGTGTAGCTGCACAAGTGCTTGTAAAACTTGGCGCTGATCTTTCTCGTGTTCGCCAGCAAGTTATTCAATTGCTATCTGGCTATCAAGGCAAAGAAGCCGTTGCAGCTGGTGGACCAGCAGAGGGACAACCATCAACCTCTTTAGTATTAGATCAATTCGGTCGCAATCTAACTCAAGCAGCTCGTGAAGGAAAGTTAGATCCAGTAATTGGCCGTGAAAAAGAGATTGAGCGAGTAATGCAGGTACTGTCTCGCAGAACTAAAAATAATCCAGTATTAATTGGTGAGCCAGGAGTTGGTAAGACTGCAGTTGTTGAGGGTTTAGCCCAAGCAATTGTCAAAGGTGATATTCCAGAGACACTTAAAGATAAACAACTTTACTCATTAGATCTTGGCGCATTGGTGGCTGGTTCTCGCTACCGTGGTGATTTTGAAGAGCGATTGAAGAAAGTGCTAAAAGAAATTAGAACTCGTGGCGATATTATTTTATTTATCGATGAAATTCATACGTTAGTTGGAGCAGGTGCT
>CANHGU010000038.1 GCA_947460855.1 Candidatus Nanopelagicaceae bacterium | reverse complement strand
GCCTTAAACGAGGATATTTATCTAAACGTTACCTTTCAAGCCAGCAACAAAGGGCTTATCACCCTGGATCAGGATGTGTGCCACCACTGGCACCGATGCGGGTGAGGAGGAGATGTATTGATCGATTTTTTTGATCTTCTCAGCATCTCTAATCTCACTTCGTGTGATTAATCGCTTCTTTCGCAGCTCATCAGGAATTACTACCCAGTAGAGAGTTGGATTTGCATCAAAACTTTTTATTGGCGCAATTAACTCATCCCATAAACTTTGATCTGCCATCTGTTTTGAAAAAGGTGCAGCAATTACAACTGATTTATTCTGTTTTAAAGCAGCTACTGCGCGATCAATTAAATCTTTATACCGCTGCATTGCATAATTTGCTAAGAACTTCTCACTACCTAACTGCTCATACTCACTTTTATGAGCTTTAATAAACTCATTAAAGTTATCATCAAAATCAATTATCTTAAGATCAAGCTCCTTAGCTAACATCCTGGAGTAGTAACTTTTGCCAGAGCCGGCAAGGCCTGCTACAAAAAAAGCTTTTGCCAACTACTTTCCGCTTTCAAAAATAAAGTTTAAATCAAATTGCCTACTACCTCCGGGGGCAACCATTGGCGCAGGACCGGCGTGGGAGTCATCACCCTCTCTTCCCTTTAAGCCAGTGGTTGCTGGCTCTAAACCTTGGACATAAAGTGCCTCACAAGCATTTCGCCACTGCATAAAGTGAGGAAGTTGTTTACCATCCCACTCAATCTTCATACTAAGTGGGCCTCGCCCGCCAGCATTTTCATTTCGCATCTTCGCCCACTGCAAACCAGCTGGTGCGTTGAAATCCCAAACCTGTTCAATATCTTTTGGTGTTGGCGAAGGCATAACCGATGGATCAGCACCTTTAGCCGAATCAATACATCCCAACATCTGATTACATGATGTTTCAAGTGTTGTTCCGGGTGCTAAAAATGGCCAGCCTAAATTGATGTGATAAAGCAGTTGCACCGGCTCTTCGATATAACCATCATTTTGAATAAAGTCAGATAATTTAAATGTTGATTCACCAAAGTTCATGGTGATCTTTCGAGTTAAAACTAAATGCTCCGCAAAGGCAGCCGCTTGTCTGACCTTTGCGACTACCTCAATGGTTCCTTTATTCCAATCCACATCAACCTTTTCAATTGTGGTTGGCGATAGTGAGATAAAGCCGCCGGTAAATCTGCGCTCAGCTGTTATGCCAGGATGTAAATGTCGATTAGGTGTGCTCTTAGGTCCACCAACATGATCAATACCTATAGTTGATAAAAATCCACCCTGCCAGGTGCGCAGCCATCCCCAACCATCTGGCTCAATTGCAGAGGGAGTAAAGGTGTGGGCGTGGCGAAAGCCAGCAGGTGAAACCCACTGAGTTGGAATTCCTTGATATAAAACTCGGCCAATATCAAAGCCGCGATCTACTAATACTTCAATCTCAATCTCACCATTTCGAATGCGAAGCATTCGCTGACCGCGCATATCACCATCTAATGCTTCAAATAACTCACAACCTAAGACTTGTTGTGGATGGCTAGTTAACTTTCTAAATTTTTCCCGGTCGCCACTTTCGCCAAATAATTTCATGCCGTTACCCTATCTATCACTTTTGATAATTGGAAGTGTGATTTAAAGGTTTTGGCTATTGGCGGTATATTTCAAGCATGATGGCCACCAATCAATCTGCTGCATATAAATTACGTGATCTAACCGGTGAGGTATTAATTATCACCGGTGCAACCTCTGGTATTGGCCAACAACTGGCATATGCGGCCGTAGATGCTGGCGCCAAAGTAGTTTTAAATGCCAGGACTAAAGAAAAGCTAGATCAACTAGTAAAAGAGTTAGGCGATAACAACGCCACATCCCTAGCTGGTGATTGCGCAGATCCGCAGGTCACCCGCCAGATAGTGGCAGCAGCACTTAGTAAATTTGGCAAGATTGATGCGGTAATTCCCAATGCCGGTATTGGTATGTATGGCTCAATTTTAGATTACAGCGATGAACAGATCACCTCGATGCTTCGGACAAATATCGATGCCACAATACATATTATTAGAGCCGCTCTTCCTTCAATGATCAAAGCAGCAACTGGTGACATTGTTATTACCGCATCCGTCGCCGGCTTTCATGCAGCAGCTAATCAAGCAATTTACTCCGGCACCAAACATGCCCAGGTTGGAATTGCCGCAGCATTAGACCGAGAGCTTCGAGAAAAAGGCATAAGAGTTGCCTTAGTTTGCCCAGCAGGAGTAGATACTGAGTTTGCAATGGGAACCGGGCGAACTCCCGGCATGGAAAAGCTTGCTACCTATTTGCGGCCAGCAGATGTTGCCCAACAGATTCTTTATATTCTAAGACAACCAAAGAGTGTTAGAACCTTTATCTGGACTCTTTGGTCGATGAATCAGCAGTCATAACAAAAAAATGCGCGCATTATTAATCGAACATGATCATGTCTCCCTTGGTGGACCAATCTGGCGCGCCTTTGAAAAACATGGCTATGAAATTGAGCGGTTTTTAGTAGTTCCAGAGAGTAATTACTCAAATCCAAATATTGAGGTTAACTTTCCGGTCTTCTCTAATTACGATGTGATCGTTCCTATGGGCGCCCCATATGGCGCCTACGAAGATGAGCGAATTGGTAAGTGGTTAACACCAGAGCTGGCAAAGTTAAAAACAGCCCACAACGATGGTATTCCTATCTTTGGTATCTGCTTTGGCGGTCAATTAATGGCAAGAGCGTTAGGTGGCTCTGTTGCTAGAAGTCCTAAAGCTGAGCTTGGTTGGTTTGAGATTGAATCAGATGATAAAACTTTAATTCCAACTGGCCCCTGGTTTGAGTACCACTGGGATCGATGGACACTGCCAAAAGCAGCTCTTGAGATCGCAAGAAGTGAAGTAGCAAGCCAAGCATTTGTAATGGGTAGAACTCTTGGCGTGCAGTTTCATCCAGAGATTGACTCACAAGTTCTTCAGGAGTGGCTGGCAATGGAGGGTGGATGTGCTGAGGTTGAGGCAGAGGGAGTTGATGTTGAAAGGCTGCGCGAGCAAACTAAACGTGAGCAACCATTCTCAGATAAGCGTGCCTTTGATCTAGTCGACACATTCCTTCGCAGGGTTGCAACAAGTGCAGTGGAAAAGGTTGATTAAAACAAAGCGTTAAACTGTGGCCATGTTAATTAGGCAGTTAGATATAACTGGTCAAAAACTCAGTAAGAGTGAGTATAAAAAGTTAATCCCAAGAGCAAATCTCTCAGTTGAGAGTGCGATGATAAAGATTGCGCCAATTTTGAAGCGAGTAAAAGATGGCGATGAAACAGAGTTAATTAAATTAGCAACCGAGTTTGATGGTGTTACTCCTAAATCTATTCGGGTTAGCGATGATGAGTTAAAAAATGCTTTATCAGCTTTAGATCCAGCGATTAGAAAATCACTTGAGCTAGCAATTGATCAGGTGAGAAAGTATCACCGCACTCAGCTGCCAACCGATAGCTCCTTCTCAGTTATTGCTGGTGGAGATATTGATCGCACCTTTAGAGCGGTAGATCGAGTTGGTCTTTATGTACCGGGTGGAATTGCATCTTATCCAAGCTCGGTAATTATGAATGCAGTACCAGCACAGATCGCAGGGGTTACAAGTATTGCATTAGCTTCACCACCACAAAAAGAAAATGGTGGTCTGCCAAACTCAATCATCCTGGCAACCTGTCAATTACTTGGCGTTAATGAAGTTTATGCAGTTGGTGGAGCACAGGCGATTGCCATGTTTGCTTATGGTGTTAAAAATCTTTGTGAGAGTGCTGATTTAGTTACCGGTCCCGGCAATATATATGTGGCAGCAGCAAAACGTTCCCTGCGTGGCTTAATTGGAATTGATTCAGAGGCAGGTCCAACTGAGATTGCCATCTTGGCTGATGATTCCGCCCTTGCCATTGATGTGGCTGCAGATCTAATTAGCCAAGCAGAGCATGATGAGATGGCTGCTGCAGTGTTGGTAACTGACTCTAAAGACTTAATTGCCAAAGTGCATGAGCAGCTGGTGATTCAGGTGGATAAAACTAAACACAAAGAGCGAGTAAAAGCAGCTTTATCTGGAAATCAATCTGCAATTGTTTTAGTAGATTCCATTAAGCAAGGTGTGGATGTGATTAATGCTTACGCACCAGAGCACCTGGAGTTAATTCTTAAAAACTCTAAATCAGTATCAGCTGAGATTAGAAATGCTGGCGCGATATTTTTAGATCGCTTCTCCCCAGTCTCACTTGGCGATTACGCCGCAGGCTCTAATCATGTGCTACCAACCGGTGGCTGCGCCTGTCACTCAAGTGGGTTATCGGTAAATACTTTTATGCGTAACATTTCAGTTATCCACTACGACCAAAATGCATTTAACCAGGTGGCGGCTGCGGTAATTACCTTGGCAAACGCTGAGGATCTACCTGCTCACGGAACGGCAATGGCGGTTAGGTTAGAAAAGTAAACCAAGATATTACTTGGAAGTAACTGGATTTAACTATAAAATTTCATATGGCTAACAACATAAATACCCAATCAACTGCACTTGCAAAATCTCAAGAGAAGCGATTTATCAAATCACTTGCTCGAATTGATATCACATTATTTATTGTCGCAGCGATTATCTCCCTCGACACTATTGCAACTATTGCCACCGGTGGCGCCCAATCATTGTTTTGGGCAATCTTTGTCGCCTTTACCTTCTTAATTCCAATTGCGATGTTGATGGCTGAGACTGGATCAGCCTTTCCAGAAGAGGGTGGTCTTTATCAATGGGTTAAATTTGCTTACGGCAGATTAGCTGCTGGTATTGCCTCAGTTTTATATTGGATTACCAATCCACTTTGGCTAGGTGGCTCACTTTGCTTTATCGCCTTTGATGCCTTTAGCGGTTATGTCTTTGAGATAAAGGGCGGCTCACTTGGTGAGTGGATATTTAAATTAGCATTTATTTGGAGCGCTATCTATCTAGCGGTAATTAACTTAAAGTTAGGTAAGAGGTTTATTGGTGCTGGTGCGATCGCTAAGGTAATTGTGATCTCATCCCTAGTAATTACTACCGCTATCTATGGTATTAAAAATGGTTTTCAACCATTTGATTTTGCAGGACTCACTCCAACACTGGGCGGCTTTATTGCAATCGCGCCAGTAATTCTCTTCTCATACGTTGGCTTTGAAGCACCAAATGCAGCCTCTGCTGAAATGTTTGATGCTAAAAAAGACACCGCACCTGCAATTAGACGTGGAAGTGTAATTGCCACACTTGCTTATATCTTGCCGGTATTAGCAATTATTTTAATTGTGCCAAGTGATCAGGTTGAAGGATTAACTGGATTTTTAGGCGCAGTAAAAGAGGTTTACTCAGTTTATGGAGGAGCCGCTGATTTCTTAGTTGGTCTTACCGCTCTGCTATTTATCTTTGGCTTAATCTCATTAGGTAGTGCTTGGATGATGGCAACAGATCGTATTCAAGCAATTGCAGCAGCTGATGGCACATTCTTTAGCGGCTGGTTTGGTGAGTTCAGCGCTAAGTATGGAACTCCAGTTCGAGTTAACCTGTTATCAGGAGCAATGTCGACTGTCTTCCTAACCGCAGCTATGACCCTGGTTGAAGGTGATGCCGCATCTATCTTTACCGTGGTTTTAAT
>CANHGU010000037.1 GCA_947460855.1 Candidatus Nanopelagicaceae bacterium | reverse complement strand
TGTAATCAAAATACCAGCATCCTTCTTTGAGATTGCGTTTTCAATTGCAGCAATCTGTGCAGCATCATCATTCTCATCTTTTCCAGCAGCAACGCTTAGGCTTACACCAAGTTCGGCAGCCTTAGCCTTTGCTCCCTTTGTCATTGCGACGAAGAATGGGTTTGTATCATTTTTAAGGATAAGCGAAACGCCTACCTTGTCGCCACCTGCATCATCAGATGATGATGAACAAGCAGTTAGTAGTAATGACGAAGCACCAACAACTGCAATTGCAGCCATTGCGCGACGTGAGAAGAGTTTCTTCATACGTATATTCCTCCTAATAGGTCGGACTTCATGGACATGTCTACCCGTCCAGAGCGATAAACACAACGGTGTTTGACCAAAAAGTGGGAAGTTATGCGAATGTTATATTTCCCGTAACCCTAAATCACAGGTTCACACTTTAATACTACTTATTACCGCTCAATTCCATTAAAGATTAAGGCCATAGCCAAAAGCATTAATTTCTCGTGCGCTATAGTTAATAAAATTTTCCATCCACCTAGGAGATCAAAATGAGTATTGGGCGCGAGGTAAGGCTAAAGCGGATCTTTTCAAACCCCTCTGGCAATCTATTTGGGGTAGCAGTTGATCACTTTGTCGGTTATGGCAACGCAGTCTCTGGCGGCCTAGCCTCCCTACCAAAAGCTCTGGCTGCAACCTTGGCCGGAAAGCCTGACTCGGTAACAATTCAAGTAGGTAGTGCAAAAAATCTTTGGGTTCCATACGCCGGAAAAGCTGCCTTAATTATTCAAGGTGGTTGCTTTACCGTAGATGATCGAATCTCAGAGTTAATAGTTTCACCACTTGATGCGATTCGCTTAGGTGCAGATGCGCTCGCTGTTGCAATTCCAGTCAGAGGCAAAACTGAGGGTAAGTACATCAAATGGTTAACCGATTCAGTTCGCGAGGCTGCTGATTTTAATATTCCAGTTATTGCTCACATCTATCCAAGAGATTACTCAAAGAATAAAGATGGTGAAATTATTTTTTCACCAGATGAGATCGCTTGGGCGGTCAGAGTCGGAATTGAAACCGGAGTTGATGTAATTAAGGTTGGCTACCCAGGAGATAAAAAAGCATTTGCCCAAATTGTTGAATCCTGTCCAGTACCAATCGTAATTGCCGGTGGACCAAAGGAGCCAACACTTGGAGCTGCCCTGGCAAGTACTAGAGATGCAATCGATGCTGGTGCAAAGGGTGCAGTTGTGGGCAGAAATGTTTGGGGGGCTAAAGATATTCAAAAAGCATCCCGTGCTTACTACACCGTAATTCATGATGGTCTTAAAGCTGAAGAGGCGCTTAAAGAGGCTGGCCTGCCAGCAAATGAGTAAGTAATTTACTTTAAGTAATGATTATCGGATTAGGTTGCATGGCCTATGACAATATTCTGGCAACAAATGCTCACTGGAAAGATGAAAAAGGAAAGATTGTAAGACGTGAGTATCGCTTTGGCGGAAATGTTAGAAACTCATTAGTTGCCGCCGCCTCACTCGGGGCATCATGTGCCTATATCGGCACAATGAGCGGGGATGAAAAATGGAAATCAGCCTTAGATGATTACGCTCAAAATAATGTCAGTACTGAGTTTGTAGATTTTGAAGATAAATCTCATCCAGCTGAGGCGACAATCTTTATTACCGGTGATGGTGAGCGATTTATTATTTATGACGATACGCCACTACACCACCTGCGCCTACCAAGTGAAGAAAAGGTAGCAAAGGCAGTATCAGGTGCGGAGCTATTACTTGTAGATGCCGGCACCTGCCCACCTGGAACTCTTGAGGTAATGAAAAGATGCGCCGAGCTTAATATTCCTATTATTTTAGATGCTGAACAATTTTTTGTTGAGAAATCCTTAGTACTACAAATGATCGAGGTAGCCTCAGATTTAATCTTGCCACTTCACTTTGCTCAGGTAGTAACTGGTAAGCAGGAAGTGGCTGCGGTGATTGAGGCACTTTGGAGTGAGCGTCGAAACTTAGTTGCACTTACCGAAGGATCTAAAGGTTGTTACTTTAAAGATAAAGGCAGTTTAAAAACTCAACACCTGAGTGCTTATCAAATCGAGGCGGTAGATACCAACGGCACTGGCGATATCTTTCATGGTGCTTACGCCTACTCATATTTAAAGGGTGAGAAAACTGTTGAAAGTTTAAGGTTTGCATCGGCTGCTGCAGCCTGCGTTGCCAGCATGCCACATGGATCTATCCGCAAGCCAAAACTAGATGAGATTAATAAATTTATCACCGGCAATCCTGAGTTAATTGTTAAAACAATTTAATACTTACTTACTCTTTCCAAATCTCTCAAGCGGTGTCGAATTATCCTTAAGGCTGCGGTGCTGCTCTAATATAAAAGGTGCACTCTTTTCTGAGTAGGCAATCACATCTGGAATCGACCAATTAGGCATCTGCCCAGAAAGTGCCCAAGCTGCTTGGCGAGCTGCACCATCTGCTACAAACTCACGAGGTGGAAAGGTTAAAACCTCTCTACCTAATATTGCAGAGGCGATGGGACCAACACCAGGATTTTTAGCAGCTCCACCTATTACTAGAACTCGCTCAATTGCAGCCCCGGTTGATTTTAAGTTTTCAAATGAATCAATTAGCGCGCATAAAATAGATTCAATTGCAGCTCGTGAAATATTTTCTTTAGTTAAATTCTCATTTGTTATGCCAGCAAGTAAACCGCTGGCATCTGGTCGATTTGGGGTTCGCTCACCTTCAAAGTAGGGAAGTAGCGTCAAACCTTGCGCGCCAGGTTTTGCAGCAAGAGCTAATCTGCCAATCTCATCGTGGCTTACCCCAAGTAATTTTGAAACAGCATCTAAAACTCTGGCAGCATTTAATGTGCACACAAGTGGTAAAAATCTGCCAGTTAAATCGGCAAAGCCAGCAATCTGCCCAGCTGGATCAAAGGTAGGAGTATCTGAAACAAAAAAGGCAGTTCCACTTGTACCAAGTGAGATTACTAAGTCACCACTTTTGGCACCAACTCCAAAGGCGGCGGTGGAATTATCACCACCACCTGCTGCAATTGGAATACCTTCATTAGTAAGGCCTGCAAAACCATCAAAGGGTGCAATCTTTGGTAGATAAATATCTCGTTTATCTTTTAATGCAATTGCTACTAAATCTTTTCGATACTCATTTGTGGCCGCAGAAAAATATCCAGTGCCAGAGGCATCACTTCGATCGGTAAATAATTTATTAAAATCACTACCACCTTGCAGCTGCCATGAGATCCAATCATGGGGAAGCGCGATTGCTGCTAACCGTTTTGCATTCTCAATTTCATTATTTGCCATCCACCTAAGCTTTGAAACCGTAAAGGATGCAACCAGTAATGAGCCAACCGCCTTTGCAGTTTGCGCAGCTCCACCAAACTCATTATTTAATTCCGCAGCAGCAGAGGCTGAGCGCAGATCATTCCAAAGTAGGGCGTCACGAATTACCGCTCCTTTTTCATCTAGTGCGATAAATCCATGTTGTTGGGCGCCGATTGAGATTGCTTCAACATCTGCTAAACCACCAGCTGCTTCAAATGCTTTACTTAATGCACTCATCCACTCTGCCGGGTTTACCTCAGTTCCATTTGGATGGGAGGCTTTTGCCTCTCTTACTAACTCACCAGTATCAGCATCTCTAATTACTACTTTGACCGATTGGGTTGAGGAGTCAACACCTGCAACTAATTTTCTACTCATACTCAAACTTATTTTTACCTAAATTAATCCAAGGTTTTCATCACAGCAATAGTTTCACCAAAGACATACTCAGGAGCAACCTTTTGCCAGGCTTTGCTACTTTCATTGACCATATGCGCATCCCAGGATGGGCGATCACGCCATATCTCCCAGACATTTAATACATCTTCTTTTTGGGTATTTCGATAGATCTCCAGAAACTCACAACCATCCTCTGTGCGAATGACTGCGGCGTGAGCTTTAATTTTGTTTATAAACTCATCCATTTTTCCAGGCTTAACGCTTACTTCCACAAATAAAAATACTTTACTCATATGGCAAAGATATCTGCATTTGCCTGTGATTTCTACAGCGATTTAAAACTTTATGGTGGGGCAAATTAGGCTTAAACCTAGCGCGATTGGATTATGAGCGTGACGACTAAGCCTCTTCTTATCTTTCTAATGTATTTTAGCTAAAGCTCGCTTACGTTTTCCAATAATTTCTAAGGCGATAATTACGGTATTGATTGAAAGAGCTACCGATGCACTCACCTTGATCAGTGAATCCTGGGCCATGAACCCATAGATAAACCAGATGAGGATACTAAAGCAGCTTACGCTTAGCGCGGTTATCGATACCGCTGAATCTTTTCCAGCACCAATATTATGAAAAGACTTAACTATTTGAGGCGATTGCGCAAAGTTTAAAGCAACCAACATAGTTGCAACGAAGGCACTTGGCAGAACCAGTACCAAAGTGGCCCAGGTGGCTGAATAGATTGTTAGGAATAGAATCGACTTCGCATTATTGCTCAAGATTGCCATAATGACGCTGGCATTTACTACTGCAGCAACTAGATTTGTCATAAGAATAGCTGGTGATTTCGCATCAAATCCATATGTTGCCCAAGAGATCGCAACGGCAAATTGCAGAGTCCAGGAAACTAAACTCACCCCACGGCCGTGGCCCAATTTTCTAACACGTAATGCTTGTGGAAGCCCGAAGAAAACGCCAATGCTGCCGGCAATAAAACCAACTACTTCTGCAGAAATCACCTATCTAAGCTTTCACACTTGATTGCAAATTAGCCATTAGATAAGAGTACGCGCTATTTTTTAAAAAGAGAGCAACTCAGGGCGTTAGCAAAGTGTTAGCAAAACTGAAAACTAAATAAGGAAAACACTCTTAGAGATTTAATTCGCGCTTGGTTTTGGTGGGGCGGGTAGGGCTCGAACCTACGACGACCGGATTATGAGTCCGGGGCTCTAACCAACTGAGCTACCGCCCCAATGTTGCGGAGTTAGTGTCATACCTTACATCTATCTCAACACTAAGCATTAATTGCTGTTTTTCACATGCTCGCACTGGATAATCAAAGTATGAAAAAGCCGGCTTTAATATTGGTAGCAGCGATGATGGTATTAAATGTTAATGCTGCCACCGCCGCCCCTATCTACACATTCCCAGTTGCAGCTTGCACCGTTAAGTATGCAAAAACTCACCATGATTATCCCGCTACAGATATCATCGCTAAAAAAGGTTGCGCATTTGTTTCCCCTGTGGCAGGCGTAGTAGATGAGGTTGTCCTTGTTGATAAGTGGAGTGGTAAGACAAATAAGGGTGAGGATCGCGGCGGGCTTTCAGTTTCAATTCTTGGCGATGATGGAATTAGATATTACGGATCTCATCTTTCTAAAATTGAGGTAAATGTTGTGCCAGGTTTAAGAGTGGCAAGTGGTGAAAAGTTAGGTGAGGTGGGAGCTACTGGAAGTGCTAAGGGAACCTCACCACATCTGCACTTTGGAATCTCATATCCAACCCAAAATGGTATTTGGTGGGTAAGGCGCGGAGTTGGTTTAGAAAATGGTAAGAGCTCACCTTGGAAGTATTTGCAAGCATGGCAGGCGGGTAAGGATTTAAAGCCCGTAGTGAAAACTCCGGCAGTAATTCCAGCGCAGCCAAAGAAATAGGTATAAAAAATAAGGCCTGCTATTTCTAGCAGACCTTAAATCTTTTTCGAGAGTAGCTCGAAAGGTTAATGGTTATTTAAGCAGGATTTACAGCGTCAGCCTGAGGACCTTTT
>CANHGU010000036.1 GCA_947460855.1 Candidatus Nanopelagicaceae bacterium | reverse complement strand
TTATATTTCCGCTAGCAGCAAGTCCAATACCACCACAGATGGCAGCTGCGATATCAGTAATGATGTCACCAAATAAATTATCAGTTACCACCACATCAAACCGCTCTGGATTAGTTACAAAAAACATAGAGGCAGCATCAACATGTAGGTAATCAGTTGTAATCTGTGGAAAATCCTTTGCAACCTCATTAAATACTCGAGTCCAAAGACCACCTGCTCGGGTTAGAACATTGTTCTTATGAACTAAGGTAAGTTTTTTACGTGGGCGAGCCATTGCTCGATTAAATGCATCGCGAATTACCCGTTCAACACCTTTATAGGTATTAATTGACTCCTCAATAGCTAATTCTTTATTTGTTCCCTCATCTTTAATTGAGCCAGCCCCAACATATAAACCCTCTGTTCCTTCACGAACAACTATAAAATCAATTCCTTTATTATTTGTAATTGGTGAAGTAACACCTGGGAACAACTTTGCTGGGCGCAAATTTATATAGTGCTCAAATGCAAATCTAAGCTTTAACAACAAGCCACGCTCTAGTACCCCACTTGGCACAGTTGGATCGCCAACAGCACCCAATAAAATTACATCTGCCTTTGCTAGCTCTGCCATAACAGCATCTGGCAAGGTCTCCTTAGTTTTATGCCAGTAGGCAGCACCTAACTCATAATTAGTTTTTTTAAACTCTAGATCATATTTCTTTGAAACCGCATCTAATACCCGAAGGCCTTGGCTTACAACCTCAGGACCGATTCCATCACCTGGAATTGTGGCTAAATTAAAAGTTTTCATTCCTGCACCAAATTAACAAAGCGAACAAGTGAGGAACCAGTCTCTTTGGCGATAACATCAATTACCTCTTTGGGAATTACGGAGTCAACAGTTAGTGCCATTAGTGCTTGCCCACCCTCTTGAGTGCGACCAACCTGCATATCGGCAATATTTATTTTTAACTTGCCAAGTGCGTTTCCAACCACACCAACAACACCTGGACGATCGGTGTAGCGCAGGAATAGCAAGTTATTAGTTGGCTTAAGATCTAGATCTAATTTATCAATTGCTACGATCTTTTGAATCTGCTTAATTCCCATAAGTGTTCCGCTAACAAATACCTGAGAGCCATCAGCACAAGCTGCTCTAACTGAAACTAAATTACGATGATCAGGGCTTTCAGCATCTGCTGAAACTGCTGATGTTAATGATCGCTCAGTTGCAAGTGCTGGTGCATTCACATATGTAACATCCTCTGCACCCATTGCAATCAATGCACCCTTAAGCGCACTTGTTGAAAGCACAGATACATCAAGTGTTGAGATCTCTCCTCTTACCTCAACATCAATTGAGGAGATAACATCATTAGCTAAAGATGTTGCTACTTGAGCCAACTTTTCAACCAATGGCAGTGCTGGACGAACGGCTTGATCAATCGCTCCACCCTTAACATTTACCGCATCTGGTACTAACTCACCAGATAATGCTTTACGAACAGAGACAGCAACAGCAATTCCGGCCCGCTCCTGGGCTTCATCAGTTGATGCACCTAAGTGAGGTGTTGCAACTACATTGTCTAAAGTAAAAAGCGGTGAGTCGGTACATGGTTCGGTTGCAAAAACATCAAGACCAGCGCCAGCAACGCGACCATCTTTTAACGCCTCATAAAGGGCAGCCTCATCTAACACACCACCGCGAGCTGCGTTGATAATTCTTACCGTTGGCTTTACCTTCTTTAATGCCTCAGTGCCAATCAAATTAGCGGTCTCTTTTGTCTTTGGTAGGTGGATAGTTATGAAATCACTAATCTTTAATAATTCATCTAACTCTACTAATTTAACATTTAATTGCGCAGCACGTGCTGGCTGTAGATAAGGATCATAAGCAACAACATCCATTCCAAAAGATTGCATACGAGCCGCGACTAATTGACCAATCCGGCCAAAGCCAACAATTCCTAAAGTTTTCTCAAATAGTTCAGCACCGGTGTATTTAGAACGTGCCCACTTCCCATTTCGCAATGCTGCATGTGCTGGTGAGATAAATCTGGCAGATGCCAGAAGTAATCCAATGGCAAGCTCTGCAGCTGAGACAATATTTGAAGTTGGTGCATTAACCACCATAACCCCAGCAGCGGTTGCAGCTGGAATTTCTACATTATCTAAGCCCACACCAGCTCTGGCAATTACCTTTAAACCTTTTGCTGCTGCAATTGCTTCAGCATCCATCTTGGTGGCAGAGCGAATTAAAACTGCATCGACACCTTTAGCAAGTGCGGCAAGTAATTCACCTCTATCTGCGCCATTGCAATTGCGCACCTCAAAGTCAGGTCCAAGCGCCTCAACAGTGGCTGGACTTAACTCTTCAGCAATTAATACAACAGGTTTAGCCACGCGCCGCATTTCCTTCTTTGTAATCATCCTTGTTTGCTGATTTAACCCAAGACATCAACTTACGAAGATCTCTACCAACCTGCTCAATTGGATGTGACTCACCCTTGGCACGTAGGGACTTAAATTCAGGAGCACCTGCATCTTGGTCATCAATAAAGCGCTTAGCAAATGAACCAGATTGAATATCGGCAAGCACTGCCTTCATATTCTCTTTAACGCTTGGATCAATCACTCGTGGACCTGAGATGTAATCACCATACTCAGCTGTGTCAGAAACTGACCAGCGTTGTTTAGCTATTCCACCTTCATACATAAGATCAACAATAAGTTTTAGCTCATGTAAGCACTCAAAGTAGGCAACCTCTGGTTGATATCCGGCTTCAATTAAAGTTTCAAAACCATACATAACTAATTGGGATGCACCACCACAAAGAACTGATTGCTCACCAAATAAATCTGTCTCACACTCTTCGGTGAAGGTAGTCAAAATTCCACCAGCACGTAGGCCACCAATCGCCTTTGCATATGAAAGTGTGATTGGCCAAGCATTACCTGTTGCATCTTGTTCTACTGCAACAATTACCGGCACACCACGTCCGGCTGAGTACTCACGACGTACTAAGTGTCCTGGACCCTTCGGTGCAACCATACAAACATCAACATTTGTCGGCGGTTTGATATAACCAAATCGAATATTAAAGCCATGACCAAAGAAAAGCGCTGCTCCTGCTTTAATGTTTGGTGCAATTGAATCATTATAGATATGACGTTGCACATGATCTGGCGCAAGCAACATAACCACATCCGCGCCTTTTACTGCATCGGCAACTGATGCAACCTTAAGGCCTTCAGCCTCTGCCTTGGCTCGTGATTTAGAACCTTCGGCTAAACCAACTACAACATCAACACCGCTATCTCGAAGCGATAGTGCGTGTGCATGTCCTTGAGATCCGTAGCCAATTACTGCAACCTTTTTAGATTGGATAATTGCTAGATCTGCATCCTCATCGTGATACATCGTTGCCACTGTATTTCTCCTTATGTTGGTTGGTTATTAATTTTGGTAATCAGCTGTTGAACTATTTGGATCTGACTCGTTAGCAGTTCCCATGGTGCTAAGCGTACGGTCTGCAAGTGTGCTGTCGCCCCGCTCTAGTGCCACCAAGCCTGATTGAACTAACTCCCGAATCCCATGTGGTTTTAAATCAGCAAGCAAGCTTTCAATTGCAGATGATTGGCCGACCGCTTCTATCGAAATAGATTTCACACCCTCATCAGCAATTACCGCACCATGCTTTTTCACAACCTCTTTAGCAGCAGGTGTATTTGCCACCTTCACCAATAAAATCTCACGCTTTGATGAATCTGAATCCTTCATTTCAGAGATTCCAATTACATTTACTAATTTAAACAATTGCGCACTTACCTGATCTAACGCATGTCCCTCTAAATTTAAAACAATGGTCATTCGGGAAACCTTTGGATTCTCAGTAGGTCCAACAGCCAGAGAATCGATGTTGTAACCGCGACGAGAAAATAGAGATGCAACTCGTGCTAGTACGCCAGGTGAGTTCTCAACTAAAACTGCCAATGTGTGAATAGCCATTACAACTCCTGTGAATCCCAGACCGGTGCCATTGATCTGGCAATTGTGATCTCATCATTTGATGTGCCAGCAGCCACCATTGGCCAAACCATTGCATCACGGTGAACATTAAAATCAACAACAACTGGGCGATCATTAATTGCCATCGCCGCCTCAATAGTCTTATCAACATCACCTGGCTTCTCACAACGCAAGCCAACACAGCCCATAGCTTCAGCTAGTAATTTAAAATCTGGAATCCGTTTTGAGTGCAGATCAGTATTTGAATAACGTTGGTTATAGAAAAGGGTTTGCCACTGGCGAACCATGCCAAGAGATTCATTATTAATTACTGCCACCTTAATTGGAATATTATTTAGCGCACAAGTTACTAGCTCTTGATTTGTCATTTGGAAACAGCCATCACCATCGATCGCCCAGACTGTTGTATCAGGAGCGCCAACCTTGGCACCCATTGCAGCCGGAACTGCATAACCCATAGTTCCAAGGCCGCCTGAGTTAAGCCAGGTTCTAGGTTTTTCATAACCAATAAATTGTGATGCCCACATCTGATGTTGACCAACGCCAGCAGCAAAGATTGTGTCAGGACCTGAAATCTTGCCAATTCTTTCTATTACATACTGTGGTGAAACCGAGCCATCAGATGGTTTGTCATAACCTAATGGGAACTTACTTCGCCAGCCATAAACCTCAGTAAGCCAAGGTGTTATATCTGGGGCAGATTTAGAAAGTGCGGTTTTAGTTGCAGGAGCTAGTGCCCGCAAGATATTTTTTAAATCACCAATGATTGCCACATCAGCATGGCGATTCTTACCAATCTCAGCTGGATCAATATCTGCGTGAATGATTTTGGCATTTGGTGCAAAGCTTGAAAGTTTTCCAGTTACTCGATCATCAAATCTGGCACCTAAAGTAATTAATAGATCTGCCTTCTGCAGTGCAGTAACGGCTGCCACCGTGCCATGCATACCAGGCATACCAAGATGTTGTGGGTGTGAGTCCGGGAAGGCACCGCGTGCCATCAAAGTAGTAACAACCGGTGCGCCAGTTATCTCAGCAAGCATCATTAACTCTTTGGCAGCATTTGCTTTAATAACTCCGCCACCAACATAAAGAACTGGCTTTTTAGATTGGGTAATTAAAGCTGCGGCATCTGCGATCGCCTCACTCTTTGGTTCAACTACTGGGTTATATCCAGCAAGTGAAACATTTTTTGGATAGTTAAATGTTGTCTCTTTTTGTAGTGCATCTTTGGCAATATCAACTAGAACCGCTCCTGGCCGGCCGGTACTTGCGATATAAAATGCCTCAGCAATAGCACGTGGAATATCTGCTGGATCGGTAATTAAATAATTGTGTTTTGTAACTGGCATGGTAACGCCACGGATATCTGCCTCTTGGAAAGCATCGGTACCAATTGCCGCAGATGGCACCTGACCAGTAATTGCCACAATTGGAACAGAGTCCATCTGCGCATCAGCTAATGGTGTTACTAAATTTGTGGCACCAGGACCAGAGGTTGCAATACAAACACCTACTCGACCGGTTGCTTGGGCATAACCTGTTGCAGCATGTCCGGCTCCCTGTTCATGTCTTACTAATATGTGGCGGATTTTTGAATCAAAAATTGGATCGTAAGCAGGAAGAATTGCGCCACCTGGTATGCCAAACATGACATCAACGCCAGCAGCCTCAAGTGCGTTAACTAAACTTTGCGCACCATTCATCTTGCTCATCGCTTCCTTTCTAAACTAGATCTACCTAAAACAAAACCCCCCAGTTTTATCTGAGGGGTGCGAACTAACTTTTTTTAGTTAGCGCGCACGCTCGATAATCACCACGACCACTGAT
>CANHGU010000035.1 GCA_947460855.1 Candidatus Nanopelagicaceae bacterium | reverse complement strand
TTTTATTATCGTGGCAGTCCTCTTCTATTTCACAGCGCAGCGTGAATCAAGAATTGTAAAGATCTCACCTGATGCGCAGGTCTCACACTTTATTGATGTTAAGGGAATTCAATGGTCATGGCAGTTTAACTACAAAGATGCGGGTGATTACAAGAGCGCAACAGTTACTGGCACACCTGCCCAACCACCAACCCTTTACCTGCCACTTGGCGAGAATGTTCGCTTCACATTAACTGCAAATGATGTGGTGCATGGATTTTGGATTCCAGCTTTTATGATTCAAATGCAAAATCTGCCAGGAGTAACAAACCACTTAGAGTTTTCTGCCAATAAATTAGGTACCTTTCCTGGAAGGTGCAACATATTGTGCGGAAGAAATCACTCCCAGATGTTATTTACCGTTAAGGTTGTAACACCAGATGAGTACCAAGCTTATATTCAAGGATTAGTCGCCGAAGAGAAAGCAGCAAACGCATGACCACCTACGCCCAACGCCCAACAATTGCAGCTGGTCAAGGAAGGGTTGCACCAACCTCTAAGGGCAGATTAGTGGTTAAGTGGCTTACCTCAACCGATCATAAAACAATCGGCTATCTATATTTAATTACATCCTTTGCTTGGTTTTTAATTGCAGGTCTATTGGCTTTGCTTTTGCGAACTGAACTTGCTCGTCCTGGTATGCAGTTTTTAAGCAATGAGCAGTACAACCAAATCTTTACTATGCATGGCACCATCATGTTATTGATGTTTGCAACCCCATTATTTGTTGGCTTTGCAAATGTGATTATGCCGCTACAAATTGGCGCAGCAGATGTTGCCTTCCCAAGATTAAATATGCTTTCCTATTGGTTGTATTTATTTGGTGGCACTATGGCATTTATTGGATTTATTACTCCAGGGGGTGCTGCCTCGTTTGGTTGGACCGCCTACGCACCACTTGCAAATGCACAGTACTCACCAGGAATTGGAAGTGATCTTTGGTTGGTAGGACTTGCAATTGGTGGCCTGGGAACTATTTTAGGTGGCGTTAACTTTGTAACCACAATTTTGACTATGCGTGCTCCTGGTATGACAATGTTTAGAATGTCGATCTTTAGTTGGAACGTATTACTAACATCAATCTTGGTTTTAATTGCATTCCCACCACTTGCGGCAGCATTTTTAGCACTTGAATCCGATCGAGCATTTGGTTCTCACATCTTTGACCCAGCAAATGGCGGGGCGATGTTGTGGCAGCATCTGTTTTGGTTCTTTGGTCATCCTGAGGTTTATATCTTGGCGCTACCATTTTTTGGTATTGCTACTGAGATCCTGCCAGTCTTTAGTCGCAAACCAATATTTGGTTATAAAGGATTAATTGCAGCCACTATTGCAATTGCAGCGTTATCAGTCTCTGTTTGGGCCCACCATATGTATGCCAGCGGGCAGGTATTACTGCCATTCTTCTCGTTTATGACATTTTTAATTGGTGTTCCCACTGGTGTTAAGTTCTTCAATTGGATCGGCACCATGTGGCGCGGATCGGTTACCTTTGAAACGCCGATGTTGTTTGTACTTGGCTTCTTAGTCACCTTCCTATTTGGCGGAATTACCGGAATTATCTTAGCTAGCCCACCACTTGATTTTGCTGTCTCTGCTTCCTACTTCGTAGTCGCCCACTTCCATTATGTTTTATTTGGAACTGTGGTCTTTGCAATGTATGCCGGTTTCTACTTCTGGTGGCCAAAGATGACGGGCAAGATGCTAAATGAGACTTTAGGAAAGATTCATTTTTGGACATTATTCTTTGGCTTCCATCTAACATTTTTAATTCAGCACTGGCTAGGAATTAAAGGTTTCCCACGCAGATATGCTGATTACTTAGCAAGTGATGGCTTTACCACAATGAATATGATTTCAACTGTTGGTTCATTCCTTCTAGCTCTTTCTATGATTCCATTTGCAATTAATATTTGGATTACTCGCAACTCACCTAAGGTGACTGTTGATGATCCATGGGGGTATGGCGCATCTCTTGAGTGGGCTACCTCATGTCCACCACCAAGACATAACTTCACATCAATTCCAAGAATTCGAAGTGAGCGTCCAGCATTTGATCTTCACTATCCACATATGGCAGAGAAGGCTGATCACTAATGAAAACCGGTTGGGTTTTATTTGTTGGCCTTTCAATCTTTTATGCAATTGTGGCGGTTATTTATTGGCTAGTAGGTGGTGAGCCAGTTGGTATCACCGCAATTGCACTAAGTGGCGGGCTGGCATTAATTGTTGGCTTCTATCTTTGGTTCACAGCAAAAAGATTAGGAAATGTATTACCAGAGGATAATCAACAGGGAGAGATTGCAGACTCAGCAGGAGAGCTTGGATTCTTCTCACCTCACTCATGGTGGCCACTGCCTGTAGCACTTTCAATCTGTGCGGTTGGAACTGGATTAATTATTGGCTGGTGGTTAGTTTTAATCGCAGTTGGATTCTTGTTTATTTCAATTGTTGGCTTAGTTCTAGAGTATGAGCGCCCTTCAAACTCCGCCCATTAATTATGAAAGAGCGCGCTGAGATTGTAGATACAGGCATCCCGCTATTTTTTAAAGCTCAACTTGTCATAAATGCACCAGCTAAGAAGATATTTGATTTTTTATCTGACCCTAGAAATCACACATTAATGGATGGCTCTGGCATGGTGAAGAATCAACTCTCTGGACCAGACAGATTGTACTTAGGCGCAAAATTTGGCATGAGAATGAGATTGGGCATTCCTTATGTAATAAAGAATCAGGTTATTGAGTATCAGAATAATAAATCAATCGCCTGGCAACATCTGCTCCACAATGTTTGGCGTTATGAATTACAAGAGATCGACGCAAATACAACCTTAGTAATTGAAAGTTGGGATGGCCGAAAAGCACGTTCTAAGTGGTGGGTATCTGATTCATATAAGTGGGTACCAACTGCAATGGCTAAGACATTAGTTAAGTTAAAAGAGTTGATGCAGGGGTGAGTAACCCGATAGCTACCGATCCGGCAGTAGATGAGTTAGCGAAGTCGGCGGTAAAGGTTGCAAAGCAGTTGATAGCTGAAGCCGAACCAAATAAGAAACGATATGACAAGGCAAGTAGAAAGCGATTTTCTAGATTATTTAAAGATGAAGATGCGATTTCGGTAACCGTTTCACTAACCGATGAGGTAATGCGGATATCTTCAGCCAAAGATGGTGTGCGAATATTAAAGCGGGCGGCAAAGAGTGCCACCGTTACCGGTTTTGGCACATTCAACTGGCTTGGCTTAAAAGTAATTGCGGCCGTATCAATTGTTATACCAAAACCAGTTTTATTTGCAGTTCATACTCAGGTTAAACACCTATCTAAGGGAATTATTTTGCCGGCCGAGCGGAAGAAACTGGCTAAACAAATTAAACGCAGATCTAAAAAAGCAATTAGGTTAAATATAAATGTGTTGGGTGAGGCGGTATTAGGAGAGAGTGAGGCGGCTGAGCGATTTGAGCGAGTAGTCGAAATTATGCACCGGCCTGAGGTGGATTATGTTTCGGTAAAACTATCATCTGTAGTCTCGCAGATTATCTCTTTAGATCGTGATGGCACATTAGATCGGGTTTGCCAGAAGCTTCGAATAATCTATAAAAATTCTGTAGAGACCAAAACCTTTGTTAATTTAGATATGGAGGAGTTTCGCGACCTTCGGTTAACAGTTGATGCTTTCAAGTTAGTACTTATGGAGAAAGAGTTTGAAAATTTATATGCCGGAATTGTGTTGCAGGCATATCTTCCAGAATCACATGAGGTATTTGCTGAGTTGGTTCAGTGGTCAAGGGATCGTCATAATCAAACTGGGGCGGTAATAAAAATAAGATTGGTAAAGGGTGCCAATCTTGCGATGGAGAAGGCCGAGGCAGCACTTCATGGCTGGGTGGCAGCTCCTTATCAATCAAAGGCGGAGGTTGATGCCAGTTACTCCCGGTTACTAGATACCGCACTTCGCGCAGAGCACAGTGATGCAGTTCGAATTGGCGTTGCCAGTCATAATCTATTTCATATTGCATACGCCCTTGAGATCGCTAAAGCGCGAAAGGTTATGGATCAATTAGATATTGAGATGTTAGAGGGAATGGCAAATCCAGAGGCGTTAGCGATTGCTAAAAGATCACTTCGAATTCTTCTCTACGCACCAGTTACTAGAGGTAATGATTTTGCCTCAGCTGTTGCCTACCTTGTTCGCAGATTAGATGAGAACACAGCTGTTGAAAATTACCTAAGATCCTCATTTGAGATTGGAAGTAGTGAGCAGATATTTAAGGCTCAAGCAGATCGTTTCCTAAAAAGTGCTACCGATCGTCACGAGATCTCAACTAAGAGTTTGCGTCATAAGAAGATTAAGTTTGAAGTAGCAGATAGCTTTGAGAACGCCCCAAATGCTGATCTAACTAAGGATTCTTTTGTTAATAAATTAGATAAAGAGATCAGATCAGTCTTAGCGCAAAGTGATGAGCAGATTCCAATTGTGATTGATGGCAAAGAGATATATGACCGCACATTAGTCAACGGTTATGACCCAAGTGATAATGCCAAGATTTACTACTCATATGCGGTTGCTAAAAAAGCAGATATTGATTCGGCGGTAAGGATTGCTAAAAAAGCTGTTGCTGATTGGGATGCAAGGGGTGCACTTGCGCGTAGTGAGATTTTAAAAAGCTTTGCAGCAATTGCCCATGATGAGCAGGAGAAGACAATTGCAATTATGGCTAAAGATGCGGGCAAGAGCGTATCTGAGGCAGACCCTGAGGTTTCAGAAGCAATTGATTTTGCTAACTTCTACGCACTCTCTGCAATCTCATTAGATTTAGAAAAGCAATCAACTCCAGTTGGCGTGGTGGTAGTTGTGCCGCCATGGAACTTTCCTTATGCAATTCCAACTGGTGGCATCTGCGCAGCACTTGCTGCTGGCAACACAGTTATTTTCAAATCAGCACCTGAAACGGTCGCCACCTCTTGGCATTTAGTAAATCAGCTCTGGCAGGCGGGTGTGCCAAAGCAGGTACTGCAATTTGTATCAACTGAGGATAATGAGATTGGTCAGGCTTTAATTACCCATGAAGATGTAAACGCAGTAATTCTCACCGGTGGTTATAACACCGCACTTTTATTCTCCTCTTGGAAAAATGAGTTAAATCTTTTGGCTGAGACCAGTGGTAAAAACTCAATGGTACTTACCGCATGCTGTGATATTGATCTGGCGGTAAAAGATCTGGTGCAATCAGCCTTTGGTCATGCCGGGCAAAAGTGTTCGGCAGCCTCCTTAGCCATTGTTGATAAGAGCATCTATGAGAATCCAAACTTTAAAAAGCAGTTACTAGATGCAGTTCAATCACTCCAGGTTGGTGCTGGCTATAACTACGCAACTACGGTGGGACCAATTATTAAGCAAGCGGAGAGCTCACTTCAACGAGTGTTAACTACCTTAGATGAGGGTGAAGAGTGGTTACTTGCTCCTAAGCAGTTAGATCAAGCAAGACTTCTATGGTCACCTGGAATTAAAACAAATGTTAAGCCAGGTTCCTGGTCACATCTAAATGAGTGGTTTGGCCCAGTACTTGCCATCATGATTTCACCAGATTTAAAAACCTCAGTTGAGTGGCAAAATGCAACTGAGTTTGGTTTAACCGCTGGTATTCAATCCTTAGATCAAGGTGAGTGTGAGTATTGGATTGATAATGTTGAAGCTGGAAATCTTTATGTTAATCGTGGAGTAACTGGGGCAATAGTAAATCGCCAACCTTTTGGTGGCTGGAAGAGGAGCTCAGTAGGTGCTACAGCTAAAGCAGGTGGTGATAATTATGTTGCAACACTTCGTAATTGGCATCAGATGAAGCACTTCTTACCTATGAAAGAGGCGGCAAATAGATGGCTTAATACCATCGGACAGTTAGCACTGGATAAGAGCGGTCTTGAGGTTGAGAAGAATTACCAACGGTATCGATATTACAAAAAAGGATTTTTGAT
>CANHGU010000034.1 GCA_947460855.1 Candidatus Nanopelagicaceae bacterium | reverse complement strand
TGGTGTATTCATGGTTGGCGCAAGCCAGCTGAGCGTCCAAAATCAATTCCAACTGTTGATGCAGATACAGATTCTCGTAACTTTCCTGATTGGCACCTACCAGAAGGGGAAAAATTAACACCGGCTGGTGAAGAAGCAGCGTTGGAGAGATTTAAGTTATTCCAAAAAAATGGATTAGATAATTACGATGAAGCAAGAAATCTTGCAGCACTTGATGGCACCAGCAAAATGAGTGCACATTTAAAGTGGGGTGAGATTCACCCACGAACACTGCTTGCTCCTCTTGGCGAGAGCAAAGCTCACGATACCTTTCGCAAAGAGATTGCCTGGCGAGAGTTTTACGCCGATGTTTTATTTAATAATCCCCATACCGAAACAGAGTATTACGCTCCACAATTTAACAAAATGCGTTATGACAAACCTGGTGAGAAATTTACCGCTTGGTGTGAGGGCAGAACTGGTTACCCATTTGTAGATGCAGCTATGCGACAGATGTTGCAAGAAGGATGGATGCACAATCGCACCAGAATGGTTGTCGCCTCCTTTCTAGTAAAGGATTTACATCTTGAATGGCAGTTAGGTGAGAGATTTTTTAGAGATCATTTAATTGATTACGATGTTGCTTCAAATGCTCATGGTTGGCAGTGGACTGCAGGTTGTGGCACCGATGCCTCACCTTATTACCGAATTTTTAATCCAGTTGAGCAAGGTAAGCGGTTTGATGAGAATGGTGATTATGTAAGGCGATATGTGCCTGAGCTTTCTCACCTTAAAGGTATTGAAGTTCATGAGCCTTGGAATATTTCAGATGGTTATGTAAATGGGTATGTAAAGCCAATTGTTGATCATGCAACTGAAAGATTGGAATCACTTGCTCGCTTAGATGAAATTAAAGCGAGCAAGCCACTTCCACCAACAAAGTAATTATTAAGCTAAGAAGTTAGAGAATTGCCAAGGATCTGATTCATCATACTTTCGATTATTCCAACCCTTAAACAAATCATTTCGATGCATAAGTGGATCCCAATCAGCAGCCTCTGAGTGGTAACCGCCCCAATACTTTTCAGCGTATCCCAAAATCTCACGCCATGGCAGATCATCAGGTACTCGATAACCTGCATTTGGATTAGCCATTGCCCAAGCAACCGCTGCATAAACTGCGCTAGCAACTTGAACAGTTGTAGCAGATTGTTTTGGCACTAATTTTCTTGATTCATGAATATTTAATAGTGAACCAGTCCACCAGGATTTGTATTGGTGTCCCATCAACAGAACGCCTAATCGATCATCGCCATCAATAATCTCTTCATTCATGATTCTTTGGTTTGGTGTTAAATCCCACTGGCGCATCTCAAGCTCGCGCATTGATGCAATTGCGGCATCGGTTGGGCAGTAGGCATAGTGAACAGTTGGACGATAAACCGCCTTGCCAGAATCCCAAACAGTTAGGTGATCACTAATTGTGAAGGCTTCACCATGTCGGATAACCATGCCAGTTGTTTCCATATTTGGTACCCATGATCTAACCCAAGTTGTAGCACCAGGTTGGGCAATACATATTTGATTTTTTGGACCAGTTGGATGTTCATATGCATTTACTGGCAAGGTTTTTTCATGTGTTCCCCAACCAAGTTCAGCAGGAGCAATACCCTCTTCATAAAAACCTTCCACCGACCAGGTATTAACAAACTCATTTAACAGTTTTGGTTTGTTTGCAACCTGGGTATCACGCTCGGCAATATGAATTACCTTAACGCCAAGTTTTTGCGCAAGTATTGGAAAGTTCTCACTCTTCAGCGCATCTTCAACACCCGCACCTGCTTTACCTTCACTTACCGCTCTAGTTGCAATATCAAACAAGGCTTTTTTAGTTAAAGCAGATACCAAACCAGGGTTAGCACCATGTTCAACAATTGCAGTTGACCCGTTACCGCCCCAAGTATCGGTTAACTTACGTAATTTCATGTGGCGCCAATAAAGTGTGCGCTCAGTTGGATTTCTAGTGGCCCCTGCTGAGTATGGATCCCACTCTTCAAGTGATGTATTTAGATAAATAACGCCGTGGTCATGAGCCCATTCAATAATTTCATTTGCATCAATATTCCAAGCTAAATCTAAAAGAAAATCCCCGGCAGATAAGTATTTAGATAAAAACTGATCCATATTTTCACGGGTAAGTTGATCTTGCACATAAGTGGCACCAGCGTTGATCGATGTCGAAACACGCTCTCGGTTATCACGCATATCTACTATCGTGATCTGTTTAGCATCTACTAGATGCTCAATTAAAAGTGGAAGTACACATTGTGATACTGAACCTGCACCTAAAACCAGAACTCGATTTGAAAAGCGTGCTGCCAATTAGGACCTCCTGTGTTCTTGGCTAAAGTATTTAGCCAACGAAGATTAACCCATTTTTACTTATCACCTTGCCAGAGCTGAACTCCAGATCTGCTTCGCTTGGCCTCATACATGGCAAGATCTGCCGCCCTAAGCGATCTCTCCACCTCACCAGTTAATTCAATCGGTGCATAACCAATGCTGACATCAATCTTGACCTGCTTATTTGGCAGTGAAACCGGGTAACTAAGTGTTGCCCTGATCGCAAGTGCCAAATCACTTGCCTCAGGCGCATCCAATTGTGCAATCACACCAAACTCATCACCACCTAATCGCGCAAGCAGTGCCCCTGCCGGAATAGCTTTACTAAACCTATTTGCTACTTGTCGCAGCAATTGATCACCAGCTTCATGGCCGAGTGAGTCATTTATATTTTTAAAGCCATTTAAATCGAGTAAGAAGATATAGCCGCCCTTGATCTCACGCAGCTCCTGCAGAAATTTTCGCCGATTAGATAAACCTGTTAATTCATCAGTTCTAGCTAATACCCGCTCAGTACCTGCCATATTTGCTTCTTGAAGTGCAAAACTCATTCTGATAAATGCAAGTGCAATTGTGACAAAACCAGGTAGCAAAATAAAATCTGGAAAGTAATTTGGTTTAAGAGCGGCAACTCCAAGCAGAACTGCACTAGCAATTAAAGCGATAGTGGCGCTGTATGAGGAAATTTTTTCAGAAAACTTTGTTTCACCAGAGCTATGAGATAGTGAGAGGGATAATAAAAATAAGCCAATAACCCAGCCATCATCTGTAATTGAGCCAAACTTATATGTTGAATTAAGTGATGACCAGATAAAAAATAGATCTGAAAGTGCAAAGGAGAGTAAACCAGAGCACAGTAGTAGTGATCTAATACTTATTGGGCTTAGCAAGGCATAAACAAGAGCAATTGCAAGTAAAACGATATCGCCAACTGGGTAAAGAATAGAGATGAAAACTGTAAATGCACTGCCTTCAAATCCAATCATTGCTGGCTTTAGTAGGAAGGCGGTAAGCACACTTGTAAATCCAACTGCAACTATTACCGTATCAAGTAACTCTAGAGCACCAATTTTCACCCGTTTAGTAAAGGTTCTAATAACGCTAAAAAATATTAATGGATAAAAAAGTGAGTAGGAAAACTCTGAAAACCAATCAGGTATTTGAGAATTATAAAAGGAGTCCCAGGTGGATAAAAAGGAACCGATGCTCCAGATTAGAACTCCCAAACCAATTGTTACTGCAACAACCCGATCTGTGACTTGGGGAGCATTAAAGGCGATCAATGCAGATAGAATTCCAATTAAATTAAAAAGGATTAGATCAATATAGATATTTGGCTCAGTGAAAACTGCTCTAAGTATCAGATGAGTTACCACAGACAGAGCGGTAACCCACTTGATACCAAGGTATAATTTCAGCCGTATCACAATAAAATAGTAAAATAAGATTTAATAAAATTCACTACTTTTAGAGAGGTTTAAGTGGACGCGCTCACAAGACGAGGCTTTTTATGTGCAGGTGCTGCCATTGCAGCCCTATCTATCACCCCAGCGGTTGCTGCCACCGGTGTTAAAACTTTGGCAAATGGGAAAACTGAGATTGATTTGAAGGCCAACTCAGCGCTTAATACTGTTGGTGGAGTTGTTGAGTTAGATCTAAAAAAATATGGAAAAATTGCAGTTGTTAGAACCTCTAAATCATCTGCTGGTTTTTCAGTCTTTAAACTTGCCTGCCCACATGCTGGTGTAATTGTTAAGCAAGATGGATCAGGTGGTTGGGTTTGTAAACCACCAGGTCATGGTTCAGAGTTTGCATTAAATGGTGCTTTAAAAGTGGGCCCTGCAAGTTCAGCATTAAAACCAATTAAATTTACTCTTAAAAGCCAGAGCTTAACAATTAGCTAATTTTTATATCACCGCTGCTTGCGGCGGACATTCATTCCAATTTTTCTAACAATTGGTCTAGGTGCAGTTCTTGAAATTGTACTTAGTATCAAGTACTGCCAGCCAGGAACGCAGATAACCTTGCCGGCTTTTGCATAACGCCAAGATTTTTTTACAACTTGATCGGCTGTAGTCCACATAAAGTTTGGCAACCCAGTCATACGCATTTTGCCTCGCTCATGAAACTCAGTTTTAGTAAATCCAGGGCAGAGTGCTGAAATTTTGATGTTAGTTTTGCTCAGTTCTGTGTGTAGTGATTCAGAAAATACTGTTAGGTATGACTTAGCTGCGCTATATGTTCCACCTGCAATCCAACTTGCCACACTACTAACATTGACGATCACGCCAGAGTTACGAGCAATCATTTGGGGTAGAACCGCATGTGAAAGGCGCATTGGAGCTGTTACTAAGACATCTAGCAACTCCTGCTCACGTTTAACATCACTATCTGTAAAGCTTTGCTTGATTCCAAATCCAGCATTGTTAATTAACACCTCAATTGGTTTACCACTGCTAGCTAATCGGCGCTCTACTTTGCTTAACTGAGCTGGTTTAGTTAAGTCAGCTTTTAGCGTCTCAACCTTTACTTTATAAGTTTTGCTAAGGTTTTTTCCAACCTGATTTAATCTAGGAAGATCTCTGGCAACTAAAACTAAATCAAATCCCTCTTTTGCTAGTAATCGGGCGTATGCCGCACCTATTCCTGCAGTTGCTCCAGTAACGAGAGCGGTTGCCATTACTTATTAATTCCAGAGGTATCCTCATCGCGAATGTGCCAAGAGGTTCCATACTCTTCAAGTAAATCTAAGAATGGCTTTGATTCAAACCACTCTGGTCCATTAACACCTTGTGGTTTCCATGTGCCATTTTGAATTAACTCCATTGCAATTACTGGATTTATTGCAGTTTGCCAAACAACTGCTTGATCACCAAACTCTTTCATTGACCAGGCATTATCAACAACATTATAAATATAACAAGCCTTTGGATTACCTTGCTTATCTAATCCTTTTATCAACGCACCAGCACAAGTCTTACCACGCATGCGTTCACCTAAAGTACCTGGATCAGGAAGTGAGGCGGTTAGTAGGTCGCGAGGTGAAACAGCAACTCCTTGCACATCAACAGTTTCTTTTCGATCCATGCCAAGCATATTTATTGTTTTTAAGATAGTAATAAACTCAGCACCTAAACCGTATTTAAAGTTTACTTTTTTAGCATCAATCTTTTGCGGAATAAGCACAACCTCTTCGTGCTCAACATTTACACATTCAACTGGCCCGATACCCTCTGGGAAATCAAAAATTTCCAACTCTGAAAATGGTGTAGTTGTGTACCAACCTCGACCATCTTCCCAAACAAGTGGTGGGTTTAAGCACTCTTCAATTGTGGTCCAGATAGAAAAGGATGGTGCAAAGTCATAGCCTTCAACTCTTAAATTAGAACCATCTAAAATTGTGCAGGAATCGATTCGGCTAAATAAGTGCTCACTTGCATATTTTGCAAAAATATCACTCATGCCTGGCTCAACACCCATACCGATTAGGGCATAAATTTTTCGCTCATCCCAGTTAAAGTCACGGGCGAATTGCTCATCACCTAACTTCACACCAGTTTCGGTATATGGGTAGTGCGGGTGTTTACGAGAGAGAGACATCGCCATATCGATGTAATTAGTACTCTCAATTTCACATGCTAAGAAGATAGGCATAACAAATCTTGGATCAACTGC
>CANHGU010000033.1 GCA_947460855.1 Candidatus Nanopelagicaceae bacterium | reverse complement strand
GTTGCTACTCACATCTTGGCCTATGAGGGAGAATCAAAGTGGTTTTGGTTTGAAGGAAACTTTGAAAGTTATGAGGAGAATAAGATTGCTCGTCTTGGCATCGATGCCGCTCGTCCACACCGTGCTACCTACCGTAAATTAACTAGGTAATTAAGAGGTAATTATGAAGTATACCCATAAAGCATTTGTTCGCTGGGATGATCTTGATGCCTTTGGTCATGTTAATAACGCAAAGTATTTAACTTATGCCCAAGAGGCGCGGTTTGACTGGGGTTGGTACTCATTTGCTGAAAAAAAGGAGGAGCCAATTTTGATGGAGATGGTAGTTGCCAGAGCTGAGGTTGATTACTTAGCGCCAATTACTGAAGGTGGTTGTTTCTATGAAGTCACTTTATGGGTTGATTCCATCGGCACCTCATCTTTTGTTAATGGTTATGAGCTATCAAAAGATGGCACCGTTTATGCCAAGATGAAAACTGTGCAGGTAACTATTGATTTAAAGAGTAGAAAATCTAGGCCAATTAATGATGCTGAGCGCGCTTTTCTAAATAAGTATCTGGCTAATTAATGAAGGGCCGTATCCACCCAGCCTGGATAGTTGCGGGTATTACATTTGGCACATTATTTGCTACCGCAGGTTTTAGAAGTGCACCATCTGTTTTAATCCTGCCACTTGAGGCAGATTTTGGCTGGAGTAGAGATGTTATATCTCTGGCGGTTGCGATAAATGTTTTGCTCTACGGTTTAACCGCACCCTTTGCTGCAGCTTTAATGGAGCGCTTTACAGTTAGAAAAGTTGTCATGGCAGCGCTAACAACTGTTGGTACTGGCGCCCTGCTAACAATTTGGATGAGTCAAAGTTGGCACCTGATGCTGCTTTGGGGAGTAGTAGTTGGCGTTGGTACTGGATCGATGGCATTAGTTTTTGCCGCCACCATTGCAAATAGATGGTTTGTTAAAAAGCGTGGGCTAGTAATGGGAGTATTGACAGCAGCAGCCGCCTCTGGCCAATTAGTTTTCCTACCAGGCTTATCAAAGCTTGCCGAAGATCCAGGTTGGCGAGCATCTTCCTTAGTAATAGCACTAGGTGCATATTTGATGGTGCCATTAATCTTTTTCTTTTTAAAAGAGGATCCACAAAGTATTAATGCCAAACCATATGGCGCTGAAGGTAATTGGCAGCCACCGGTATTACCAAAGGGCAATGCTGCAAAAAATGCGATTCAAACACTTAAGGATGCCAGCAAGGTGAGAAACTTCTGGTATTTAGTTGGCTCATTTTTTGTTTGCGGACTTTCAACTAGTGGCTTAATCGGCACTCACTTTATTCCAGCAGCTCATGATCATGGGATGGTGCAGGTAACGGCAGCTAGTTTGCTCGCTTTAATCGGTCTCTTTGATGTGATCGGCACAATCTTTTCTGGTTATTTAACTGATCGAATTGATCCAAGAAAGCTTTTATTCTTTTATTACCTACTTCGCGGCTTATCACTGTTTTTATTGCCTTCAATTTTGTTCTCAACGTTGCACCCATCAACCTTAGTTTTCATTATCTTCTATGGGCTAGATTGGGTAGCAACGGTGCCACCAACAGTATTACTTTGTCGTCAGGTTTTAGGAGCGGATAAGGGTGCAGTTATCTATGGCTGGGTGTTTGCAGCTCACCAAGTAGGTGGCTCAATCGCCGCCTTCGGCGCAGCACTTCTTCGGGTTAAGTTTGGCGATTACGCCTCTGCTTTTTATATCACCGGCATCTTGTGTGTCATTACTAGCTACTTTGTACTGCAAATTACTGTTAAGGAAAAGGTCGCAAGTTGAGCCAAAGCTTTTATGAAAAAGCAGGGGGTGAGAAGACCTTTAATGATTTAGTCTCACACTTTTACGCATTAGTTGCGGTAAATCCTATTTTGCGCCCGATGTATCCAGAAAATGATTTACATGGCGCAGGGCGAAGACTTCAATTATTTTTAGAGCAGTACTGGGGCGGGCCAACTACATATAGTGAAGAACGAGGACACCCACGGCTTCGGATGCGGCACGCACCATTTCATATTTCAAGGGTTGAACATGATGCCTGGCTACTTTGCATGAAGGATGCGGTAAGTGGACTTGAGATGGGCGATGATTTAAAAAGTGAGCTTTGGCAGTACTTAGAGGAGGCGGCTGCTGCAATGATTAATGCAGCTGATTAACGCTTATTATTTTTAGGTTGAGATTTATTACCAACCTTTAATATCTCACCATTTCGCAGGTACCAAATAGTTCCCTTACTATCTCTTACCGTAGTAATACGCAATCCAACTGTTTCCACTACTCCTTGTATATCTAACACATCGATCTTATCGCCGACGCCATACTGATCCTCAACTAACATAAAGATGCCAGATAAAATATCCCGCACTAATGTTTGAGCGCCAAGTCCAAGAGCCACACCAATGACACCTGCCGAGGCAATAAGTGGACCGAGGTTTAAACCAAACTCAGCTAAAATCATAAAGATTGCAATCAACCAGATCACACCATTTAAGGTGGATTTTAAAACTGTACTAGTTGTCTTTGCTCGCTCTTTTTGACGAACACCACTTCGCTTTGGCCCTGGGATTAGATCGGCTGAGGCAATTCGATTCATAAACTTTGTAATTGATCTTTGGCCAAGGCGAGAGATTATGATTGCCAGCGCAATTACTACGGTGATGTTGAGCGGGGCGCCGGTAAACCAATCAAGGGCTGATTGCATATTCTCAGATAACTTCATGGGCAGAAGAAAACTTTAACCCAAATGTAATTGGGAATCTGCCTAAAAATGATGTTTTTTCCCCCAACTTCAGGCAAGATATACCTACCAGCACGAGCCACGCGCTGCCCCTAAAGGAGAAAGCTTTCAGTGTCACAAACTTTGGTACTGAACGCCACCTATGAGCCACTAGGTGTCGTATCAGAGAGGCGAGCATTAATCCTCGTCTTAAATGAGCGCGCAACAAGCGTTGAAGATTCAGCTCGCATTCTTACCTACGCCCGCGGATCAATCACGTTACCTGCGGTAATTAAATTAAATAAATTTGTGAAGATTCCATATCGTCACGCTGTGCCACTATCTAGACGAGCAATATTTGCTCGTGATAACAATCGATGTGTTTATTGCGGGGTTACCGCCACATCAATTGATCATGTAATTCCAAGATCAAGAGGCGGCGGACACAATTGGGAAAATGTGGTCTCAGCTTGTCATAAATGTAATCATCTAAAAGCAGATCGAACCTTAAAGGATTTAGGTTGGCGACTTCGTCACACTCCGCGGGAACCAGTCGGGGCCGCATGGCGCATACTTGGTACTGGAAAGCCAGATCGAATCTGGATTCCATACCTTAAGCCATTTGGCGTTGAAGCGATGGGAGCGGCAACAGCATGATTGAAGATGGAACTATGGCAGGTGAAGGCTTAACTGTTCTGCAAACTATTACCTACTTTGTGGGTGCACCAATTCTTTTATTTGCAGTTATTTCATTCTTTGCTTATGTGAGCGCTAAGGAAACTAGAAAGAAGAGTAAAAAAGGATCAGTAGATCTAACCCATATTGATTAGATTACTTATCTTTAGATTGAACCTTTAGTGCTCGCTCAAGTGAATCTCTACTTTCAGAGACTAATCTTCTAAGTCCTGCCTGACCATCCTTGCCAGTAGTGGCAAGCCAATTAATAGTTTTATCTAAGGTCATTTGATTGGTGATATAGACCGGATACATACCGCTAACAAACTTACTTGCCACCTCATATGATTTTTTGCCCCAGGTTTCAAGAAGTAGATCAAAGTAAGGATCAACATAGGTTGCAAGTAGTGGGCGATGAAGTGGGCGCATAAATCCAACAAGCTTTGCCTCACGAAGTGATGTGCTGATCTCTTCGGTAGTAATTGATTTCCAAGTCTCCTCTTTTGCTGCCGCTGTTGGTAGCGCTGCTAAACATGTGGCATGTGATAGTTGGCCAGTTAATGTGTTGTCTTTAAGTAACTCAGCAGATAAAGCTGCTTTATCCATCAAACCACGTTCTGCTAATGCGGTAACAAAAGTCCACCTAAGATCTGCATCAACCTTAAGGCCAGCTAACTTGCCCTCTAAAAGTTCTTTAATTAAATCATTGTGCTCAGCACTTGAAGCAAATGCGGTGAAGTTTCTAGCAAACTGCAGTTGGTGATCACTACCAGCTTTGGCATTTTGTAACATTTTTTCATAAGCATTTCCAACTCTAAGTCTTGCTGAATCTCGCTTAGTTGGGGCGCTATAAAGCTCAACTGCACTCGCCAATTGATTCGCAATAATTGTGACTGTTGCTATGTCATCCTCACCAGGCAGACCAGCTAATGCGATATCAATAAAATCAGTTGCACTAATCTCAGCATCTCGCAACATATCCCAAGCAGCAGACCAACAAAGAGCGCGGGTAAGTGAATCATCAATCTTTCCTAGGTGAGCCTTTAAGGTTGTAATTGATTTATCATCAAATCTAACCTTTCCGTATGAAAGGTCTCGATCATTTATCAGAAGTAAATCAGCAACCTTCTCACCAGCTAACTCAGCAACAACAGTTTTATCACCTGTAACATCTAGTTCAACAGATTTTCGAAGCGCAATCTCTTCACCTTTTAGATCATATAAACCTACCGCCATTCGGTGCGGACGAAGTTGTGTTGAACCAACCGGCATAGCAGGTGGCTCTTGAATTACAGTGATTGATTTATAAACTCCATTTTCAATATCTAAGGCAGGGCGTAAGGTGTTCACGCCAGCTGTTTGCAGCCAGGTTGCAACCCATGGCTTTAAATCCCGGCCGCTAGTAATAGTCAGCTCCGATAACAAATCATCTAAGGTAGTGTTTTTAAATGCATGCTTAGCAAAGTATTTTTGTAATCCCAAGATGAAGTTATCTCTTCCCACATGGGCTACTAATTGCTGAAGAACAGATGCACCTTTGGCATAGGAAATACCATCAAAGTTTCCAGCCACGGTATCGATATCAACCATGTCAGAGACAATTGGATGTGTAGTTGTTAATTGATCCTGCCGGTATGCCCAATTCTTTCGCTCTTGGTTAAAACCGGTCCAGGAGTTTTTAAATCTTGTCCCTTCAACCATTGCTAAATATGAAGACCACTCAGCAAATGATTCATTTAGCCAAAGATCATCCCACCACTTCATAGTTACCATATTCCCAAACCACATATGGGCCATCTCATGCAAAATCGTATTTGCCCGCGCGTTATACATCCGCTCTGTAACCTTTGATCTAAATACAAGTAAGCGCTCTAAGAATGTGACTGCGCCAGCATTTTCCATCGCGCCCCAATTAAAATCTACAACTGCAATCTGGTCATACTTTTCAAATGGATACTCAAGACCGAATACCTTCTCAAAGTAGGCAAAGCCCTGTTTAGTAATTAAGAAGATATCCTCTGGATCTAAATGTTGCGCAAGTGATTTGCGGCAGTAGATACCAAGCGGCACAGTTTTCTTGCCAACATACTGATCTGTTACGCAGTGATAAGGACCTGCAATAAGGGCTGTGATATAGGTTGAAATTCTTGGGGTAGTAGTAAAACTTGTTTGAGATTTGTTATCTGCTAGCTCAATCTTTTGCTTAACTGGATTATTAGAGATTATCGACCAATGACTTGGCGCAATTGCAGTTAAGGTAAAGGTGGCTTTTAAATCTGGTTGATCAAAGCAGGGGTACATCTTTCTAATAAATGCAGTCTCACCTTGTGAATATAGATAGATCTCATTATCTACTGGATCAACTGAGCGCTGCAGTCCCTCACCTGTTTGGGAGTAGAGGCCATTCATCTTTATAACCAATTCATTTTCTGCTGCCAGATTTTTTAGGAAGATACTCTCGCCATCATAATTTGAGGTATCAACTGCTTGACCATTTAAGGTTGCTGAAATAACACTCTTGCCCACCGCATCAATAAAGGTTTCATAGCCTGGTTTATTGCAGCCAAACTTTATTACCGTAGTTGAGATGAAGATTTCATCTCCGCAGGTTAAATCTAAGGTTAGGTCATAACTTTGGATCGCAAGGTGGGCAGCGCGCTCGGCCGCCTCTGCTCTAGTTGAGTTTAAACCTGGCAATTGAGCTCCTAATTAATAAGTAATAATTGGCTACCGAATATTATTTAAGTCTGTATCCAAGCAGAGATTGCAGGTTAAGCCAAGATGGAGCGGCCCTCAAACCGAAGTTACTCACTTCGTGGCAATCGAATGACCCGTGCCCAGAGTTTGGCGATGGCACAGTATTGGCATAAGTATGAAGCTGTTGTTGAAAAACAATTAATCCTTAATCAATTATTTGAGAAGAAGGAAAAAGTAATTTTAGAGATCGGTTCAGGTATGGGGGAGGCAACAGCTGCGATCGCTCAGGCAAATCCCGATACCGGCTATGTTGCAGTTGAGATGCACCAGCCAGGTCTTGGCGCGCTGTTGCTATTAATAATTGAGAAGCAGTTAAATAACATTAAATTAATTAGAGAAGATGCCACC
>CANHGU010000032.1 GCA_947460855.1 Candidatus Nanopelagicaceae bacterium | reverse complement strand
GGGATCACCCCCTGACATATAGATAAGTGCGCTATTTTTTACTTTATTTACATACTCTAAATTATGAGCATCCTGGCGATTATAAATTGGTAGATATATAACTTTGCTACCAATTAAATCACCTTGAACTTTTCCTAAATCCTGCCAATACTTAAGCCGGCTTTGACTCTCCTGCCCAGCTGCGGTGGGAATTTGGATAAAAGTATTTTCTCTGCCATTTTTAATGCCATCAGTTATTAATGATTTTTCAAACTCGGCCATCGCTGGCAGGTACTCACCAGATCCAACTAATGCTAATGAGCCACTCATATTGTGCGCCTGGGGCGTAACCTACTAACCGTGAAGTTGATTGAGCTTAATACCAGCGAGATCTCTTAAACTTACTCCAAGCCTTGCACGGTGTCTCATACCGCTCATTAATATATTTCAAGCCCCAACTAATTTGAGTTACCGGGTTAGTTCGCCAATCAGTTCCAACTATCTCCATTTTGGTAGCTGGCAATGCTTGGGCAATTCCATGGGCGCCAGAGCTCTTATTTCTAGCTTTGTAATTCCAATGACTCTCTTTTGTCCAAAGCTTATTTAGGCAACCAAATTGAGTCTCAGACCATTGGTAATCAGATGCAATGATCGCTTTGGCAACCAACTTTGCCCCGTGGGGCTCTCTTGCTAACTCAACCTGTCTAACCGCAAGTGATAAAAGTGCCATCGTGGAGGCATCCACATTCTTAACCGCATCTAGCTCTAACTCAGATGGGGTGGTATCGACCGGCTCCTCGGTGGTAGGTACTGGCTCGGTGGTTGCGGCCTCATTTGGAACGGTCACATAAAACTGCAGGGTGCCGGAGGCGTAGGTTGGCTCAACCGTCATTAGGAAGAAGGCCATAAAGGCAGCTATAAGTGAGAGTCGGCGAACTCTGATCAGGCGCTTGCGCGCATACTCAAGCTTCATAGCAAGCACCGCCTTCCTACTCATCACAACCCCTAACCCTTAACTGGCCACCCAAAGCAGCCCTTTGGCCACCTCTTTGACTGCTTTAGGGTGTCAGGCGGGGGTGGGAGGGGCAACTTTATAGTGGCGTGTGGCGCGATTATGTTTATATTCACAGGCTACCTGGTTATTAAAACCGCAGGTCAGAAAGGGTAAAGTCCGATTTATCCGTTATGTCAGCGAAGGGCTAAAAATCAACTGGTGAAGTTAATTGGCTCCTCAAGTAGCTCAGTTACCAGAGCTGCGATCTGGCTGCGCTCGCTGCGGGTGAGGGTTATATGGGCAAAGAGCGGATGACCTTTTAAGGACTCAACCACTGCGACCACCCCATCATGCCGGCCCACCCTCAGGTTATCCCGTTGGGCCACATCATGAGTTAGAACTACCCGAGATCCCTGGCCAATTCTGGAAAGAACGGTTAGCAATACCCCTCGCTCAAGTGATTGGGCTTCATCAACTATTACAAATGAGTCATGAAGGGAGCGCCCGCGAATATGAGTAAGAGGAAGGACCTCAATTAGCCCTCGCTCAATTACCTCATCAATTACCTGCTGGCTAACTAGGGCTCCTAAAGTGTCAAAGACAGCTTGGGCCCAAGGTGACATCTTTTCATTTTCAGATCCTGGTAAATACCCAAGCTCTTGGCCGCCAACTGCATAAAGTGGGCGGAAGATAACTACCTTTTTATGTAATCGCTTTTCAAGAACAGCCTCAAGTCCTGCTGAAAGTGCAAGTGCGCTCTTTCCGGTTCCAGCCCGGCCCCCTAAAGATACAATTCCAATCTCTGGATCTAACAAAATATCTAATGCCACTCTTTGCTCAGCACTTCTGCCATGTAAACCAAAGGCGGCTCGATCACCTCGAACTAGTTGCAGATGTTTATCTGGCGTAACGCGAGCAAGTGCGCTGCCTTTTTCTGAGTGGAGAACAACGCCAGTATGACAGGGGTGAGTTTTAGCTAATTCATGAGCTATTCGATCCTTCTCATAAAGTGAATCAATAATTGTTGAGCCCACACTCTCCTCAACCATTCCAGTCCAACCATTACTGCTAGCTAATTCGGCTCGGTACTCCTGCGCCTCCACGCCAACAGATGATGCTTTAACCCGCAGTGGTAGATCTTTGGTAACTAACACCACCTTGCGCCCATCTGCCATTAAATTTTTTGCAATAGCTAAAATTCTTGAATCATTTGACCCATCTCTTAAAAAGCCAGCAGGTAGCTTTGAAACATCGGAGTGATTTAATTCAACCGCCAATGAGCCACCAATATCATTAATACTTATGGGGTGATCTAATCTGCCACTTTTCACGCGTAAATCATCAAGTGTGCGTAGGGCCGCTCTAGCAAAATAACCAAGATCTGGATGGTCTCGCTTGGTCTCTAACTCACCAATTACTGTGATTGGGATTATTACCTCATGCTCGGCAAATCGAGTCAGGGCTACCGGGTCGGCAAGTAGCACGCTGGTATCTAAAACATATGTGATTCGCGCAGGATTTGATTGGGTAGCTACTGACTTTAAGACAATAGATTCACTGGCCAATTTCTATCATCGCAATCTGTTTAATTGTGCTCGCGCTTTGGAAGTAAGTAAACGGTAAATTATCAACCTTAAGATTTTGCGCAGACACGCAAGGGTTAAAGGTTAAGTTTAGATAAAGGATTTAAGGCTAATTGCCGGAGTGGTTTCGCTTAACTGAACGCTCTATCCAAATTGATGCCACTGGCAGGGTCCCGGCGAGTAAAAATAATCCAGTGCTAAGTAAAGATTTCCGCTGGGCAATGCACAGGTGCAGTGCAGCTATTAAATATATTGGATAGGTAAAGCCATGGACTATTGGAATCCAGATAAACCGTTCATAGAAAGTGCTGTCTGAGAGTAAGTACTTAGCAGGCATGTAGACAAACCAAAGCAGTAAAGACATCACACCTGCCCAAATAGCCATAACTCTAAATCTAGTTATAACACCACTCATCTACTCTTCCCCACCTTCTCTACTTTCTTTGGAGCTCTAAACTGTGGAAACAATGGTGCAACTAATAGTAACAACCCCATAAACCACCAAACTACGACATAGGAGATGTGTTGCCAATAAAAACCAGGTATCTCCTGCGAGATCGCTGGTGATGGAATCGGTGAAATGTTATTTTTTCTCATATTTAAAAAACTCTCTGATTGCAAAATAATATAACCATCATATAAAAATGGGTTCTCTTTACTGACAACTAGTGATGGATCTATACGCGATAGCTCACCTGGCTTGGCAAAGGCTCGATCAACATTTTGTCTTGGGTATTGCCGGCCGACTATTTCAACTGGTGTATTGATTACTACCGGTTCAAGCTTTGCTATCTCACGCACTACTAAAACTGAATATCCACTCTTTAACTTTAACAATCTAACATCAAGGTTAGATATTTTTCCTTCTTCAATTTTTTGATCACGGGCAATATAACTGGATGTGTAAACACCAGAGGTTGAAACTATGCGATTAACTGCCGCAGTTGGCAGATTCTTGCCTGCAGCTGAGACCTGATCTAAGTCAATAACTGGCTGATCAGCTTTAGGAGCAGTTGCCACACTCATATCTTGGGCACGATGTAGCTGCCACATACCAAGCTCAAATGTTGTGTAAATCAGTAACAGCCAGGTAGTTAACAGCAGTAATTTCTTAACTACCTTCATAAATGTTTAATTATTCTTCGTCTTTGCGATCAATTAATCTTTTGTATCTGCGGTAAAAACTAATCATTAGAAATACCATCGCTAGGGTTAAAAAAATCATTGTCAATGAGCCCGCTACCCCAACATCAAAGCTTTGTGTCTCATCCATTATTCACCCCTTTGTTATAGAACCAAGCCTACTTAAATTTGAGCAAACCGCTCTACACTTACGCTGTGACTCATCCCAAAGTAGTAAGCGATCCGAGGCTGCGCCAGCGATATGGCATTAAAGATGCCAATCGTAATTGGATTTGGCCTGCCATTATTTCAATTCTGCTTGTTGCCACTTGGTTTATTTGGGGTGGTATTAATGCCGCAAATCCTAATGTCAGATCTGAGTTAATTTCATTTAAAGTTTTAGATGATAAAACTGTTGCTATTACCTACACAATTTCAGTTAAAGATATTGGCATAGACCATAGCTGCTCAGTTATAGCTCGTGATCTTGAAAAAAATGTAATTGGTGAAATCACCGATCAGATCGCTGCCAACTCGCTTATGCCGGGCAAGAATCAGCGCAGTATCGAGATATCCACCCGTTTGCCTGCGGTAAATGCAGGAATTAGTAGTTGCCAGTAACATTTATCAATTATGAATCAACCAACTCAGACCTGGCTTACTCAGGAAGCTGCTGATCGACTAGCAGCAGAACTTACAGAGCTTGAGGGCCCACTTCGTGCTGAGATAATTAAAAAGATTGAAACTGCAAGGGCTGAGGGAGATTTAAAAGAAAATGGTGGTTATCACGCAGCACGGGAAGAGCAAGGAAAAATTGAGGGAAGAATTCGCCAACTAAAACACATGTTAGAACATGCGCACATTGGCACACCACCTGCTAGTGAGTCTGGCGTGGTTGGTCTTGGAATGTTAATTACAGTTGATATTGGTGGAGATGAACTTAAATTCCTACTTGGCTCCCGCGAGATTTCAAGTGGGGATGTTGATGTTTACTCAGAAAAATCTCCTCTGGGTGCTGCTGTGCTTGGGGCAAAGGTTGGTGAAACAGTTAATTACACCGCACCAAATGGTAAACAAGTAGCTGTGGCTGTTCTTGAAGCACAGCCATTTATTTAATTACTTATTAGCAGCGTTACTGTATTTGCGAATACTAAGTGGCACAAATATCGCCATAATAATTATCATATAAATTATTGACATAAGTAGTGGGTTATCACTTGGAAATGATCCAGCGGTAGCACCAAACTCATTTTTTAATCCAAATAATTCACGGCAACCTGCCACCATGGTAGAGACTGGATTCCATTCAGCCACATACTGCAATGGTTTTGGCATACCAGTTGTTGGTGCAAACGCATTAGATAAAAATGTAAGTGGAAAGACTGCGATAAAGGTAGCGTTTTGTGCTACTCGCTCCTCCCTAACTGATAATCCAATAATTACACCAACCCATGACATAGCAAAACCAAACATAAATAGAAAAACAAAACCTAAAAAGACTTTAACTGGACCGGAGGTTGGCCGCCATCCAACAATAAATCCAGTAATTCCCATTACTAATAAGACGACGATATTTAAAACACCATCACCTAAAGTTCGGCCAAATACCACTGCTGATCTTGAGATTGGTAATGATCTAAATCGATCAATTAATCCTTTTTGCATATCAGCAGCTAGGCCTACTGCAGTTGCGGCCAGAGTAAAGGCAACAGTTTGTACAAATATGCCAGGCATAAGTAGCTGCACATAACCACCTGGCTGGCCAGTATCAATTGATCCACCAAAAACGAAACGGAAAAGCAAAACAAACATAACTGGCTGAATAGTTGAAAAAATCAAAACCTCAGGCACCCGAACTAGTTGAAGAAGCTGGCGCTTAGTAATAACAATTGCATCTGAAATTGCGTTCACTATTTACTTCCTCTCTTACCTTTAGTTTTAGCATCTACTGTTTCTTCACTTTTTTCCTCTGCCACATGTCCGGTCAGTGAAAGAAAAACATCATCTAGTGATGGCCGCTTAAGACCAATATCTAATGGGTGAATTCCTTTTTCATCAAGTAACTTTGCCGCCTCAATCAACGCCTTACTGCCAGTAGTTACCGGTGCAGATATTTGGCGCAGCCCCTCATCAACATTAATTGCACTTCCACTTACCTTAGCCACAATTTCTTTTGTTGCCGCTAAATTTTCACTCTCAACAACAATCTCAAGTCGCTCTCCGCCTACTTGTTTCTTAAGTGAATCTGATGTGCCACGGGCAATAACTTTGCCATGGTCAATTACTGCAATCTCATCTGCAAGATGATCTGCTTCTTCTAAATATTGAGTTGTCAGCAACAAAGTAACTCCGCCTTTTACTAACTCATCAATTACGCCCCACATATCTTGTCTTCCTCTTGGATCAAGACCAGTGGTGGGTTCATCTAAAAACAAAACCTTTGGGCGAATAATTAAAGAGGCTGCTAAATCTAATCTTCGGCGCATACCGCCGGAGTAGGTTCTAATTGGCCGCTTTGCTGAATCGGTAAGTGAGAATTGTTCAAGTAATTCAACAGCTCGATCCTTAGCAGCTTTTGCCGATAAATGATAAAGCCGGCCAAACATTATTAAGTTATCCCAGCCAGTTAAAGTCTCATCAACTGCGGCATACTGTCCTGATAAACCAATAACTTTTCTAACTTCATCTGGATGTTTTGATACATCAATTCCAGCAACTGTGGCATTGCCTGAATCTGGTGAAAGCAATGTTGCTAAAATTCTTACAGTTGTAGTTTTGCCAGCTCCATTTGGGCCAAGCACACCAAGTACAGTTCCCTCTTCAACATCAAGATTTAATCCATCAAGCGCCTTAACTGAGCCCTTGTTGTAGGTCTTCACTAGAT
>CANHGU010000031.1 GCA_947460855.1 Candidatus Nanopelagicaceae bacterium | reverse complement strand
TTTATACGGCTGGATGCGCTCGACTCAACTTCGTAGATTACGTGCCCCGGCTCCACAAGTTGGACCTGGTTCAAAGAAGAGTTAAAAACTAAGCCCTTGGATTTGGGCTAGCATTTTTTGCCGGATCTCGCTCGACGACCCCACTTAATACCGTATCAATCTCAGCCATAATTGATTTATCAAGCTTTACGCCAGCAGCTTTAATATTTTCCTTAATCTGCGCTGGTTTCGTAGCACCAATAATTGCACTTGAAAGGTTTGGATTTTGCAGCACCCATGCAATTGCTAGCTGAGCAAGTGTTAAGTCAACTTTCTTAGCAATTGGTTGAAGTTTTTGTACAGCTGTTAAAATCTGATTACTCATAAAGCTTGAAATCATATTTGCGCCGCCTTTTTTATCAGTAGCGCGAGAGCCTGCCGGTGCCTTTTGGCCAGGCAGATACTTACCAGTTAAAACTCCCTGAGCAATTGGTGACCAAACAATCTGACCAATTCCCTCCTTCTCACAAAGAGGCACAACCTGACTCTCAATCACCCTCCACAACATTGAGTATTGAGGCTGGCTAGATACAAATCGGTAGTAACCCTTTGCATCTTGAATCTTAAGAGCTGCGGCAATCTGCTCGGCATTCCACTCTGAAAAACCGATATATAAAACTTTGCCACTTCGAATTAGATCATCAAATGCACCAAGAGTTTCCTCGAGTGGAGTTTCAAAATCAAAGCGGTGTGCCTGATAGAGATCAACATAATCAGTTTTTAATCTACGAAGGGAGGCGTTGCAAGATTCCATAATGTGCTTACGAGACAGACCGCGATCATTCTTGCCGGTGCCGGTTGGCCAATAAGCTTTAGTTAATAGCTCATATGATTCGCGACGAACACCTTTTAATGCTTTACCTAAAACAGTCTCGGCTCGAGTTCCAGCGTACATATCGGCGGTATCTAAGGTTGTAATTCCTAAATCCAATGCTGTTCTTACACACTTAATTGCTGCATCTGCCTCAACCTGTGAGCCATGTGTTAACCAATTGCCGTATGTAATCTCAGATACATACATTCCAGAACTACCTAAGCGCCTGTACTCCATATTCCAACCCTAACCTGAGGCGAAAGGTTGCGCAATATGCGTGGTGAGTTGATATTGAGCAGATTTAGCACAACAATCCGCCTACAACTTAATAAAGAAGTTAAACCAGTGTGCTTGGGGGAAGTCGGTGCAAATCCGACGCTGACCCGCAACCGTGAGAAAGTTTACTTTCAAGTCGGATTACCCACCACATTTATTTATCCACCCGTCGAGGATTGCGGGGCGAGGATTCTCATCTAGGTGGGTTTCTACGCTTTCGTGAAACTCTCTTCTAGAGAGGCTTTAAATGTTTAGCAATAGATTTAATGAGCTTAAAAAATTTATCCCAGCCATCCTGGTAATTGCACTAGTTATTGGTGGCATCTCACTTTGGTCAGCTAAGTCTCAAGATAGTTGTGTGAATTTAGTAATCAACTATGGCGTGCTGGATTCGAAGAGTGAACCATATAAAAAATGTATCGCGGTAGATGGTGAAACTACTGCCTTGGAACTCTTGAATAAAGCGAATTTTAAATTAGAAGGAACAGCTAAGTACGGAAATATGGTTGTTTGTAGATTAAATAATTTACCAAAAGTAAACCAGCCAATCGGCGTCAAAGGCCATGAGGATTATGTTGAAGAGTGCAAAGATATGCCGGCCGAGTTTGCTTACTGGGCTGTATTGGAAAAAAGAAAGCAAGCTATCCCAAACCCTGCGGATTTGAATTCGAAGTGGGCCTGGGCTCAAGTCGGCGTTGCTGAGCTTGCCTTAAATGTCGGTGATTCAGTTGCCTTTGTCTTTGCAGATAATGGTAATCTTAAGTTTCCAGAGTAGGGGTCCAAATGTTAAATAGCACTCTTGTTAAGAATTTCAGCTTAAATAATAAGCAGAAATTTTCAACGACCAAATCAAACCTTTTAAAGGTAATTGGACTTGCTCTGAATTTTTCAGCTCTATACGCAGTTACAAAGATCGCTGAGTATGCCTGGCGTCTTTGGGGAGCTTGTTAATTTCTTTTTAGTTCTTACTTAACTTTAGAAGGCACTAAAGGTAACTGGACTACCTCAAATTCAGCATCCAAGCCACGGATATCGATCAGGACCTTGTCGCCCTTTTTGCTATCACTATTAATTAAGGCTAACCCAATTCCTTTTTTTAGTGATGGCGAAAAGGTTCCACTAGTTACATATCCAATAACCTCACCAGCGATATTTTTTACTTGCATATCCTTGCGAGGAATTCCACGTCCAATGGATAAAAGCGCTTTAAGCTTTAACTTGGTTCCTTTTTCTTTTTGATTTAAGAGAGTTGTTCTGCCTCTAAAAACCTCTTTACTCCAACCAACTGCCCATCCAGCAGCTGCCTCAACTGGCGAGATATCTAGTGAGAGCTCATGGCCATGCAGTGGATATCCCATCTCAGTTCGCAGAAGATCGCGAGCTCCTAGCCCACAAACTAATCCATTAAATTTATTAACATTTTCTACCAAGATATCCCACACTTTTCCAGCTTCACTCCAGGCAGGAATTATTTCAAAGCCAAGTTCACCGGTATAGCCGGTGCGACATAAAATAACCTTTACGCCGCCAATTTCAGTCTTTAAAAATTGCATATAATCAATATTGGTATCAATGCCAATTGAATTCAATAACTCAAAAGATTTAGGTCCCTGAAGGGCAATGACCGCAAATTTTTCATGTAGATTTTCAATAATTAAGTTTGTAGTAGCTTCGGCTTTTAAGATTTCAAAAACTGACGCTGTATTTGCAGCATTTGGCACTAAGAAAAAATCTGTATCTGAATTTCGATAGATAATCAGATCATCAACTACCCCACCATTTTCATTACATAATAATGTGTATTGCGCCTGACCATCGGTTATTCGATTTAAATCATTTGTAACCATTTGATTTAAAAATACTAAAGCGCCATCACCTTTAACTGAAATTTTACCTAGATGTGAGACATCAAAGATTCCTACCCGCTCGCGAACTGAGCTGTACTCGGCGATTACTCCACTTTGTGGATATTCAATTGGCATAAGCCAGCCACCAAAATCAGCGACTTTGGCATTCATGTTCAAATGCTTGCTGGCAAGTGGTGAATTCTTCATTAGCCAAACCTACACTCTGACTGGCTAACCTTTTGTATTCTCGATGAAAAGCTTAATTTGAGGATTATTAGAGTGGCAAAATATCCCATAGGCTATACCTCTAGTTGATAGCAATAAGCATTTGAAGATCTGGGAGCCAAAATGGTCAAAGTAAAGTTAACTACCAAATTAGATAGTGATGTATTGGTAGTTGGACTAGGTGCTCTAAACAAAAAACTGCAAATTGAATCTGGAACAGCTCAAGTAGATAGCACAGCGCTACTTTCAACATTAAATGCTATGGGTGCGACTGGTAAAAATGATGAGGTTATAAAACTTCCTGGCAAATCTAGCAAGCTAATAGTTTTTACCGGCCTTGGAAAAATAGAATCAAATTACAATCCTGAGGTTTTGCGCAGGGCTGCTGGTGCTGCTGCACGAGAACTTTCTGGAAATAAATCAGCTAGTTTCTCGCTCCCCCACAAATCTGTTGTCGAGCTTGCCGCAATCGCGGAGGGTGCTGCCCTGGGTTCATATAGCTTTACCGATTTTTTAGGGAACAGTAAGAAAGATCAAAAAGATCCGCTTTCAATAGTGAATGTACTTACAAAATTCACAGATACTGCTCAAGCAAAATCTGCTGCCCGGCGCGCAGAGATTATTGCCGAACAAACCTTTTTAGTTAGAGATTTAATAAATACGCCGCCCTCTCACCTGACTCCAGATTCATTTTGCCTTCAAATAAAGAAACTAGCATCAAAATACGGTGTCAAGATTGAAGTAATCAATGATGCAGCACTTAGAAAGGGTGGCTACGGCGGAATAATTGGCGTAGGACAAGGTTCTGCAAATCCACCGAGACTGCTTAGAGTTTCATACACTCCTGCCAAAGCTAAAAAACGTTACGCATTTGTTGGTAAGGGAATTACATTTGATACTGGTGGTTTAGCACTCAAGCCAGCTGCTGGTATGGAGGCAATGAAAGCAGATATGTCAGGTGCTGCAGCGGTGGTGGCATCGGTTTTTGCAATTGCTCAACTTAAACTTCCAGTTGCAGTAGATGCTTGGGCACCTCTTGCTGAAAATATGGTCAGCGATACGGCAACTAGACCAAGTGATGTAATTACTATTTATGGTGGCAAAACTGTTGAGGTATTAAATCCAGATGCTGAAGGTAGATTGGTACTAGCTGATGCGTTGGTAAAGGCTGCTGAAGTTGGTAAAAAATCTGGTGGACTAGATGGCATTATTGATGTTGCAACCCTAACCGGTGCACAGGTAGTAGCACTTGGTAGTAGAACCTCTGCGGTAATGACAAATGATGAGAATTTCAGTGGTCAATTTTTAACAGCTGCAAATATCTCAGGAGAAGCATTTTGGCCAATGCCGCTGCCGATTGAACTTCGCGCCTCACTTGATTCACCAATTGCAGATCTAGCAAATATCGGTGATCGCATGGGCGGAATGTTGGTAGCTGGATTATTTTTAAAAGAGTTCATTGATCCGCAAACTCCATGGCTTCACTTAGATATTGCCGGACCTGCATTTAACGAGAAGAGCGCCCATGGCTACACGCCAGTTGGCGGTACTGGAATCGCGTTACGCTCACTAATTTGCCTCGCCGAGTTGGCTTCCTCACAGTCATAGTGCTTAACAATTTCCAGGTCATACCCGTGACTGATTTCGTGGCAAGATTACCTCATGGCCGATTTTGATCTCGTAATTCTCGGTGGTGGCAGCGGTGGGTATGCAGCAGCACTTCGAGCATCGCAATTAGGTCAAAAAGTTGTATTAATTGAGAAAGAAAAATTAGGTGGCACCTGTTTACACAAAGGGTGCATACCAACCAAAGCACTTTTACATGCCGGTGAAATAGCCGATAACACTCGTCACGCCTCAGAGTTTGGCGTAAAGGCGGATTTTCACTCAATGGATATGACTGCAGTTAACTCATATAAAGATGGTGTGGTAGCAAAGCTTCATAAAGGTTTAGAAGGTTTAGTTAAATCTAGAAATATTACATATGTGCAAGGAAGCGGAAAGTTAGTTTCAAAGAACACCATTGAAGTCGATGGCACCAAATACACCGGTAAAAATGTAATTCTTGCCACCGGATCATTCCCGAAAACTTTGCCTGGCCTTGAAATTGATGGCAAGCAGATTATGACCAGTGAGCAAGCAATGAAACTTGATTACGTACCGAAATCTGTAATTGTTTTAGGTGGTGGGGTTATTGGCTGTGAATTTGCCTCCGTTTGGAAATCATTTGGCGCTGAAGTAACCATTATTGAAGGGCTCTCCCATCTTGTAGCACTAGAGGATGAATCATCTAGCAAGCAGCTAGAGCGAGCATTTAGAAAACGTGGAATTAATTTTGAACTTGGTATTAAGTTTAAATCTGCAGAGCGTGGTAAGAAAGATGTAAAGGTAACTCTTGAAGATGGAAAGAGTTTCTCAGCAGAGATTTTGCTAGTTGCAGTCGGACGTGGTCCAGTTTCTACTGGTCTTGGTTATGAAGAAGCTGGAATCAAGATGGATCGCGGATATGTATTAGTTGATAACAAGTGTCGAACAAATGTGCCGGGTATTTGGGCTGTGGGCGATCTAATTCCAACCTTGCAACTTGCCCATGTTGGTTTTGCTGAAGGAATAATGGTCGCTGAGGAGATTGCCGGCCTAAACCCAAGAGCGATTAATTACGATGGCGTGCCTAGAGTTACCTACTCCGAGCCAGAGGTTGCCTCAGTTGGACTCACCACAGCAGGAGCAAAATCTGCTGGACATGATGTTGTGGAATTGAATTATGATTTGGCTGGAAATGGTAAGGCTAATATTTTAAAAACCGCTGGATCGGTAAAGTTAGTGGCAAAGAGGAATGGACCAATTTTGGGAATTCACATGGTCGGCTCACGTGTTGGTGAGCTCCTTGCCGAAGCACAATTAATATTTAACTGGGAAGCAGATGCTGCCGATGTTGCTCAACATATTCATGCCCATCCAACCTTGTCTGAGGCAATGGGTGAGGCACACTTAGCCCTGGCCGGTAAGCCACTTCACGCCCATGGTTAGGAGAAAATAAACATGACATTTTCAGTAACCATGCCAGCACTTGGTGAATCTGTAACTGAGGGAACTGTTACACGTTGGCTAAAAAAAGAGGGCGATCAAATTGCAATTGACGAACCGTTATTAGAGGTTTCAACTGACAAGGTTGATACTGAGATTCCATCCCCAGTAGCCGGTGTATTACAAAAAATTGTTGTGCAAGTTGATTCAACGGTTGCAGTTGGAGCAGAGCTAGCAGTTATTGCTGAATCTGGCTCTACCGCAGCTCCAAAAGTACCAGCGTCTCCACCAGTTTCCGCACCCGTAGCAACGCCAGTTGCAACACCAACGCCGGCTGCACCAGTTGCACCAGTTGCTAGTGCGCCAGCGGGGGCGACAATAGTTGCGATGCCCGCGCTTGGTGAATCTGTTACAGAAGGAACTGTTACCCGTTGGCTTAAAAAGGTTGGCGATGCTGTAAATGCTGATGAAGCGTTACTTGAGGTCTCAACCG
>CANHGU010000030.1 GCA_947460855.1 Candidatus Nanopelagicaceae bacterium | reverse complement strand
GATGGATAAGGAAACATATCTAAAACATATTTTTTAGGACGAGCATCATCTGCTTTGCCAGATTTAAATGGCTCTAACTTGTCCCAAATAGGCAGCCACTTATCCTGCACCGCCTTAAAGTCGTACGCCTCATGCATTATTTGTTACCAGCTCACCTTGGTCAACTCTTCACTTACCTGCCATAAATTCTTCGCTAGTGACTTGTCATAAGCAAGTGCTTTAGCGCGTGTTAGCTTTGGTGTTCCGCGCATCTCTAAAAAGCCGTTTGGCCCAATAAAGCTTGCACCAATTAGATCTGGAAAAACACAAGCAGCCAGGGTTGGAAGTGCTCCTTGGGAGGCTGGCTGGGCTAATACTTTATTTATTGCCATAGTGATCTTCTCTTCCATCGCAGCCCCTCGCATCTGTGAAGCAACTGCTTGCAGATTGGTATCTGAGTAACCAGGATGGACTGCAATTGGAATAAATGACCAATTGTTTTGGATTCTAAGACGTTCAACCTCGGCAACAAATAAAAGGTTAGCTAGTTTGCTTGCCCCATACACCTGCCACTTTTGATACTTGCCAATACCTAAACATATATTTCTAATCGTCTCAAGATTATTATCACCAAAGCTACCCATCTTATGAGCAAAGCTTGAGACCACAACTAATCGATCTTTTATCTGATTTTTGATAAGACCAGCAAAAGCAAAATGACCAAGATGGTTAGTTCCCATTTGGAGTTCAAAACCATCGGTTGTTTTAGTAAATGGAGTTGCCATTACCCCCGCGTTTAAAACAACAACATCAAACTGCTTATCAACTCTAGCGGCTGCTTTTCTAACTGAATCTAAATCAGTTAGATCCATAAGTAGGTAGTCGACTAAACCTGGGCCAATTTTTTTTATTGCATCCCGCGCTTTTTCAACACTACGGGCAGTGATATAAACATGAGCATTACGACGGGCGAGCTCAGTTGCTGCGGCTAGTCCAATTCCAGAGGTTGCCCCAGTAATTAGAAATCGCTTGCCAGTTAAATCTGGCATATCTTTTGCGCCCCAATTATCTGGAATAGTTAAAACCTTAACCATGCTTCTCCCTTAACTAATAAATCAGATACCTATTTATTAAGCGTGGAGCTGAGGGGAGTCGAACCCCTGACCCCTTGCATGCCATGCAAGTGCGCTACCAGCTGCGCTACAGCCCCGCTATTTCAAACGAGAGCCAACCTTATCTAATTGACCGCATCATCTCCAAAGACAGGCTCAGGTAATGAGCCAGCATTGTGTTCTGCTAAATACCATCTAGAGCCGGTGTGATGTTTTGTTAATTCAAGTATTGACCAACATGCATTTGATAATCCACCAATAACACCCCACTGGGAAATTGGTAATTTAAGAATTGAACCTAAAATACTTCGTACTGCGCCACCATGTGTTACAAACACAATTGTGCCAGAAAAATTTGCTGTTTCTTTTTCAATAACTGCTACCGCTCGCTTTGCAACATCACTTCTTCGCTCACCTGTAACACCAGCTGGCTCATCACCACCCTCATACCAATTAGCAAATAAATCTCCATGCGATGCACGGTTTTCTGATGCTGTCTTTCCCTCCCAGAGGCCACCATTTGTTTCTCTAATTCCTGGATTAATCTCAACTTTAATATCTGTTAATTGGGCCAGAGCAGCAGCGGTTGCTTGAGCTCTGATTAGATCACTTGAAATAATTCGATCTGGACGAAGGGCAGCTAATACTTTTGCAGCCTCTGTAACCTGGTATTGACCAACTTTATTTAGCGGAATATCAGAGTGGCCTTGAAAGCGATTTTCAACATTCCAATCTGTCTGGCCATGACGCCAGAGCACAACTCGAATAGGTGACTCTGATTCTGCCATTACCTGCGCGCCTTTGCTAAATCTAATTCAATCTTAGGACAATCATTCCAGAGTCGATCTAACATGTAGTAATTACGCAACTCTGTAGATTGAATATGAACAACCAAATCAGAGTAATCAAGCAGAATCCAAGCACCACTTCCCTCTTTGCGGATTGGCTTCTCACCAACCTCCGCTAGCTTTTTCTGAACCTCATCTGATAAAGCCTGTAGTTGTGGTTCATTATTTCCGGTGGCAAGAAGAAAAACTTGGTTTAAAACTAATTGCTCAGAGAGATCAATCGCCACAATCTCATCCCCTAGTTTCTCAGCTAAGGCTGCTGCTGCAATCTTGGTTAGCTCAATGGTTCTACTACCGACTGCCATATAACCCATACTCTCTAATAAATGTAACAACTTTTGCTGGCAGAAAATTGCTTACATTCTCACGCTTTGCAATTGAATCTCTAACCTTAGTTGATGATATATCTAAAGCTTTAATTGAAATCTCATCAAAATCAACTGCGCTTGCACCAGGCCGTTTAATCACTAAAACCTTTGCTAATTTAAGTAGCTCCTCAGATCTATGCCATTTGCCCAAGTTGTTAGCAGCATCTGCGCCAAGAACTAGCGTGAAGTTTGTATTTGGATAAATCTGTTTAAGCTCAGTGACGGTATCGATGGCGTAGCTATTACCTTCTCTATTTACTTCAAGTGGCAACACCTCAACCTTTGGACTTAGTCCCATTGCAGTTACTGCTAAATCAGCCATTTGAAATCTCTGTTTAGCATTTGCAATTGGCTGCCTGCCTTTAAGCCAAGGAATACCAGATGGGATTACCAATACCTTCTCGAACTTATTTGAGATCTCTTTAATTAAGTGAAGATGTCCTAGATGGATTGGATCAAAGGTTCCGCCAAAGATGGCGAACTCTTTATTTACTTGCGAAATAATTAATCCTTATCAATTCGAAGTGTTAAATAAAGAAGTAAGGAGAGAATTGCAAAGGCGGTTAGCCCGAAATAAACCGGAGGCATTGGCAGCTCGCGGACGATCTCTTTTGCTAAGTTCATGTGGCTAGTTTATCCCCTTCTCAAGTAATACTTTAAATCCGGCCTCATCCAAGATGGTAATTCCCAACTCATTAGCCTTTTCTAACTTTGATCCAGCAGAGTCTCCTGCCACTACATAATCAGTTTTGCTAGAGACTGATGACGCTGCTTTGCCACCCCTGGACACAATAGCCTCACTTGCGCCATCTCTGGTGAAATCATTAAGTGAGCCAGTAACTACGATTGTAAGCCCAGCTAATGTTTGCTTAAGCTTTTCCTTTGGTGCATCAACTAATGCTACTCCGGCTTTTTCCCACTTCTTAATAATCTGCTTATGCCAATCAACATCAAACCATTCAATAATTGCCTCAGCTATAACCCCACCCACACCATCAATATTTGCTAATTGATCCGAACTTGCCTTTTGAATATTTACAATTGAACCAAACTTATTTGCTAAAGCTTGAGCACTTGTTGGGCCAACATGTCTGATTGATAATGCCACCAATACTCGCCAAAGGGGCCGGGTCTTTGCCAACTCAAGTCCGGCTATAAATCGATCTGCAATAAGACTTATTGAGCCATCTTTTTTGGTGAAGAAATCAGATTTAGCTAAATCTTTTAAAGTTAATGAAAATAGATCTGCCTCATCTACTACTAACTTATCGGCCAATAACGCTGCTGCTGCCTCATAACCTAAAACATCGATATCTAACGCTGAGCGCGAGCCAATGTAGAAAAGTCGCTCAACTACTTGGGCAGGGCAACTTTGCGAGTTTGGACATCTAATGTCGACATCACCCTCACTCATTGCGCGTAATTTGCTGCCGCAATCTGGGCACTTAGTTGGCATAACAAATGCTCGCTCACTGCCAGTTCGCTTTTCAATTACAGGGGCTAGGACCTCTGGAATAACATCGCCTGCTTTTCTAATTAATACTGTGTCACCAATTAATATTCCCTTACGAACAATCTCTTGGGCGTTGTGCAATGTTGCATTGGTAACTGTTGAGCCAGCTACTTTTACTGGCTCCATATAAGCAAAAGGTGTAACTCGGCCAGTTCTACCTACACTTACCTTGATATCTAATAACTTGGTAGAAACCTCCTCTGGCGGATACTTATACGCGATCGCCCACTTAGGAGCACGAGAGGTGAAACCTAGATCATTTTGAATATCAATCTCATTTACTTTTATTACTACGCCATCTATTTCATGTTCGACATTGTGACGATTTTTCTCATATTGATCAATAAAAGCTAATACCTCTTTGCGATTTGAAACTACTTTATATCTACTACTAGTTGGCAGTCCCCAACCTTTTAGTAATTCATAAGCAGATGATTGTTTATCAAAGCTAACTCCGGTTGCAGCTCCGATGCCGTGGACGACAACATCTAGCGGCCTACTTGCTGTGATCTTTGGATCTTTCTGACGAAGAGAACCGGCTGCTGCATTTCTTGGATTAGCAAACCTTGGTTTGCCAGCCTCCTCCAGTGAATCATTCAAATCATCAAAAGCTTTGAGTGGAAAGAAAACCTCACCTCGCACCTCAAGGGTATCTGGTAAATCTTTGCCAGATAATTCAGTAGGAACTGATTTAATTGTTTTAATATTTAAAGTTACATCCTCACCGGTTGTGCCGTTTCCGCGAGTCAGCGCCCTTGTTAACCTGCCATTTTCATAAAGTAAGTTAATGGCCAGGCCATCTACCTTAACCTCACATAGCCAGGTATTTTTAACACCAGCCTTTTCAATTCGATCAAACCAATTATCTAATTCATCATTATCAAAGACGTTATCTAAGCTCATCATCTTCTCAATATGATCATGTTGGGTAAAGGAGGTGGCAAAGCCTCCGCCAACCTCTAGAGTCGGTGAGCTCTCTAATTTGTACTGTGGATATTTGCGCTCAAGCTCTAATAATTGATTCCACAACTTATCAAAGGCAGCATCGGTAATGGTTGGTGCATCTAAAACATAGTATTTAAATTGATGATCACGGATCTCCTCCGATAACTCTTGGATCTGATGCCGAATTGCTGCGCTCATATTAAATAGTTTCGCAGATTGTGGCAGAGCCAACTACTCGATCATCATCATCATAAATAACTAACGCCTGCCCCGTTGCTAGTCCAAAAACTGGCGAATCTAAATCAGCAATTAAGTTTGTGCCATCAAATTTATATGAGGTGGCAAGCGGTGCGCCATGTGCACGAACTTGTGCGAAGCCGCGCAGCTCTTTATTAACTTCAGGTACTGGTCCACACCAGGTTGGAGGGGTGGCAATAATTGTGTTAATTGCTAAATCTTCATGGGTGCCAACTACAACAGTGTTGCTCTTTGGCTCTATCTTTAATACATATCTTGGCTCACCAGATTTATCTGGCACAGTTAAGTTAAGTCCGCGACGTTGACCAATTGTGTAGGTATATGCACCTTTGTGTTCACCAAGTTTTACACCTGCTTGATCAACAATATCCCCGGTTTCAGAACCTAATCGTTCCCGTAACCATCCTGCGTTATCCCCTGATGGCACAAAGCAGATGTCATGTGAATCTGGTTTGTTAGCTACAAATAAGCCGCGCTCTTTCGCCTCTTTACGAGTATCTGTTTTTACCGTATCTCCTAGTGGAAATATTGCACCAGCTATTTGATCTGTTCTAAGCACTGCCAGTACATATGATTGATCTTTCTCAGGATCTGCGGCGCGATATAAAGTTTTTCCATCTGGACCATCCTTTGTAATTGCATAATGACCTGTTACTACCCCATCAAAGCCAAGTGCTTTAGCGCGATCTAATACCGCCTCAAATTTAATCTTCTCATTACATCTAAGACATGGATTAGGAGTTCTACCTGATTGGTACTCAGATAAGAAGTTTTCAACTACTCCCTTATGAAACTCCTCTGCCATATCCCAGATATAAAACGGAATACCGATTACATCAGCTGCGCGCCTGGCATCATGTGAATCTTCGATTGTGCAGCAACCACGTGCACCGGAGCGATACTTTTGTGGATTAGAAGATAACGCTAAGTGAACACCAACTACCTCATAACCAGCATCAACTGCCCGAGCTGCAGCAACCGCAGAATCAACTCCACCACTCATCGCCGCAATTACCTTTAACTTTTTCATTTTTTACCCGATGCTGCCTTAGACCTTGCCACAACAGAGGCGATTACCGCCCCTAGCTTTGCAATCTCATTAATAGTGTTTGTATAACTTAATGAAAATCTTAAAGTAGAGGTGGTCTCATCCTCACTTAAACCCATCGCAAGTAATACGTGGCTTGGCCGTTGCACGCCAGCACTACAGGCAGAGCCAGTTGAACAGGCAATACCTTCAGCATCTAACAAAAGAAGTAATCCCTCTGAGTCAGTCTTTGGAAAGGTAATTGAAACAATTCCAGGTAGAGAGTTTTCTAGATCACCATTTACCCAGATATCTGAGATATTTTTCTTAATTGTGCCAATTAGCTCTTCCTTTAACTGCCTAATCTTTTTATCTCGCTCTTTTTTATTTGCTACTGCGTCCGTTGCTGCTGCGGCAAAAGCAACGATGCCGGGGGCATTAAATGTGCCACTTCTTAAATCTCGCTCCTGTCCGCCGCCATGAAGAATTGGCTCTATATCTAATCCTTTTTTTAATATTAGTGCAGCAACACCTAATGGTCCACCAATTTTATGGGCGCTAATTGTTGCTGCAGTTAAACCTAACTTTTTAAATGAAAGATCAACCTTGCCAAAGCTTTGCACGCAATCTGAGTGCACCGGAATATCCCCAGCAATCTTTACTACTTGGGCGATATCTTGAAGGCTACCGACCTCATTATTGGAGTGCATTATTGAGATTAATGCGATCTGATCTTGATACTTTTCTACCGCCACTTTTAACTCTGTTAAATCTACAAAACCTTTTCGATCAACATTGATACCAACTATTTGGGCACCTTCATGCTCTGCCAGCCAAACAATTGGATCCATCACCGCATGGTGTTCAAAGGTTGAGGTAATAATCACTTTTCTATTAGCTTTTGCGCCCTTC
>CANHGU010000029.1 GCA_947460855.1 Candidatus Nanopelagicaceae bacterium | reverse complement strand
TATGAAGTAACCAATTGCTGCTCCCATTACCGCACGAGTGAATTGTGGAGTAGCTCGGAGTCTGCCGGAGCGGTACATAAATAAAACACCAGCAAATGCGGCTATGGTGCCAATGACTGCTTGGCTAACAATTCCTGGTTGAGATACTTCATACGCAGCACTAATTGCACCTAGTGCTAAACCTTCCAGCGCTGCATAAGCAACAACTAGCCCTGGCTTAATTGTTTTACTAAAACTAATCACCATGGCAAGTCCAAAGCCGCCAAGGAAGCCGAGCATTACCGCGCCCATACCAAGATTTGCACGCCATGCAAATGCACCTACTACAACTAATATTGCAAATAAAAATCCAGTTTTTGCGACGACATCTTCAATTGTCATCCGACCTGTTCGCATTGATGAGGCGGCTGGAGCGTTATAACTTTGCTCTAATTGATCAACCTGCATGTTATTAGGTTGGTTAAATGCCTTGCCAAGTACAGGGTTTGAGCTTTTCATTCATCTCCTTTTATAGAAGTAAGTAACTAGGTAATTTTGGTTTTACTTACTTAGGTAGTAAACAAATATTAATGATTCTCGATTCCCGCTGCTATTCCTACTAGCCAGTTTAAACTTAATATTTGCTGAAGATTCGCGATTATTGAGCGTGCCCCCGGTGGGGGTCGAACCCACACTTGTGCGATTTTAAGTCGCATGCCTCTGCCATTGGGCTACAGGGGCGAATCTTCAGGGGGTAAATCTACCTGTCTTTTGCACCGCCAAATCCATTATATCTTCGCTCAATTGATTAGCGACCACGCAATTCCATCCAAAATATCTGATTCAGATGCAACAAACTCACTTGCCCCAGTGGCTGCCATAATTCTAGATAAAACTAAGGAACCGGCTGTGATTACATCAACCCTACCTGGGTGCATATATCCAAGGGATGCGATCTCATCCTTGCTCATACTTTGAAACATTTGTGCCACCTTGTGAACTTTTTCAGCAGAAATTCGAGATAGATGAATTGCATATCGGTCATACTCAGATAATTCAAGAGCGGCCGCGGCAACAGTTGTTGCTGTGCCGGCAACTGCAATTAAACTTTTAGCTGTTGTAATTGGAACAACACTAGCTGCCTGAGTAATAGCAAGATCAATATCAACAATTGCTCTAGCAATCTGATCCATAGTAGGTGGTTGAGAAGTTAAATGCCGCTCGCTCATTCGAACACAACCAATATTAACGCTCTTAGCTGAATCAACTTTTTCACTACCAAGTACAAACTCGGTTGATCCGCCACCAATATCAACCACTAAAAATGGAGATTGGTTCTGATCTAATTCTTTAGTTGCGCCAAGAAAAGAAAGCCTTGCCTCTTCCTCACCTGGAATAACCTCAACTTGTACACCTAAAATCTCTCGCACACCATCGATAAATAAATCTCTATTTGCAGCATCTCTAGTTGCAGAAGTGGCACAGAATCGAATTTTTTCAACGCCTTTACTAGCTATTAGATCTCGAAATGATTTAACTGCGGTTAAAGTTCTAACAATTGCATCAGGATGAAAAGACTTATTCTCATCAACACCTTGCCCAAGTCTTACAATCTCCATAGTTCGTAGTACTTCTTGGAATTTACCATTTGTGATATCAGCAACCAGTAATCGAATTGAATTCGTGCCGCAATCAATTGCAGCGACCCGACTCATTTATCCTCCGATACTGTTAAATTACTAATATTGCTACACGGCCTACTTGTCCACCAATTATCAAGTGCTACTAATGCTTCATCTCCCAGTGGATTTACATCAACTCCTGCAGCAAGTGAATGAGCAACTAATGAGTGAAGACATTTAACCCGATCTGGCATTCCACCAGCAGTAATTCCAGATAGCTCTGGCACATCTATATTGTTTTGCTTAGCAATCGCATCTCTAGATGCTTCATAATCAAGGTGAGCAGACATGTAGCTACCGGCCAAAGCTGGCTCATTTTGCAATCGCTCATTCATCTGCCCCATGAGGCCAGAGCTTTCAAGTGTTGAGATCGCACCAGTAAGTCTTGGACAGGTGGCATAGTAAAAGGTTGGAAATGGTGTGCCATCTGCCAGTCGTGGTGGTGTTTGCACAACATCAGGCTCACCACATGGACATCTGTGAGCAACTGCCAAAACATCTCTCGGAGTTCTGCCTAATTGCGCGGCAACAGTTTCTAAGTCTTTTTCAGATGGCAGCTGTGGTGAAAATGGGTTTTCTGGTTTAACCATTTTAACGATTTACATTTGTACTTGTTATTGAAGCGATCAATCTTGAGTACCACGGCAGACCAATTGGTAACTGTTCAGACACTTTAGTTTGTTGCCCAGTATTTGTAATCTCATCATTTCCAACAACTATATATTGGCGCTCACCAGGGAAAACAAAATGCAATCTAGCCCTTGCTTGGCTTGCCACGTACTCTGGGTCATCCCATAATGCCAACTCTTTAGCAGCTTTTTCTAACATCGCTTGGTTATCAGCTACCTGTGAGCGCAAAGAGTTAATCTGCGCTTTCTGCGTGAAGTAATGTTGGATTGGTGGCGCAAGGGTTACGGCAAGTGCAAATAAAACAATTCCAACAATTAATGCACGGTTAGATAACCCTCGTCGATTTAACCCAGATTTAATTGATTTACGAGAGGAAGAAATTAAGCCTGCAGCGAAAAATTTTCGGCCGGCCATACTTTATTCTACTTTTTAAACCTAGGAAATGCGGAGCGACCTGCATAAACTGCATTTACCGCTAGCTCTTCTTCAATTCTTAGAAGTTGATTATATTTTGCAACTCGCTCAGAACGAGCAGGAGCACCAGTTTTGATTTGGCCACAATTAAGTGCAACCGCTAAATCAGCAATTGTGGTGTCCTCAGTCTCGCCCGATCTATGACTCATCATTGATCGATATCCATTTTTATGTGCCAAATTAACAGCATCAATGGTTTCAGTTAGGCTGCCAATTTGATTTGCTTTTACCAGTAAGGCATTAGCTGTTTTTGTATCAATTCCTCGTTGCAAGCGCTCCGGATTAGTTACAAATAGATCATCACCAACAATTTGAATCTTCTCGCCTAGCACTTGAGTTAACTTAGCCCAGCCAGCCCAATCATCCTCATCTAATGGATCTTCGATTGAAACTAATGGGTATGTAGCCTCTAGCTGTGCGTAATACTCAATCATTTGATCTGAACTTAGCTTCTTACCCTCAAAGTTATACATTCCATTTTCATGAAACTCAGTTGCGGCAACATCCATTGCAAGCGCAATATCTTTACCAGCTTTAAATCCGGCAATTTCAACCGCCTCGAGAATTAAATCGAGTGCTGCGCGATTACTATCTAGATTTGGCGCAAAACCACCTTCATCACCAATACTTGTTGCTAAACCTTTTTTCTTTAATACTGATTTCAAACTGTGATAAACCTCAGCGCCCCAACGTAGTGATTCTCTAAAAGTTTCAGCTCCAATTGGTGCCACCATAAACTCTTGAATATCAACATTGGTATCCGCATGAGCTCCGCCATTTAAAATATTCATCATTGGTACTGGCAATGTTTTTGCATCATTGCCACCTAAGTACTTAAATAGAGATTGATTCGCACTATTAGCGGCCGCTCTAGCAGTTGCTAGCGATATACCTAAAATTGCATTTGCACCTAGATTAGATTTATTTTTAGTTCCATCTAATGCGATCATTTTTTCATCGAGCGATCTTTGATCCTCAGCTTTTAAACCAATAACTGCTGGAGTTAATTTCTCATTTACATTTTTCAGTGCATTTAATACACCTTTACCTAAATAGCGCTTACCACCATCACGAAGTTCAGCAGCTTCAAACGCACCAGTTGATGCTCCACTTGGTACTGCAGCTCTACCAACAACTCCATTATCTAAAGTAACTTCAACCTCAACAGTTGGATTTCCGCGTGAATCTAATATTTCTCGTGAATTGACCGCTTTAATTACTGACACTGATATCTCCTGATGTTTAATTTATTAATTCAACGCTGATTTAATGCCCTTATTCTACCTTGCCTCCTGGGATTGAATTTGCAAAATTAGAGATTTTGCCGCAGACCTCAGCGCAGCCTCTGGATCAACACCTTTTTCTACCGCCTGAGAAATCAATCCCATTAGCAAAGCGCCTAATTTATCCTCGTCAATTTTTTCCGGAAGATTTAAAGATGTGTCTAAATCTAATTTATAATCAAATTTACTTACCCGATAGAGCAATTTTGTTACTAATGCAAGTGCTGGTTGGCCAAGTGGTACACCATCAATTGCTGAGGTTCTCCCTTTTTCTACCGCTTTTTGTCGCTCCCAGTTTTCTAGAACCTCACTACTATTTTTTACAACGGTATCTGAAAATACGTGCGGGTGACGGCGTACTAATTTATCGGTAACGGTTCTTGCAACATCATCAATGTTGAACGGTTGGTCCTTATCCTCTTCAGCTATTCGAGCATGGAAGTAAACCTGAAGAAGTAAATCACCAAGCTCTTCTAGCATCGCTTCGCGATCATTATCTTCAATAGCCTCAGTAAATTCGTAGGACTCTTCAAGTAGGAATTTAAGTAACGATTTGTGGTCTTGTTCAGCATCCCACGGGCAACCGCCAGGTGAGCGAAGTTTATCCATCACTTCGCGTAGTCGAGTTAGCTCTGAACTCATAACTTTAATAACTACTATTTAAGTGGAGTTACTGCGCCACCAGTTACGTCACCAATTTCAATTGACGCACTATCTGGATTCCATTTTCCATACTTAGGATTTACTTTAATACCTAGTTTTTTTGCATTCGCGACAACAATCTTTGTTACGGCCTCTCCTGCTTGCTCTACAGGGATTCCTGAGGAAACAACTGCAGCGTTTAATTTTTCAGAAACAATTAAAATTCTAAGATATGCATCAAGATTTGAGGCGGCTAAACTAGATCCTACTAATGCATTTGGTAGTGAAGCTTCACCGCCTACCTGTGCAACTACATCGGCTCGCCTTGCAGAAACTTCAGCTTCAGAAACAACTATTTTATTATCTGCTGCAATTTTATCGAGTAAATTACTTATAATCACGAATTGTGCTTGGTTTCTTAACAATTCAGCACCTACAACTAATTGCATCTGAGTCGTATCAACTTTTTTTCTAGCCTCTAAAATTTCATCTACAGATTTTTGAATCTCACTTGATTTAATTTCTTTGTCGCCAATTGTTACGCCCGTGCCCATACTGCTACAACCTGTTAAAAGTAATGCAATCGAAAGTAAGCTAGCTATTCTTTTAAGCAATTGCATCCTCTTGTCTCTACTCGCTTTGAGCAGGCTTAATTGGCTGTAATAAATTACGTAGAACCTCTTCGACCCACGCAAGGGTTGAAGTATTCCCTATCTCTGCATCATCTATCCAATTTGGGCTACTTGGCCTTGCAACCAGGAGGATTTGAGTGGCATTTTTATAGATAGATCCGGGGTAGAGCCGATTTAGTTTAATTTGCGCAGACTCCGGCAAAGCTACCGGCATAAGCCGAAGATTTTTTCCGGAAAATGAAATGTCAGTTAAGCCTAAGCTCTTAGCAAATAATCTAAGGCCAGCTACTGCAAGTAATTCATTTGCAGCCGGAGGTAATTCACCAAATCTATCTTTCATCTCATCTCTGATCTCATTAAGTGCACTCTCATTATGAGCATCTGCAAGCCTTCGATACAGATCTAAGCGCAAGCGCTCTGATTCAATATATTCAACAGGTAAATGAGCATTTATTGGTAATTCAACTTTACACTCCATGTTTTTAGATTTATCTTCAAAGTAACCGGTTTTAAACTCATCAACTGCATCTGCAACCATTCGCATATATAGATCAAAGCCAACCTCTGCGATATGACCTGATTGTTCTCCACCAAGTAAATTTCCAGCACCTCTAATCTCTAAATCTTTTAAAGCAACCTGCATGCCAGCACCTAAATCTGTGTTTGTTGCAATCGTGGTTAATCGATCATGTGCGAGCTCAGTAATTGGCTGCTCAGTTGGATAGAGAAAATATGCATATGCTCGCTCTCTGCTTCGACCGACACGACCACGTAGCTGGTGCAATTGCGATAAACCAAATAGATCTGATCTATCAACAATTAAGGTATTCGCGTTTGGGATGTCAATTCCACTTTCAATGATTGTTGTGCAAAGAAGTAAATCAAACTCTCTATTCCAGAAAGCGAGAATTACCTCTTCAAGGGCCCTCTCATTCATTTGTCCGTGAGCTATACCAATTTTAATTTCTGGTATAAGTTTCTTTATTCTCTCAGCTACCGCTTCAATACTTTCAACTCGATTATGTATAAAAAATATTTGACCATCCCGAAGTAATTCCCGATGAATTGCAGCGGCAACCTGTTTTTCATCATATGGTCCAACATAAGTTAGAACTGGGTGTCTCTCCTCTGGCGGAGTAGTTATGTTAGACATTTCGCGAATACCAGTAATTGCCATCTCAAGAGTTCTAGGTATTGGAGTGGCCGACATGGCTAAAACATCAACATTTGTTCTTGCTTTTTTCAGCTCCTCTTTATGCTCAACACCAAACCTTTGCTCTTCATCTATTACTAATAATCCAAGATCTGAGAACTGGATATCTTTTGAAAGTAGCCGGTGTGTGCCGATTACAACATCAATCACACCAGATTTAAGGCCTGCAATTACTTCCTTACTCTGACTTGGTGAGTTGAATCTAGATAAAGCAGCAATTCTCACTGGAAAGCCGGAATAGCGAGTTGTGAAGGTGTTGAAGTGTTGCTGCACAAGCAAAGTAGTTGGAACTAATATCGCTACCTGCTTGCCATCTTGAACAGCTTTAAATGCAGCACGTACTGCAATCTCTGTCTTTCCATAACCAACATCACCACAAACTATTCGATCCATTGGATTTGGCTTTTCCATATCCCGTTTAACCTCATCAATGGTTGCCTGTTGGTCAATAGTTTCGACAAATGAAAAGCTATCTTCAAGCTCTTTCTGCCATGGTGTATCAGGAGAAAAAGCAAAACCTGGAGAACTCATTCTC
>CANHGU010000028.1 GCA_947460855.1 Candidatus Nanopelagicaceae bacterium | reverse complement strand
GTTGGAACCATTAATTCGTAGTACTCAGAAATATCAAGAGTTTCACCAATTCGAAACACTGGATAGTCATAATCTTTGTACTTAGGATCAACCCAACCTAACTCTAAGTTTGTATCACTGTAGCTAGGCCCGATAAATGTGGAGTAGGCATAGTCTAACTCTCCACCTTTTCGAATCAGTAATGAGCTCTCAGCTCCAACTAATTTGGAAAAGATATCTGGGTAAAAGGTTTCATTAGGCCAACCTTTACCTCCAGTTGCCGGTTGAATGCTATAAACATCATCTATATATGCAAATAATGGACCAGCAGTAAGTGAAGGCGGAACTATTACAATTCCTTTAAAAGTTACCTTAGTAAGTGACTTGTTTATTGGCTTATCAGTTCGATACAGCTCTGCACCAAGTGAAATATTTGCGTAGTTTGTTAGATTTACCCAAATCTTGTCATTAAAGATTCCGGTAGGACTTGAGACAACAACGGTGAAATCTACATTAGTTGGTGAGTACTTCTCATCAATTTCTGTTGGTGTGAATTTGAAGCTAACTAACTTTGGCTTTTCAAGTTCAGCTCCGTTAGCAGCTGGTGGAGTACTTACGAAAACAAGTGCAATTACGCACGCTATGCTCGTAAATATATTTTTTTTATGGGTATACAAAAGAAACTCCCTCAAGTTTGAGGGAGGAAAGTTGGCAATAAAAGCACCAAAAGGTGCAGATAAGGGCCAGGCCTTCCTCCGAGGCTGGATACTTCAGCAAATTCGTGAGGCGACCTGACTTATATCCTTAAAGGATCTTCACAGTTGCGGGACAGTGTTGGAGTTTCACCAACTTCGCTTACGTAAGTGCTACTAATTTCTTAGTGGTGCGAAAGTAGCAGAAATATAAGTTAAGAGGAGATGACACGCCGATTTTTGATTTGGCATTATTGACAAGCCCGCTACCTTTTTGACTTTTGTAAATTCTTAAAAAAATGTATAATTTTTTTATGCTCAAAATGTCGAAAATACCGCTTTTGATTTTAAGCTTGACTTTAATCTCTGGTTGTTCACAATCTCAAGCCCCATCAGATCAAGCCGGCGCCACAAAAGAATGTGCGAAAATCGTTCCTCTATTTAATGAAAAATTATTGTCAACTGAAAAATCAGAGAAGATTCAGGGCTGGCAGTATGTGATTGATTACCCTGCCTGTTTCACCAGCAATGCATTAGATATAGCTAAGACTGAGATAGAGGCTCTAAAAAATCAAAAGTAGCCGGTGATTTCACAGATCCATAGGTTGCAACCTGCATACTTCTCAGCACCAATTTGTCTTTTTACCCACCTGTTCGCTAACCTAGCGCTTCGTTCCGCGAGGGATAAAACCGTTATCGAGGGAGAAGTAAAGTGGCTGAGATTTCAATTAAGGGCGCACGCCGAACTGAGTTTGGCAAAGGCGCATCACGTAGAGCACGCCGTGATGGATTTATTCCGGCGGTAATTTATGGTCATGGTGAGAAGCCACAACATGTTGCACTCCCATCTCGTGAGCTTGGTGTTGCACTTAAAACCTCAAACGTTTTGATTGATGTTGTACTAGATGATCACACAGAGTTAACACTTCCTAAATCTGTTAGCCGTGATCCATTAACAGGTTTACTTGAGCATATTGATTTAGTAATTGTTCGTCGCGGTGAGCGAGTTATTGTTTCTGTCCCTGTTCATACTGAAGGTAAGTATGACCAAGATGGAATTTTGGAACACACAAATAACTCTATTGAGGTTGAAACAGATGTAACCAACATTCCTGCATTCTTAATGCTGAGCATGGAAGGTATGGTTGCTGGAGAATCGAAGACAGCATCAGAAGTTGTTCTACCAGAGGGCGTTAAGTTAATTAGCGATCCTAAGATGACTGTTGTTCACCTTTCTGTTAAATCTGCTGAGGTTGAAGAGGTTGCTGTTGTTGCCGCTCCTGCCGAAGGTGATGCAGCATCTGCTGCCGCTCCTGCCGAAGGTGATGCAGCTGCTGCTGCCGCTCCTGCTGGTGGCGATGATAAGAAGGATAAGAAGAAGTAAGTAAGCGCTAGCCTTAACTTATGGCTCAACGCTGGTTGGTAATTGGCCTAGGAAATCCTGGAGCTGAGTACGAAAAAACAAGACACAATATTGGTCAATTTGTCTTAGAAAGTTTAGCTGCAGGTAATAAATTCAGTGCCCATAAATCTCGAATGGAAATTTCTGAGGTCAAGTGCGGCAGCGATATCTTAGTTTTAGCAAAGTCTCGCGGGTATATGAATGAAACTGGTGGCCCAGTAAAAGCTTTAGCTGATTTTTATAAAATTGAAATAGATAAAATAGTTGTGATTCATGATGAATTAGATTTACCTTTTAATAATCTAAGAATCAAACAAGGTGGTGGCGATAATGGCCACAACGGGCTCAAATCACTCACCTCATCCTTATCTTCAGCTGAGTATTATCGAATTCGAATGGGAATCGGTCGACCTATCGGTGATCAAGATCCTGCTGATTTTGTTTTAAAACCATTTTCGAAAGAAGAGAAAAAAGAAATTCAAGAGTTTACGCAAAGAGGTGCTGATGCTGTTGAATCTCTTGTATTAAATGGAATTGATAAAGCTCAGACCGCTTTTAATTCTTAAGTATCACCCAGTATTACGTAGGCCAGCTGCAACACCATTTATTGTAAGTAGTAGCGCGCGAGCTAATTGTGGATCAACATCTTTTTGTCCCCTGACTCGCTTTAGTAACGAGATTTGAAGTAATTGAATCGGAGCTAAGTAGGTATCTCTGACCTGTAAGGTTCTGGCCAAAATTGGCTGATTTCCTAAGATCTCACTCTTATTTGTCATTAGTAGTAGTTCTTTAACTGTTAATTCATACTCAGATTTAATCTGATCAAATATTTTATGAAGCGATGGATCTACTAATGTTTCAACGTAGCGTTGTGCAATTGCTAAATCTGTCTTTGCTAGGGTCATCTCAACATTACTTATAAAAGTACGAAAGAAGTGCCAATCCTTCAACAGCTTTTGCAACTGATCAGATTTACCAGCTTCACGAGCTGCTTTTAAACCAGAGCCAACTCCATACCAACCTGGCACAATCTGGCGAGACTGCGTCCACCCAAATACCCATGGGATAGCCCTGAGGGATTCAATTCCAGATGAAGCATCAGGTCGGCGCGACGGCCTTGATCCTAAGAACATATTTCCAAGCTGCTCTACCGGAGTTGAAGCATAGAAATATGCTGGCAGCTCTGGTTGATCAACTAATTTTCGATAAGCAGCAAAAGCATTATCACTAATCAAATCCATGCACTCATCCCAATTATTTAAATCAGTGGCAGATTGGCGTGGCTTTCTATTTAGTACCGTTGCCTCAAGAGCTGCAGCAAGTGTTAACTCTAAATTTTCTTTTGCAAGCGCAGGTAGTCCGTACTTATCTGAAATAACCTCACCTTGTTCAGTCATCTTGATATGTCCATCAATTGATCCCCATGGCAAAGCTAATAATGCGTCATAAGTTGGCCCACCACCCCTGCCAACTGATCCACCACGACCATGAAACAATCTCAGTTTTACGCCATGCTTGATGGCAACATCACGTAACTTACGTTGTGCTTTATGAATCTCCCATTGACTAGTTGTTATTCCAGCATCTTTGTTTGAATCTGAGTAACCAAGCATTACCTCTTGAATATCACCACGGAGCTTTACTAGTTTCCGATAACTCTTATTTTTCAATAAATCGTCCAATATTTTATCTGCAGATCGAAGCTCTGCCACTGTTTCAAGAAGTGGTACAAATCCAATTTTTGCAAAAGGCTTACTACCTTCAAGATTTAGCAATCCTGCTAACTTACCGATCAAAACTGCAGCTAGCACATCATTTGCAGATTTAGTCATTGAGATGATGTAGCTTTCGATAACCTCTGGACCAAATTGATCAATTAGTTCATTAATTACAAGAAAAGTGTTAAAGCACTTAGCCGAATCCTCATTTAGATTCTTCACCTCAGTTAATTTGGCTGAGGCAATTTCATTGTTAATTAACTCGGGTGTTGATGAGCCAAATACTTGGGTAATAAAACGATGGTGTGCATCTGAGTGTTCACGTATATCCATAGTTGCGTGGGTTAAGCCAAATGCCGTTATTGCCCTAGTAATTCTTGCAAATAAGCCAGATGCAATTAATTCACCATTGTTTGCGATTAGAGATTTCCGCATTACTTCAAAATCGCTAAGTAGCTCGGCAGTATCTTTGTAATCTCGTCCTGGTGTGTGGGCTAATCCAGCAGCGTGACGTGCTTGCGTAAGAGTTAATTTGTGCCTAATTGCTGTTGCTTTCAGTCGGTATGGCTCCTCAATATTAATCCGCCGGTATCTGCCTTCGATCTCTGGAAGATTATCTAGATCTTGCGAAAGAGATTTTTCTAACTCGGTAGAGACTCCAGCTAATTTTGATGATATAGATATTGCCTGTACTAATTCATCTAGATGACTAAACAAAGTTCTTGTAAAGTGTGAGTTCTGCAAGTGAACAGCAGATTTTGTTACCTCAGCGGTGATATTTGGATTTCCGTCGCGATCTCCACCAATCCAGGTACCAAATGAAAGTGGTTTAGCTTCTGTACTTAACTCAACACCTAATCTTTTAATCTCATTTGCAAACTCAGCTAATACCTCTGGCACGGTATCAAGAAAAAGTTCATTTAAGTAGTAAATTGAATTCACCGCTTCATCTAACGGCTCTGGCCTTCCTAACCTAAGCTCATCTGTTTGCCAGAGTAAATCGATAGTTTCAGCCAATCTTCTACTCTTGGTTACGCCCTCAGGTAATTCAAGTAATTGTGCAATTGTGGTCATCTTGTTTAACACTGAACGGCGGGCAGCCTCAGTTGGGTGAGCGGTAAAGACTGGCCGTACTGAAAAATTATCAATCCAATTTTGTAAATCTTTAGTATCAAAATCTTTATTAGTTTTTTGTGCTGTTAAAATATTATCAACTGCCCTACTAAGCCAGGAGCCAATACTTTTATGCTCACTCGCTAATACTTTAGACCGATTAACCTGTTCAGCAACATTTGCCAGATTAAAGAAATGTCCAAATGCCCTAACGAGGGAAATAGTTTGTGCATCAGTTAACTTACTTAAAATCTTATCTTGCTGGCCCTCTCGAACTGATAACCGAACAGATTCAACAAGTGAAAGTAGTTCATCACCTTCTTGTCTGGCTAGGGTCTGCCCTAATAGATCAGCTAATTTACGAACATCATTTCGCAAATCTGAATTGTCAGCGCTCGAACTCATGGCGTAATCATTACAGGTTATCAATTGCTCGGGCGCACCTATATGGCATTTACGGCCAAATATCGGCCTTAGAATTACCCCTGTAACCCCCCTTCATCTATGGAGTGGGGGTATGCGGCGTTTGGTTGAGGGAAGGGGTTGTGATGTTAAATCTTTTTCCAACCCTAAAATCCCCAATTGCTAAGTATCTTGCTAGTTCAGATGATTTAGTAGCACCATCAAGTGTTCACTCGCTGCTAGCGGCTTCTTTAAGCCAACCTCTTTTAATTGTTACATCCTCTACGAGAAGATCAGAGGAGCTATGTGCTGAAATTTCATCTTTGATTGGGAAAGATTGTGTAGTTAATTTTCCAGCCTGGGAAACTTTGCCTCATGAGCGGCTAAGTCCAAAGGCTGACACAGTCACTGCTCGATTTAAGGCACTAAATAAAATTACTGATCAAAGTGCAAAAGTTATTGTTTGTTCCATTCGTGCATTGCTGCAACCGATTATTGCCAACAACCTAGAAGAATCAAAAATTAGTTTAGTTAACAAAATGGAATTATCTATGGCTGATTTAATTTTAAAGCTTGTTGAATTTGGGTTTACTAGATCAGACTTAGTTGAGCGGCGCGGTGATTTTGCCGTTCGTGGTGGAATTTTAGATTTGTTTCCAGCAGACCAAGATCATCCAATTAGGCTAGATTTTTTTGGTGAAGAAATAGATGACATTTCTTATTTTGGTGTAGCAGATCAGCGTTCTTTAGAAAAAATCAATAACAATGTAATTATCTTTCCTTGCCGAGAATTACTTCTCAATGAAAAAGTTAAGCAAAATGCAATGAAGTTAGCCGAAGAATTTCCGCAGCTAAAAGAGATTATTGAGAAAATCACTCAGGAGATTACCTTTGAAGGTATGGAATCTTTGGCAGCTGGATTAGTAGATGAATTTAAATCATTAATTGATTTCTTGCCAGAACAAACTCAAATTTGGCTAGTTGATGAACCCAGATTGAGAAGTAGGGCGGCCGATTTAATTACTACCAATGAAGAGTTTTTATCAGCTGCTTGGTCAAATATTGCTTGGAGCCAGGGTGAGAAAGTCGATACACCTCTTGATTTGAGTCAGCAGCTAGGTAGAGCGGGGTTTTATGAGTTTTACCAGATTGAAGATATTTCTAAAAAAGCTGGCCACTTAATTAGAGCTTTAAACCTATATCCCAGCACGCCAGAGCAGATTGAAGTTGATTTTATCGAAACCATTGAAACTTATGGCAAAAAGTATGAGCTTGCACTTAATGATATCTCTAAATGGCAAAAGCTAAATTATCAGGTAGTTATTACCGCTTCTGCTAATGGAACCTTAAAACGATTTAGCGAGTTACTTAACGCTGAGAATCTGCCAAATCAATTTGTAACCGATGGCGAGAAATTACTTCAAACTGGTTTAATCTCTTTGTATAGATCAGAGATTGCTCATGGGTTTAAAAGTGAAAAATATAAAGTAATTCTAATTACAGACAAAGACATCTCTGGACAAAAAACCTCTGACAAAGATTTGGCTCGCATGCCATCTAGGCGAAGAAAAGCTATTGACCCACTTCAACTCAAATCTGGAGATTTTGTAGTTCACGAGCAACATGGTGTGGGTAGATATGTTGAATTACTAAACCGAAGTGTTGGTGGTGTCTCGAGGGAGTATCTAGTAATTGAATACGCATCTTCAAAGCGGGGTCAACCTGCCGATAGATTATTTGTACCAACCGATACATTGGAGCAAGTTACTAAGTATGTTGGCGGTGAAGCTCCAGCGTTACATCGAATTGGTGGTGCTGACTGGCAAAACAGTAAACGCAAAGCTCGCAAAGCAGTTAAACAAATTGCTGCTGAGTTAATAAGGTTGTATGCAGCGAGAATGAGTTCTCCAGGTTTTGCTTTTTCTCCTGATACACCATGGCAGAAAGAGCTTGAAGATAGCTT
>CANHGU010000027.1 GCA_947460855.1 Candidatus Nanopelagicaceae bacterium | reverse complement strand
GAAGCTCCACCGCCAATATCTAAGAAGTTTGCAGGTTTAACACCATATTTTTCACCAGCATAAGCGACAACATCTAATGTGCTCATTACTAAGCCAGCGCCATTACCAATAATTCCTACCTGTCCATCTAATTTAACGTAATTTAAATCTTTTTCTTTTGCTAGCTTTTCAAGTGGATTAGTCGCTGCATGATCTACAAGCGCCTCATGATCTGGGTGTCTAAAACCAGCATTATCATCAAGAGTAACTTTTCCATCTAATGCAATTACCCTGCCATCTGAAGTTTTAACCAGTGGATTAATCTCCATCAAAGTTGCATCTTCTTTAACAAATGCCTGCCAAAGTTTTACTAATACATCTGCAACTTGGTCAATTACTTCGGATGGGAATTGTCCACCTTTTGCTATTTCTATTGCTTTTTTCTTATCTATACCTTGATTTGGATCAATTCCAACTTTAGCTAACTTCTCTGGTGTTTTATGGGCAACCTCTTCAATTTCCATACCGCCCGCCACAGATGCCATTACTAAAAAATTTCTATTTGCTCGGTCCAATAAAATTGCTAAGTAATACTCAGATTCAATCGGTGCAGCTTGTGCAATCATCACCTTTAGAACCCTATGGCCTTTTATGTCCATACCTAAAATAGCTTGAGCCTTTTCTTTTGCATCGCTGGGATTTTCGGCCAGCTTTACGCCACCAGCTTTTCCTCTGCCACCAACTTTAACCTGTGCTTTAACAACAACTTTTCCGCCAATTTTTGCTGCTGCCGACTCGGCCTCTTGCGCAGTAGTTGCAACTGCTCCTGGTAGTACTGGGATTTGGTGGGATTCAAATAGATCGCGCGCTTGGTACTCAAAAAGATCCACTAATTTCCCCGATCAAATATGCAGCGATGTAAGGTGGTAATAGTAATGAGAAAATGAATATATTTATAATTTCTCAACAGGTGCATAACGTAGTAATAGTCGCTTCTCACCAAATGAGCCAAAATTAATGGTTGCCTCCGCTCGATCCCCTTGTCCAGTTACTGCAACTACAGTTCCCAATCCAAATGTGTCATGGGATACCCGCTCTCCTACCTCTAAATTCATCGTGCTGCTAACTTTTCCAGTTGGTTTTGGTGGTGCAAATGATCGCCTAATTGATGTTTTAATTGCAGCAGCTTTCTCTTGAACTTGATTCCACTCAATAACCTCATCTGGTATTTCACTTAAAAACCTGGATGCTGGGTTGTAACTAGGAGATCCCCATGATGAGCGATACTCAGCTCTAGTAATAAATAAATTCGCTCGTGCTCTAGTTAAACCAACATACGCCAATCTGCGTTCTTCTTGTAACTCCTCAGGATCTCCAAGTGTTCGCGAGTGGGGGAATATGCCCTCCTCCATACCAGTTAAGAAAACTGTCGGAAACTCTAAGCCTTTAGCTGTATGTAATGTCATCATTGTTACAACTCCACCATGATCTTCACCGTCTGGAATTTGATCAGCATCTGCAACAAGTGAGACATCCTCTAAAAATTTAACTAACGATATCTCTTCTCCCTCTTCAGTCTCACTTTCTTCAAACTCGGTAGCAACTGCAACTAACTCCTCTAAGTTTTCAACCCTAACCTCATCTTGTGGATCTTTGCTCTCAGAAAGTTCGGAGAGCAGACCAGACTGTTCGAGTACGGCTTGAGCAATTACTGAAACTCTTGTTTTAGCCTCTACTAATGTTTGTAATGACTGGATTAATTTAACAAACTCAATTAATGACGCTGCTGATCTTTGCGCAATTTCCTGATTTTTTTCAACCTCACACAATGATTTCCAAAAGCTTAAACTATTTGCTTGAGCATATAAATCAATTTGGTCAAGTGCTCGATCACCAATGCCACGCTTAGGAGTATTGATTATGCGACGAAGTGATACCTCATCCTCTGGATTAACTATTACCCGAAGGTAAGCAAGGAAATCTTTAACCTCTTTGCGCTCATAAAACCTAACTCCACCAACAACTTTGTATGGAATACCAACACGTAAAAATACCTCTTCAAATACACGAGATTGTGCGTTAGTGCGATAAAAAATTGCAGTATCACCAGGGTTAGATTTTCCAGAGTCCCGAAGCGCCCTAATTTGGCTAATAACAAAATCAGCCTCATCGTGTTCACTTTCTGCTACATAACCGACGATAGTTGAACCTGTGCCATTTTCAGACCACAAATTCTTCTCTTTACGTCCATTATTATTTGCAATCACAGCATTTGCAGCGTTTAAAATATTCTGAGTTGATCGATAATTTTGTTCTAATAAAATTGTTTTTGCATCTGAATAATCTGCTTCAAACTGCAATATATTTCTAATATTCGCGCCACGAAAAGCATAAATTGATTGATCTGCATCTCCAACCACGCAAAGTTCGGCTACCGGAAAACCTTCATTAGCAACTCCTACTAACTCCTTAATTAACACATACTGAGCATGGTTAGTATCTTGATACTCATCAACTAAAATATGCTTGAACCTTGAGCGATACTTTGCTTTTGTTTCCGGAAATCGCTGAAGCACCTCTACGGTTTTTGCAATTAAATCATCAAAGTCCATTGAATTTGCAGCGGTTAATCGCTTTTGGTAAATTGCAAAAACCTGTGCAACTATCTCTTGAAATTGGTCTTTAGCTTGGTTTAAATAATCAGATGGTCCCATTAATTCATTCTTAGCTTGCGAAATTAATGATGCTACTGCTCGTGGTGCATATCGTTTTGCATCTAAATTCATATCCCGCATAACTAGGGTGATAAGTCGCAACGAATCGCTTTGGTCATAAATTGTGAATGAATTTGAATAGCCAAGCAATGCCGCCTCTTTACGCAAAATTCTGACGCAAGCTGAGTGGAATGTAGATACCCACATTGACTTAGCGCGATCGCCTACTAATTGCGCAACCCGCTCTTTCATCTCACCAGCTGCTTTATTGGTAAAGGTAATTGCAAGGACCTCATATGGTGCAACATTTCGCTGCGCTAATAGATAGGCAATTCGCCTTGTTAAAACTCTAGTTTTACCAGATCCTGCACCAGCTACGACCAGTAATGGTGAACCTTCATGTTTAACCGCTTCTATTTGCTGAGGATTTAAACCTTCGATAAGCGCGGACATATTGATAAGTCTATCGGTCGGTAAGACAGTGCTATTGGCTACGGTAATCTTGCCAATTATGGAGCCATTAGATGACAGCCAAATTGAACGGATTTTAGTAGTAACTGCTCACCCGGACGATTGTGATTTTGGAGCTGCAGGAACTATTGCACTTTGGAGTGCTAAAGGAATAAAGGTTTCTTATTGCATCTGCACAAATGGTGATCAAGGCGGTGAAGATCCAACCGTGCCTCGTGATGAGATGCCGAAAATTCGCCAGCGCGAACAACGTGAAGCCGGACTTGCTGTTGGGGTTACAGATATAACATTTTTAAATTACCGAGATGGTTGGTTAGTGCCAACTATTGAATTACGTAAAGATATTGTTAGGCAGATTCGTATTAGTAAACCTGATCGCATGGTTATTCAATCACCAGATCGAAATTGGGATCGTTTATTTGCATCCCACCCAGACCATATGGCAGCTGGTGAAGCAGCAATTCAAGCGGTTTACCCAGATTCTAGAAATGCTTTTGCTTTTGAGGATTTACTAAAAGTTGAAGGCCTGCAACCTTGGCGAGTAAAGGAGGTTTGGGTTATGTCTAGTCAAAATCCAGATCACTTCATTGATATTACTAAAACTTTTGATCAGAAAATGAAGGCATTACATAGTCACGTTAGCCAAACAGCGCATAACGAAAACCTTGAAAATATGGTGCGCGAGTGGGGCGAGCGAAATGCAACAGCAAATAATCTGCCTGCGGGTTCAATAGCTGAGGTATTTAAGATTGTAAATACTAATTAACGAACTTTAACTCGTTCGATTGCAATTTTTTGTTTAGGGGAACCATCTTTTTTACCGTCAATAACACCATTTTTGGCGATTGCTTGAACAATATCTAAACCTTTAGTTACTTTTCCCCAAATGGTATAGCTCGGCGGTAGCGAGGTATCTTCATAGACAATAAAAAACTGGCTTCCATTAGTGTTTTGTCCGGAGTTGGCCATTGCCACTATTCCAGCAGGGTAATTATTTTCTGCCGCAGCAGGCAAATTTTCATCTCGGTATGAAAAATTAGGCCCACCAGAGCCGGTAGCGGTTGGATCACCGCACTGAAGAACATAAATATTTTCTGTAGTTAATCTATGACATAAAGTCTGATCATAATAGCCACCAGTTGCAAGCGCAGATAATGCAGTCACGGTAATCGGTGCGTTTTTACCATCGGCCTCAATGACTACATCCCCGCAATTTGTTATTAGTGTAAAAGTTTTACTCTTAAACGGCCCCTTAACTTCAGGTGGCGTAATATTTTTAGCGTTGTGGCCTCTTGCTTTTGTACTCTTACAATTCATTTTATCAAAAACTTTATTTGATCCAGCATTTGCAATAGGTAATAGCGCAGTAGAAAAAATAACAGCAACTGAGGTAATCAAAGTTACTTTTGTTAATTTATGCATGGACAAAGTTTAATCATTATTGTTGATTTAACAAAGGCAAATTATGATTTAAGCCAAATTACTATCTAACTTTAAGTGATTTCACAGATTGAAACTAAGGTTGAATTACAACCTCAACACGTTGAAACTCTTTCAGATCAGAGTAGCCACAAGTTGCCATTGAACGTTTAAGTGCTCCAAATAGGTTCATTGAGCCATTGGAGGTGTATGAAGGTCCAGTTAGCACCTCATTTAAACTTCCTACAGTTCCGACCTTTACTCGGTTTCCTCTAGGCAGTTGTAAATGGTGTGCTTCAAGTCCCCAATGCCAGCCTTGTCCTGGTGCTTCTAAAGCTTTAGCAAGTGGTGATCCCATCATTACTGCATCGGCACCGCATGCCACAGCTTTTGCAATATCTCCACTGGCACCGACAGATCCATCGGCAATCACATGGACATATCTACCACCTGATTCATCTAAGTAATCGCGCCTAGCTGATGCAACCTCAGCAACCGCCGATGCCATTGGTACTGAAATACCAAGTACAGTTTTTGTGGTGTGAGCAGAGCCGCCGCCAAAGCCAACTAGAACGCCAGCAGCACCCGATCTCATTAAATGTAATGCCCCTTGTGCAGTTGCGCAGCCACCAACAATTACTGGTACATCTAGTTCATAAATAAATTTCTTTAAGTTCAATGGTGCTGTACTTTCAGAAACATGTTCAGCTGAAACTGTTGTGCCTCGAATTACAAAAATATCTACACCGGCATCAATTACCGCTTTATGAAACTCAGCTGTGCGCTGAGGTGAAAGTGCGCCAGCAACTGTTACTCCGGCAGATCTAATTTGTGCTAACCGTTCCTTAATTAAGGTTGGTTGAATTGGTGCTGAATAAATTTCTTGCATTCTTCTTATCGCTTTATCTTCGGAAAGTTTTGCCATTTCTGCTAACTGCTTGTCAGCATCCTCATATCTTGTCCAAATACCCTCAAGATTTAATACGCCAAGTCCACCCGCTTTGCCTATTGCAATTGCAGTATTAGGCGAGACCACTGAATCCATTGGCGCTGCTAAGAAAGGTAGTTCAAATTTATATGCATCAATTTGCCATGAGATTGAAACCTCTTGTGGATCTCGAGTTCGCCTAGATGGCACAATTGCAATTTCATCAAATGAGTATGCCGCCCGAGCGCGCTTGCCAGGACCTAATTCAATATCGGACATATAAGCAATCGTATCTGTTGAAAGTACTCTGGTGAAATCTAACCGAGTAAATCCCAGGCTTTAACGCCGCCAGCAACACCAGCAGAGTTTGGAATAATCTTTACTTTGTAATCAAAACTTTTCAGGGCAGATTTACTAATGCGCTGTGCGTTTCCACCACCTATATACAACTTATCCCAAATAATCATTGGATAAAGCTCGCCAATTAATGCTTTAACCCGGCGAGACCAAAGTTGATTTCCCATTCTTCTTCTAGAAATTTCACCGATCCAAGCATCAATTGTTTTTCCGTATCTAACTGTGGCATGTGATAACTCAAGATGAGGTGCAATTTTTCCATTATTAAACATTGCACATCCAAGCCCAGTTCCAAATGTTAAAACCGTCTCTAGTCCTACTCCAGAAATTACTGCTGACGCATGAACTTCGGCATCATTTAAAACTAAAATTGGCATCTTTAATTTTTTATGAAGTGTATTTTGCAAATCAAAACCATGCCAAAGCTTTTTTAAATGTGGGTCAGGCAGTGTTCTTGGGCCACGCTTATTTATATAGTGTGGAATAAAAACAATTTTTCCATTGCGAATCATTCCGGGCAATCCAACTGTAACTCGATCTACTCTGGGATCTGCAAATACAAAGCCGGAAATTATCTCTACTAATAAACTCGGAGATAGTGGGTAAGGTGTTTTTAAGTAAGGAAAATCAACTAAAACTTTACCGTGCTGATCAAATACAGAAGCCTTGATTCCGGTTCCGCCACAATCAACTGTTAGTGTCGTATTTCCCACTAGTTGATGCTAGTCGATTGTGCGTACTTTTGAAACCAAGGCTTCTATCAATTATTTACTTTAGTGCGAGTGTCCACCTGGTCCATGTGAATGTCCATGACCTGAAGCCTCTTCCTTTTTCTCCTCTGGAGTTTCAAAGACTAAAGCTTCGGTAGTAATAAACATTGCTGCAATAGAGGCGGCATTAGCAAGTGCTGATCTAGTTACTTTAACTGGATCAATAACACCTTGCTTAACAAGATCGGTGTACTCCTCAGAGTAAGCATTGAAACCTTCATTTGGTTTCATTGTGCGAACCTTTGAAACTACAACGTAGCCTTCTTGGCCAGCATTTTCAGCGATCCATCGAAGTGGTTCATCACATGCTTTTCGCACAAGACGCACACCAACTGCTCGATCTCCTTCAAATCCTAAATCATTATCAAGTGCTGCAGCTGCATGTACTAATGCGGCTCCTCCACCAACAACAATTCCCTCTTCAACTGCAGCTCTTGTTGCAGAGATAGCATCTTCAAGACGATGCTTTTTCTCTTTCAACTCAACCTCAGTATGTGCGCCAACTTTGATCACGCAAACACCACCGGCAAGTTTTGCAACTCGCTCCTGTAACTTCTCGCGATCCCAATCAGAGTCGGTATTTTCAATTTCGCGACGAATTTCAGTAACTCGAGCAGCAACATCATTTTTATTACCAGCGCCATCAACAATTGTTGTGTTGTCCTTTGAAATAACAACGCGGCGTGCTTTACCAAGCATGGCAATATCAATTTGCTCTAGCTTTAAGCCAACCTCAGCAGAGATGACCTGACCGCCAGTTAAAATTGCAATATCTTGCAACATTGCTTTGCGTCGATCGCCAAAGCCAGGAGCTTTAACAGCTGCTGATGCAAAGGTGCCACGCATACGGTTAACAACTAATGTGGACAGTGCCTCACCCTCAACATCTTCGGCAATAATCAAAAGTGGCTTACTTGCCTGTGCAACCTTTTCTAATACCGGCAAGATCTCACTTAACGCTGAGATTTTCTGGCCAGAGATAAGAATGTATGCATCTTCAAGAATGGTTTCCATACGGTCTGCATCGGTTACAAAATAAGGTGAGATATAACCTTTATCAAATTGCATTCCTTCAGTAAATTCAAGCTCTAAGCCAGTAGTCGACGACTCTTCAACGGTAATAACACCATCTTTGCCAACCTTGTCCATCGCTTCAGCAATTAGATCACCAATTGCTTTATCTTGTGCAGAAATTGTCGCTACATCTGCAATCTGAGATTTTCCACTAACGGCAGTTGAGTTTTTACGCAGCGCCTCAGTAATGGCATTAACTGCTTGCTCAATTCCATACTTAAGCTCCATAGGCTGAGCACCTGCGGCTAAATTGCGCAGACCCTCTTTAACCATAGCTTGAGCAAGTACTGTGGCAGTTGTTGTGCCATCTCCGGCTACATCATTAGTTTTTTCTGCGACCT
>CANHGU010000026.1 GCA_947460855.1 Candidatus Nanopelagicaceae bacterium | reverse complement strand
GGAGGCAGTTTTTAAAATAGAGGTTGAAAACTTTCCAGCATTTATAATCATTGATGACAAGGGAAATGATTTTTATGCCGAAACCCGCCGGCCACTTACTATTGGTAAGGGACCGGTTAGTTAATAATTAATTAAAGTTTGTTAGGTTCAATTGTCATTTTACGGCCAATACCATTCTTAAACATATCAACCGCTTTAATGTAATCATCTAATCCAAATCGATGGCTAATCATTACATCAGGCTTTAACACACCAGATGCAAGTAGATCGCCAGCTCTATCAAAGCTTTGTAATACCGCCATTGATCCAGCAATTGTAATTTCCTTGTTATAAATCCAAAATGGATCAATTTCAATCTTTGTGCCCAAATTTGCCACACCAAACTGCAAAAATGTTCCACCTGGCATCGTTCTACCAATTGCATCTTGAATTGCAGCTTTATTACCGGTGCAATCAATTACTACATCCCAACCATGCTCAGTTTCAAACTCATTAGCTGAAGTGGCAACACGGGTAATGCCTAATGTTTTTGCCGTCTCTAATCTCTCTTTATTGATATCAACCATAGAAACTGTGGCTGCGCCATTGCGACGAGCGAGCTCCATCATCATTAATCCCATTGTTCCTGAGCCGTAGATAAGGTAATTAGAGCCAGGAATTCTTGGCAGTACGTCATAACCTCTAACAGCACATGAGAGTGGCTCGATAAGACCAGCATCTTTAACATCAATCTCAGGTGGCAGTAGGTATAAGTTTTTTACTGGAGCCGCTACAAACTGCGCAGCACCTCCTGGCTTAGTAACACCAATTGCATTCCACTTAAGGCAGAGATTTCCACGAGCACGCTTGCAGTAAAAACACTCACCACAAAATAATGAAGGATCAGCTGCAACTAATTGGCCAACTTTGTACTCAGTAACCTTCTTGCCAACTTCGATAATTTTTCCGCTAAATTCATGGCCAGGAATAATTGGCAGCTTTGGCGCAAATTCACCTTCAAGAATATGAAGGTCGGTGCCACAAATTCCAGAGGCGGCGACCTCAATAATTACCTCTCGGTCTTCACATACTGGATCTGGAACTGTTTCAACTGAGATCTGGCCAATGCCAGTAATGATTGCTGCCTTCATAATTTATCTCCTAAAACTCGAGAACTATTTTATGAGCACTCTTATCGCTTCTAAGTGCTTCAAGGGCTTTACCGTAATCATTGATTGAAAAGCGGTGGGTTATCAAGCCATCTGTCTTTAACCGACCAGATTCAAAAGCGGCCAAAGTAGCAGGAAAGGTATCAATCTCTGCAAAGGAGCCTTGAATTCTTATCTCACGATGAAATACATCAAATGCGTTTATTTTAAACGTATCATCTGGTTCACCTACTCCGTAAACCATAAATGTTCCACCACTTCTTGTAAGTGGTACGCATATCTCTGCAACCTCCATTGAGCCAGTTGCCTCAACTACTATGTCGTAACCACTTGGTGATGCTTTAAGAAGATCTTCTTTAGTTTTAGCAACATTTTTTCGATCCATTAGGTAGGTTTTATTCGCCCCTAATTTTTTAGCTAGATCTAATTTAAATTGTGTTGACCCAGCAACTGTTACTGATGCCGCTCCTGATGTTGCCATTAACTGTGCAAGTAGTTGACCAGTAGGACCTGCACCAAAAATTAATGCACTACTTCCAGGTTTAATCCCAAGCATCTGTGCTCCATGCATCGCACAGGCTGCTGGCTCTGCAAAGATTGCGGTTTCAGGCGCGAGATTTCCCACCTTAAAAACTAAATCCTGGGTTGCAATCATGTACTCAGCAAATGAGCCAGGCCAGTTTGTACCAAGTCCCTTACGATTGTGACAAAGAATTGGTTTACCTTCGCGGCAAAATTCACAATCACCACAACTAACTACCGGGTTAACAGTTACTCGCTCGCCAACTTTGAATTGAGTAACGCCAGCACCGAGGGATGAAATAATTCCAACCATCTCATGTCCTGGAATAAGTGGAAACTCCGCTAAAAAATCACCTTGATGGATGTGTAAATCTGTTCCGCAAACTCCAGCTAGCTCGATCTTTATTAATACCTCACCAGCTTTTGGCTCAGGTGTTGGAATCTCTTTTATAGCAAAATTTTTCGCTGCTTCATAAACAACTGCTTTCATAGACACCCCAAGCTATTGAGTAATTGGATAGATAAAAGTATTTCACTTATTGCGTAGAAATAGCAATAGAGTGGATTTCCTACTTAACTAAAGCGAATTAACACCTTTATCTGCTCACCAGCGATTGCAGTATCAAAAGCTTGCTGAGCCTGAGCTTTTGGAAAAACTGCAGTCACAATCTCTTTGGCATTAAATGAAGGTTGGCTAATGATTTTAATTGAGTCATGGTAATCAGCCGGCAGGTATGTTGCCGAACCCTGAATTCTAATTTGATGGTCTTGGATTATTGGCAGTGGAACAGTTACCTCTTTTGCTGGAACTCCTACAATTATTACTGTTCCAGCTTTATCAGCCAGAGCAATTGCCTGTGAGACTGTGTGTTGAATTGCTACACAATCATAGACAACATCAATACTTTGTCCGACTGCTTCTCTAATATCACTTGGCAAGGTTTTACTTGCTGCATCAAAAACCATATCAGCGCCAAGTTGCTTTGCCAAATTGCGCTTCTTCTCAACTAAATCTGTCATAACTATTTTCTTAGCATTAAAGTACTTAGCTGCATAAAGTGTTAATAATCCAATTGTGCCGCAACCTAAGATGGCAACAGTCTTGCCAGTTAAATCTTTGCTACCAATAAAAGAAAGTTTGACTGCATGCACCGGTGTTGAAAGCGGCTCAATCATGGCGGCTGCTTCATCTGAAAAAGATTCTGGAACTTTATGAAATCTAGTTGCTGGCAGTGTCCAATAATCTGCCATACCGCCTTGGGCGTAACCACAACCGAAGAACTTTAAATTCTCACATAAATTTTCTTGCCCACCCTTACAATTCTTGCAATCCCAACATGGTAGATCTGGTTCCACAGTTACTCGATCTCCAACTGCAAACCCTTTAACATCAGAGGCAATCTCACGTATTACGCCAACTACTTCATGTCCTGGGTTATAAGGGACCGGTACAAATGGATGATGACCTTGCACGGCGTGAATATCAGAGCCACAAACCCCAGTTACAAGTGTCTGTGCCAGAATCTCACCAGCTTTAAGAGTTGGCTTTTCTACCTCTTGCAAGGTAACGGTATTAACACTTGTGGCTACTAGACGTTGCATTTAATCCTCATAACTAAATTAATTGTAGTTTGACCGATTTTACCCCGAACTTGAATGGGTGGATAGGCCAAACTCTTAAAGATTAAGGAAGTGCTGGGGCTGAATCTAGTGTGAATGAGAAGGTTTTTGATCCACCTGTTGGCAGATCGACAACGATAGTTACTAAATCACCAGGCGCGTGGGATCTAACTCTGACTATTGCACCAATTGCATCATTGATTTTAAAGCCATCTATGGTTTTAACTATCGAGCCAACACTCATTCCTGCCCGCTCTGCCGCTTTACCAGCGGTAAGTGCCAAGATTTTTGCGCCAACACCTGTATATGAAGGGTCAAATGAGACACCAACAATTGGTTTGGTTGATTTACCAGTTGCAATTAACTCATCGACAATTCGTTTAGCTTGATTAAACGGAATTGAAAAGCCAAGTCCAATACTTCCATTTGTAGTAGCAGTAGCACCTAAAGTTGCAATCGCAGAGTTCACACCAATAATCCGGCCTTGCGAATCAACCAATGGTCCACCAGAGTTACCCGGATTAATTGCTGCATCTGTTTGAATAGCATCCATATAACTATCAGCGGCTGCCGAGCCGGTTGTCACTGGTCTATTCAGTGCTGAAATTATTCCGCTAGTTACCGTTCCAGATAAGCCAAGTGGTGAACCAAATGCGATTACTGGATCACCAATTGATATCGATGATGAATCACCATTAGGAATTTCTGGCAGGAAACCTTTTTTGATTGAGATTACCGCTAAGTCATAATCTGAGTTGCGGCCAACAATTGTTGCCGGATAAATATCACCATTATTTAACTCGACATCAATTTTGCCTGAGGTAGCAGCAGATTCAATAACATGGTTATTAGTAATAATAAATGAGGTAGTGCCATCTGATTTATAGATAGAGCCAGAGCCTGTGCCATCACTATTAGTTGCTGATACATCAATAGAAACAACTGAAGGTGAGACTAACTGGGCAATGCTTTTAACATTTGCACCAGTTGCACCGATATCTACCGCACTTCGCCCTTTAGCGCAGCTGCCATTTTTTGAAAGATATAGTGCGTTAGTTTTGTTATCTACACACGCTTTCACAATCGGTACATTTGTCGGACCTGCTATCGCATAACCGCCCACAATCGTGGCGCCTAATACAAAACCAGTTAATACCTTAAATGCACCGCTTCTCATTTGACTCCTCATGCCTAGATGTAGCGATAGTAAATTAGTACTCTGTAAATTACCTGAGAGCAACCTTATCGTTAGGTGAATCTTCGTAGCTCATATTCCTAACATCTGCGCTTAATAGCGGTAAAGATATGGCAAGGATAGATATGCCAACTAATACATAGACCACATTATCTAAGCCAATAAGTGATGAGGCAGGGGCTGCGATAGCTAAGCCAATTGGTTTAAAAATTAATGAACCAAGTGCGTCAAATGAGGAGACTCTAGATAAGGCATCCCTTGGCACCTTACGGTGCAGGGCCGTATACCAAAGTGTTCCCCAAAGATCTAAGGTAATACCAAAAAGAAAAGCACAAAATGCAATTAAAAGTAGTGACTGCGGTTTAGCTAGAGAGAATATATAAAAACAAACAGTAAAAGATGAGATCTGTAAGAATCTAATTGGATACTTTGGTTTTATCTTCATTGCAATTAAAGCGCCAACAATTAAGCCGGCGGACTCAGCGGTAATAACCAATGACCAAGATTTTGCGCCATCAAAGTGTTCTAGGGCAACTAGTGGACCTAAGACATTTTCTGCCGCCGCCCAACACATAATGATGAATGAGAATGAGATAACCACGATAACAATCCACTTAAATGAGATAAATACTTTCCAACCATGAGCAAGATCCTCAATCATGGTGTTTTTAGAGTTTTTAATTCGAGGTGTTAAGTGTCTAAAGGTAAATACCATCGCCCCTGAGATTAAAAATGTTGCTGAATCAATTCCCAATGTAACCGCTGCGCCATATCCATCAATTAAAAATCCAGCAGAGGCCGCTCCTAGAATTAAGCCAGCATTTGCAACTAATGAGTTAATTGCATTTGCTTTTTGCAGCCCTGCCTCTGGCACAATCGAAGGCATAATTCCAGTAAAAGCTGGCCAATAAACACCCCATAAAATTCCATAGGCGCCATTAACAATTAGTAGGACTGCAAGTGGCACATTCCCAGTTGCAAAGTAGCCGACCTGCACAAATAAAATTGCCCCAGCTAACATATCGGTTATTCCAACCATTCGCGCCCGGCCATATTTATCAGCGATTACGCCACCAAAGGGTGCCATTATTAAAAACATAGCGGTGGTACTTCCTAAAACTAAACCAAGCATATTTGCCGAACCATTTGGCAGAGCTAATATTCCAAAAGCTAGTGCTATCGGACTCATTCCATTTCCATAATTTGAGATAAATCTTGCTGTAAAAAATTTCATAGCATGTGGTTGGGCTAGCACTTGCCGGGTTTGCATCACTTAAATATCTTCCCGATGGGTTGTAATTGAATCTAGAAAATCTAAATTTGGTGTAATACCGATGCCGGTTGTATTTGGAACATCTAAGTAGCCATCAATCATTACAAATGGCGCAGTTACATCTTCTTTAAAATATCTTGATGAGGCGGAGGTATCACCTGGCAGCGTAAAGCCAGGAAGGGCAGCCAGTGCTAAATTTGCTGCTCTACCAATTCCAGTCTCAAGCATGCCACCACACCAAACTGGAATCTTATTTTTAAGACAAAGATCATGAATCTTTACCGACTCAATATATCCACCAACTCGGCCTGGTTTAACATTAATAATTGTTGTGGCTTTAAGTTCAAGGGCATCCCTAGCAGATTGCAGTGAAATAATTGATTCATCTAAACAAATTGGCGTCTTAACCTGTTTAGCAAGAAGTGCGTGACCTAAAATGTCATGTTCATCTAATGGTTGCTCAATTAGTAAGAGATTAAACTCATCTAGCGCTGCTAAATGTTTGCCGTCATCTCTGGTGTATGCCTGATTGGCATCAACCTGCAGCAAAATTGTTGGATACAAATCACGAATCTTTTTAACCGCTGCAATGTCCCAACCTGGTTCAATTTTAAGTTTAATTCGCCGATACCCCTGCTCTACATACGAGCTAACCTCTTCTGCTAATGCCTCTAGATCATTTGCGATTCCAACTGAGACACCACAGGCAACCCTTGATTTAGTAGCACCTAGATAGGTAGCAAGTGAGATCTTTTGATCCTGCAGTTGGGCATCTAAAATCGCTGTTTCAAGTGCGGCCTTTGCCATTGGCGCACCTAAAAATGGTTTTAAAACTGGTGCTACCTCTTCGGCAGTAATTGTTGGTTTACTTTTTAATGCTGGAATTAAAAATCGTTTCATCAAATCAAGACAGCCGGCAACATACTCAGGTGAGTAGAGCGGCTCAGACATAGCCACACACTCTGCCCAACCAGTTGTGCCATTCTCATTTACAACCTTAACTATCAATACCTCTCGAGATGTCTGGGTACCAAATGAGGTTCTAAATGGTCTAACCAATGGCAGGGCAATGATGCCAAGCTCAATCTTTTCTAGTTTCATATCCTCACAACATATTCACTATTTGTAGAAAAACCAATTACTCGCCCGCCCTTAGCTAGTGCTTGGGTGAATTGCTCGCGCACCTTCCGGCGCCAGATTAAATTCTCACCAATATCACTACCCCTTATTGCCACAATATCTGCTGGAATTTTTATCAAGATATCATCTGGATTACTTCGATCTAGCAACTGCCTTGGCGTTGGGTTATCACCAATGACCGGCCAAGCGGCCATAACTCGATCTGATTCATCCCCGGCATTTAAGGCATCTGGCATATCGCCATAAAAGTTTGGATAGTAGGCTGAGATATTAACGCCAAGCTTTATTAGATTTAACTTGGCATTTCTGCTAACTAATGGATCAAATGTCCAACTAATCTCTTGGTAATTATTTTTCTTCGCCCAATGCCATTGATCAATCTTTAGCTCATACCCAACACCACGATCGCGATACTCATCTAATACCGCAGTCATATGGGAGTGAAGATGTAAGCCGCCGGCAGTTGCTGGAAAGGCAAAGGCAGCGCCAACACAACTACCTGCAATAAATGCCCCAGATAAATAAGCACCGCTATGAACCATCGCTTGCAAAAGATTTGGGGTGATCTCAGTGCCACTATCCATTGCCCAGGTTTGATCAAATATCTGGCGAGCTAATTGCTGATCTGCAATTGAGATAAGTGGGCGAATTTCAATGCTCATCAAGCAATTATAGCCACCTAGCAATTTACCTATTTAGCCGAATAATCTCACCATCAATTAACTGCTGTGGGTCGATACCCTTTAAAAAATGGATCTTTGCTTTTCCATTCACCTGCCAATAATCAGTATTACTTCTCATAACTATTGCAGTTAACTCATCAATACCAATTAGAACGCAATCATCTGGCACATGCATTAATAACTTAGCAGCACTCTCTGGGATCCACTTAAAAAACTTATTAAAGTGTGGAATAACTCTGATATTTGGAATTAGATTTAAACCCAGCGTTGGCTCACTTTTGCTTAATCTAAAATTTGGAATATGTGATGATAAAACCATCGCCCCAGCGCTACAACCAGCTAGTGAGCTACCGCCCTGCCAACTCTCTAAAATCACCGACCAAAGTGGGGTATTAATCAATGTGCTTGCAAGGTAGTGGGGATCACCCCCTGACATATAGATAAGTGCGCTATTTTTTACTTTATTTACATACTCTAAATTATGAGCATCCTGGCGATTATAAATTGGTAGATATATAACTTTGCTACCAATTAAATCACCTTGAGCTTTTCCTAAATCCTG
>CANHGU010000025.1 GCA_947460855.1 Candidatus Nanopelagicaceae bacterium | reverse complement strand
GTTGTATGAACGCATAGTTCCATACTTCAAATCTTCGCAAGTGATCTTTGAACCATCTTCATACTTAAGATTTGGACGAAGCTTAAATGTCCAGCTAAGTCCGCCATCATTAGTAGTACCCAAATCTGCAGCTAAATCAGGCACAAGTTCAGTCTTGCCATTAACTGTGCGATATTGAGTAAGTGTTCGGATAAATAGTCGGTAGAAATCAAGTGTTCCACCTACATAGTTACGTGCAGGATCTAAGTGTTCAAAATCTGCTTGGGTAACTATGGTTACAGTTCCGCCCTTTGTTGCTCCGGCCTTGGCTGGAACTGGTCCATTCCAAGAGGCTGGCGCAGCTTGCGCGGAGTTGATCGAGACAAGTAATGATGCGCTAAGTGCTACCGCACCAGTAATTGCAAGACCTTTCTTCTTTAGGTTCATTTGAACCCTTCCTAGTAGTTGTTTCTTGTTTAACCCGGTAGTCATATGTTCTACCGGGAACTTCGGGGGTCGAGTGCATCTCGAATACTGTCACCTAGCAAGCTAAATGAGAGTACAAGTAAGAAAAGTGCAAAGCCTGGAATAAATGTAAAGGTTGGATTGATGTTATAGAAAGGAACTGATGCAAGTAACATCGCTCCCCAATCTGAGGTTGGGTCGATTACACCTGCTCCTAAAAATGTTAAGGCAGCCTCGGCGGTAATCATGGTTGGAATGTTTAGTGCCACAGTTACCAAGATTGGCGCCCATAGATTTGGCAGGATCTGGTTAAAAACTAAGTGAAACTTTGAGGCGCCTAAGGCACGGGCGGCTTCGACAAACTCGCGCTCGCGCAGTGAAATAACCTGACCTCTAACAATACGAGCAATATATGGCCAGCCAAACATTGAGAGCACAAAGATCATTACTGGAATTCTGGTGCCATTTCCAGGTGGTAATCCCCAACTTTCAAAGACATTTTCTAAAACTGGCGTAATTGCTAGTGCAAATAAAATCGATGGAAAAGCTAATGTAATCTCCATTGTTCTAGATAAAACTAAATCAGTTTTTCCACCAAAGAATCCTGAGATTAATCCAACTATTATTCCAATTAATGTGGCAACTAAGGTTGCCGTTAATGCGATTGTCAGCGAGGTTCTGGCACCAAAAACAAATCTTAGGAAAACATCTCGTCCAGTTCTAGGTTCTACTCCAAACCAGTGAATGCCGGAAATGCCACCAAACTTTCCAATTGGATTTGTTCCAAAATCTGGATCTAAAGTTTCTGGATGAAACTCATCTGGCGTGGTATGCATGATCCAAGTAAAGATTGGTGCGGCTAGTGCTAGAAATAAAAATAAACCTATGATCGATGCTGAGATCTTGGCTGAGCGATCTTTTCGTAGCTGCTGCCAAGCCATTTGAGATGGAGATCTACCTTCAACCCGGGCTGGCCCGGTGTTTTCAACGGTAGTGCTCATATCTATTGAGGCCTTCCAGGAAAATATGTGGGGGAAGGTGAACGGTAGCCAAAATAGGCGTAAATAACTACCCGCAAGGCTTGCCCTCACGCATAGGGTGAGTATCAAAAAGGTTATCTCAACCGTTTTTTCACCCCTACCCCTATAGATGGTTGGATTTACCAGTGAGCAATAAATTTAGCTTTAAAACCCTAACCACTCTAGATGGTCGCCTTGGTCGAACCGGTGTAATCAGCACGCCGCATGGGCAGATTAAAACTCCAGCCTTTATTCCAGTCGGAACAAAAGCAACATTGAAATCTGTTCTGCCGGAATCCTTATCTGATCTAGGTGCGCAAGCAGTATTAGCAAATGCTTACCACCTCTATTTACAACCTGGATCTGAATTAATCGATCGAGCCGGTGGTTTATCTAAATTTATGAATTGGAATGGACCAACTTTTACCGACTCTGGTGGTTTCCAAGTTTTATCACTTGGGGTTGGATTTAAAAAAGTGATTGCAATGGATGAAAATACTTTTCAAGCAGATGATGTAATCGCTGATGATAAAGAGCGGCTTGCTCATGTTGATGATGATGGTGTGACCTTTAAATCACATTTAGATGGTTCCATGCACCGCTTTACACCAGAGGTATCGATGCAGGTGCAGCACCAGATTGGTGCCGATATTATTTTTGCCTTTGATGAGTGCACTACATTACATAACACTAGAAGCTATCAAGACAAAGCATTAGAGCGAACTAGGTTATGGGCAAAGCGTTGTTTAATAGAGCATGATCGATTAACAAAAGCACGTAAAGATAAACCATATCAAGCACTCTTTGGTGTTATCCAAGGAGCACAGTATGAGGAGCTGCGTCGCAAGGCGGCTAGAGATTTAGCTGCGATGAGTGAAGATGGAGTTAGCTTTGATGGTTTTGGAATTGGCGGTGCACTTGATAAGCAAACACTTGGTAACATTTTAAAATGGGTAAACGAGGAGCTGCCACAAGATAAGCCTCGTCACTTCTTAGGAATTGGTGAGCCAGATGATTTATTTGTTGGAGTTGAAAATGGCGCGGATACATTTGATTGCGTTGCTCCTTCTAGGCAAGCAAGAACTAGCTCCGTCTTTACTAAAGATGGTCGGGTGAATATCTCAAATGCTCCCCATAAAGATGAGTTTTTCCCAATAGAGAAAGATTGCACCTGTTACACCTGCCGCAACTACACCAGGGCTTACCTATGCCATTTATTTAGAGCAAAAGAGATGGTGGCTGCCACCTTGGCCACAATTCACAACCAGCACTTTATTGTTGGCTTAGTTGATCAGATGCGCGCAGGCATTGAAAATGGCAGTTTTTTTGAGTTTAAAGCCCAATTTATGGCTAGATACTACGGAAAGTAAATAGGGGGTAGATTAACGATATGGAAAATTCACATAAGCCACTTCGAATCGGTATTTTAGGCGCAGCAAAAATTGCACCGAGAGCAATAATATTTCCAGCACAAGCAACAGATCATCAGATATATGCAGTTGGTGCTAGAGATAAAGCACGTGCTGATGTATTTGCTAAGCAGTACCAGATAGAAAAAGCTTATGGTTCATACCAAGAGGTTATTGATGATCCAAATGTTGATGTAATTTATAACCCACTTCACAATGGCGCCCATGCGCCGTGGAATTTAAAAGCCCTAGTCGCTGGTAAACATGTCTTAACTGAGAAGCCATCGGTTAGTAATGCTGCTGAGGCTAAAGAGGTTGCTGCTGCTGTTAGTAAATCAGGCAAGGTTTACATGGAGGGTTTTCACTACTACTACCACCCCGTTTTTCAAAGATTACTTGCAATAGTTAAATCTGGTGAGATCGGTGAGGTAATAAAGGTTGAATCAGCTTTAGTTACGCCAATGCCGGATGCAACCGATCTTCGGTTGCAATTTGATTTAGCTGGTGGCGCCCTTATGGATGTTGGTTGTTACGCACTTCATAGTCAGCGCATGATCAGCCAGTTAATTGCCAATGGTGAACCAACTGTTGTAAAAACTGAATCAAATGCTCCAAATGGAAAGTTAGATACTAAATTAAATATTCAACTTAAGTTTCCAAATGGTGTATCCGGGCTTGCAAAAGGTGATTTTGAATCAGCAGAGTTCAGCGCTCCACTAACTGTTACTGGAAGTAAGGGCAGCGTTCACCTACCTAATTTTGTGGTCTCAGGTTGGGATCCACGAGTACTTGTCGATGTTGCAGGTAACAAGAGAGTCGAACATTTCCCATCACTTTCTACCTACAGCTATCAGTTAATGGCACTAGGTGATGCGATTCATCTTGGTAAAGCAATCAAAACTGATGCTAAGGATGCGCTAGCACAAGCGATACTTATTGATAGTGCTTATCAAAGTTCAGATTTGCCACTAAGGCCAAGTTTTAAAATATAAGATTATTTAATTAAACTAGTAATTTTGCTTTTGCAATTTCACTAGCTTGGTTTCGATCATTTACCTTAAGCTTTCTATAGATGTTCTTTAGGTGTGTTTTCATTGTGTTCTTTGAAATATGGAGAGATCTGCCAATTTCTTCAATTGATTTTCCAGAGGTTATAAACTTTAAAACCTCTATTTCTCGTTGGGTTAACTGCTCTCCGCTAAATTCTAGAAGTGCATTTCGCTCCTTAATACGCAGTAAACAGGCTCTACTTAATGATTCAAGCCATTGCGAATTATTTCTTGCTGCTAAGTTAACAACAGATTCAAGGGTTTTATTGTCTTGGCGTAAAAATATCTCTCGTGCACCTACTTCCTCACCTTTTACTAATGCGGTCATTAAGTAATCGCGCTGATGCTTAACACCTTCGCTAGAAAACTTTGAAAGATTAAGATACTTATAAATAATCTGAAAAGGACTTCCTTCAGGCAATTTTTTAAAATAATTGATATCGCTAAGATCTGAATTTTTTACTTTATATCTTTGCTTATCTAATAACTTCACATAAGGAATATTGTGATTTCTATCGACTAGCGACCTTACTCTCTCCAATTCATTAGTTGTATTCTTAATAAATATTTCAGCAACATCGATCAACCAAGACATTGAACTTAAACTGGAATTTTGGAGCAACCTACCTCGAAGTGCTTCAACTTTTGTTGACATAACAGCCAAATTATTTACATCCCTTGATAAAATCCTGATTTCACCAACCTCACATAAAAAATAGATGCTGTCTAAGTTGTCTTTTAGCGCTTGATTTTTTAACTTACCTAGCCGTTCTAGTGCCTCTGAAATTAAGGAAGACTCAAATAAACAACGAATTACTACAAATTCACAATCAAATGGGGCTGATATGCCAACACGATTAGATTCCACTTCAATAGCTACAATTGCGGTTGCAATTTCATAAGCTTTCTTATAATTGCCTTGCGCTAAAAGCAGCATAGATCTTATGGCAGATTTTGCATGGCTTAGCTCTGCTAATCTATCTGGGTTTGCAACACTTTCAATATCTTTAGCACACTGCTCAATTCCATCAACATCAGAGAGGATAAGTTTTATGCAACAAACTAACCGAATTAATCTACCCTGATCTATCGGGTCAAGTGAGCCACTTTTAATTGGTGAATTAATTGCACTATCGGCGTGCTTAAGTGCTAACTCAAAGTTACCACGGTGAAAATTTATTTGAGCGCGGCAAAGGTCACTAATTTGAAGAACCCAAGGATGGATATCAAGATTTAAACTAGATTTTTCTAAATCATCAAGTAGTAAAATGCATTTATGAAAATCAATATCGATTAAGTAACCGATCGCCTCAAATCCTTTTGCCATCAACAATCCATTAGGTGAATCATCTATTCCACTTACCGAGTGTTCATAAAACTCTCTGCCGCGACCAGTTAATGAAAGCTCAGCCATTTTAGATAGATAGAGTTTGTAAAAAAACTCTAAATCATTTTTTTCAATTGCAGTTTCAATCAATTTCTGCGCCCCGGATGAAAAGCCGGGCAGGGGTGACTTGATTGGCTCATTACTCACCCGCTAAGGGTGATGGATATGGGGCGGTTTTCAAAGGCTATTTCCCGCATAAGGGGTGATATCCGGGGGGGGTATTTCCCCTTGCCGTCCTAATTGCCACCTTCTTTTCGGGCAGATATCACCCTGGCTATTGCGGGATAAAATCAATACATGAATCTGCCGAAGGTAATCCTTTATTACATCTTTACCCCGCTATCTGACCCAGCGGCAATAAAGGTGTGGCAGAAAACCTTATGTCAGAATCTAAATTTAAAGGGCCGAATAATTATTTCACCTCATGGCATCAATGGCACATTAGGTGGAGACATAGATGATCTTAAAAAATATATTCGCCAAAGTAGATCTTATGAAGGTTTTGCTAAAATGAAATTTAAATGGTCAGATGGAACTGGAAATGATTTTCCAAAACTAAGTGTGAAGGTTAGGCCAGAGTTAGTAGCTTTTGGTAATCCATCTGAGATTAAGGTTGATAAAAATGGCGTTGTTGGTGCTGGTAAGCATTTAAAACCAGCACAGGTTGATGAATTAGTTGCTCAACGTGGTGATGAAGTGGTTTTCTTTGATGGCCGGAATTCATTTGAAGCCCAGGTTGGTAGATTTAAAAATGCGGTAGTTCCAGAGACTGCTACTACTAGAGATTTTGTAAGTGAGATTGAAAGTGGAAAGTATGACCACCTAAAGGATAAGCCAGTTGTTACCTACTGCACCGGTGGAATTAGATGTGAAGTGTTATCAGCGGTTATGAAGACTCGAGGATTTAAAGAGGTTTATCAGATTGATGGTGGCATTTTTACCTACGGTAAAGAGTTTGGTGATGATGGCTTATGGGAAGGTGCGCTATACACATTTGATAATCGAATGTCGATTGAGTTCAGTGATAAGACAAAATCAATTGCTAATTGCGAGAAGTGTTCGGCACCTGCTAATCGTTTTTATGATTGTCCAAAGGCGCCTTGTAACTCATTGAATTTACTGTGTGCTAAGTGTGCTGAAAATATGAATGATGAGATCTGTACCCATCCACAGCGTAAGTACTCTAACGCTGAGTTAATTGGCTAATAACTGAGCAGCGTGATCCTTTGGGTGATTTGTATAAGTCTTCAGCCATTTTCTAACATCATAAGGACCAGATTCAGAGTGAACACCAGCATTTGATAGCTGCTCTGTAGTTAATCTTTTAATAATCTCAAGCGAAGATGCTCTTGATGCCTTAAATAAGGCAAGTGAAATCTCAATTGGTAGCTCTTTGTAACCTAAAGTTTTGCTCTCAGCCCACTTATTTTCATCATAACCTTGAATGGCACTGCCCGGCTCAGCGATCAATCTACGCAGTCTGGCGCATGACTGAGACTCACTATCGGCCAAATGATGAATTACCTGTCTGGCATTCCAGCCATCACTCTTTGGCTTATCTAAATCAGCTGAATTTAACTTGTTTACCGCATCCAAAAAGTAATTCGTTGCTGCTTCATATTCACTAGCAAGTTGGGCTATCTCAGAGTTGCTCATAGATTTATCTTACTACCGCCTTAGGAACTTTCGTATACCAAGCCATACTCGCTTACTTAACTTGGTAGTTTCAACAACCGGTGAGAGTGAAATTACTTTTGCACTAGTTGGCTCTCCTGGGGTCTGCACATTGTGAAGTGCTGGTGAACTCTCATCTAGTGAGTTAGCAATGATTTTCATCTGCGAGACTAAAGATATGCACCTCACAAACTGGCTTCTAGGAAGTTGTTCAGCTCGTGCAAGTAGCTCCTCAGTTAAGTTATCGGCTGCAAGTCTTAAATCTTTTGCAATGTTATCCACTTCATTTCCACTGTAATCAGATTCAATTAACTCAATCTTGGCTGTAATGGCATAGCTGGTAGCAGAGAGTGCGTAAGCAATCTCGCGATCAACACTATCCTTACGTTTAGGATCTAATGTTGAATCAAATAAGGTTCTAGCAATTGTTCTAACCTGCACCACCATATGCTCCACTGCAACTCCCTGTACATAAAGTGCTTCGGCCTCATCAACTCCGGCAAGTGGCGACCATCTTGCATACTGCCTAGCCTCAAGTGCTTGTGATCTTAAGGTCGGTATCTCCTCAACTAATAATCGAGCTTTTGCTAACCAATTACCAGCTTGCTTTTGAGTTATACCGGCTGCAACACCTTCTGCCATCTCACTAATTAATTCAGCGCTTCGCTTTCCTACCCTAGATATCTGATTTACAGTTCGACCAGCTGGCGTATTTGCGTGGGAGAAGTAAGAAAAGACAATTGCAACACCGGCGCCAATTAATGTTGAAGCTAAACGATGTTGCGCTGTAGATCCAGAAATTCCAGGACCAATAACAATAAGAGCAGTTACTGGCACGTTGACGGTTGCTACCTCGCCCAATCTAAGTCCTCTTGCTACAACAGAGCAGAGAAAAACAGTTAAGCCAATAGCTATCACGCCAAAGTTAAAGTAGTGAACGGTAAGTAGTGCAACCCCAGCACCAATTGCAGTACCAACAATCTGTCCTAATCCCTCTCTTACCGACTTATATAGAGAGATACGGATACTCAATGCGCAAACTATTGCTGCGACTAATCCCCCGCTAAAAACTAATTGATCTCCTATTACCCAAGCTGTCGCTGATGCAATAGCTGCAACTGTTATCTGGCGCACCCAGCTCCTGCGATTTGAAAATAGTCCTACAAACCAATTGAAAAAACGCTTCATGGACGAAACTTAATTTTTTTAGCATTC
>CANHGU010000024.1 GCA_947460855.1 Candidatus Nanopelagicaceae bacterium | reverse complement strand
GACTTTGATCCAAAAAATCCATTCACGCCATCTGATTTAGAAAAATTAGAGAGTGCGATGCGAAAAATTATTAAGGCTGGTCAACGATTTCGCCGCCGGGTAACAAATGTGAAGGATGCTTTAGTTGAGTTAAAGGCTGAGCCATATAAATGTGAGCTGATCGGTTTAAAGGCTGGCAGTTCTGATGATGGATCAAGTGTGGAAGTTGGCGGAGCGGAACTAACTATCTACGACAATCTAGGAAGAGATGGAAATCCGGTATGGAGTGATCTCTGTCGAGGTCCACACCTGCCATCGACTAAACATATTCCGGCATTTAAATTAATGAGAGCAGCAGGGGCTTATTGGCGCGGCTCTGAAAAAAATCCAATGTTGCAAAGAATTTATGGAACTGCTTGGCCAACTCAAGAGGCACAGGATGCTTATTTACATTTACTTGAAGAGGCAGAAAAACGTGATCATCGAAAATTAGGTGCCGAGTTAGATCTATTCTCATTTCCAGAGGAGATTGGTTCAGGATTGGCAGTTTTTCATCCAAAGGGTGGAATTATTCGGCGCGCAATGGAGGATTACTCAAGAAAGCGCCATGAAGAAGAGGATTATCAATTTGTTTACTCACCTCATTTAACAAAAGCAGCGTTATTTGAAACCTCAGGCCACTTGCAATGGTATTCAGAAGGAATGTATCCACCGATGGTGATGGATGAAGAGTTGCATGCAGATGGCACAATTAAAAAAGCAGGCCAGAAGTACTACATGAAACCAATGAACTGCCCGTTTCATAATTTGATCTACAAGTCATCACCTAAGTCCTACCGAGATCTACCACTTAGATTATTTGAGTTTGGCACCGTTTATCGGTATGAAAAATCTGGAGTGGTGCATGGAATTACAAGAGCGCGCGGATTTACTCAAGATGATGCTCATATTTACTGCACAAAAGAGCAGATGGCAGATGAGTTAGATTCATTACTTACATTCGTACTCAACTTATTGCGTGATTACGGCTTAACTGATTTTTATTTAGAGTTATCAACTAAAAACCCAGAAAAATCTGTAGGTGAGGATAAGGATTGGGAGAGTGCTACTGAGGCGCTACGACAAGCAGCGCAAAAGCAAAAATTAGAATTAGTACTAGATCCAGGCGGAGCTGCTTTCTACGGACCTAAAATTTCAGTACAGGCAAGGGATGCAATTGGTCGCACCTGGCAGATGTCTACAATTCAAGTTGATTTCCAATTACCACAACGATTTGATCTAGGTTATGCAGCATCTGATGGTTCAACCAAGCAACCAGTAATGATTCACCGTGCTTTGTTTGGCTCGATTGAAAGATTTTTTGGCGTTTTAACTGAGCATTATGCCGGCGCCTTCCCGCCATGGCTGGCACCAGTTCAGGTCAGAGGTATTCCAGTTGCCGACTCTTTTGCGCCATACCTTTCCGATGTTATTAAACAGTTCAAGCAAGCCGGCATAAGAGCTGATATTGACTCATCAGATGATCGAATGCAGAAAAAGGTGCGTAACGCGCAGTTAGAAAAGATTCCATTTATGATGATCGCAGGGGAGGAGGATGCTGCTGTGAATGCGGTTTCCTTTAGATATAGAAATGGTGATCAAAAGAATCAAATTCCAATCAAAGAAGCAATTGCTGAAGTTTTAGCTGCTGTTAAAGATCGTAAACAAATTTAATGTCTGATCAATCTATCTCCGGCGGTGCTGGGATGCCAGATAGTTGGCAACGTTTGTGGGCACCACATCGAATGTCATATCTTGAGGGTGAAAATCGGCCACTTGCTGGTAATGAAATCGTCTGTCCATTTTGCCGAATTCCATCACTAGATGATGAAGAGGCATTAATAGTTGCCAGAGGCAGCCAGGCTTATGTTGTTATGAATCTTTATCCGTACAACGCAGGCCATTTACTCGTCTGCACATTTCGCCATGTAGCTGAACTACCAGATTTAACTGAGTCTGAGCGAAATGAGGTCCAGGCACTTACCGCCCATGGAATGAAGGTGCTGCGAAAAGTTAGTAATGCAATTGGATTTAATATTGGAATTAATCAAGGAGAGGTATCTGGTGCTGGTATTGCCGGCCACTTTCATCAACACATTGTTCCAAGGTGGGGTGGGGATGCTAACTTCATGCCAATTATTGGTAAAACAAAGGTATTGCCTAAATTATTGCAGGAGAGTCGAGCTCAGTTAGCTGCGGGTTGGAATCAAATCTAAGAACTGTTTAATTTCGGCAATACCTAATTTGTTTTTAACAATTAATGGAATAGCAGGAATGATTAAGCCTTGCACAAATTGTTCCCATCCACCCTCAGCTAGTGCGTTATGAAGCTCTTCTTTAAACTCTAGAACTAACTCTCGATGTTCAGCATCACTTGATATTTTACTAACGGTTGAGTTTGAATAATCTGTGATCATCTGATCTTCAAGATTGATTAGCGCAGTGGGTTCTCCATTATCTGCATGTAATACTAAATATGGCGTCAGTACTGGCTCCAGCATTTTTCCAACAATGGCGCTCATATCTTCAAAATCAATATCACCATCTTCAAAATCAATTATCGCAACAATGGTTGGTATATATAGCTCGCGGAATGTGCTCCACTGCGCAAGGATATTTTGATCAATTCCATTTTTAGCACTTGCAACCACTACAACAACATCACAGGTAATAAGTGACGGGTCATCAATTTTTGCAGCAGGCAGGCCGAGCGCAGCACAAATTTGCTCGTTACCAGGTGTTATCCCGAGGATAAACCGTGCGTTAATTAGGCTGTCCATCATTGGTAAGCCTACGATGGGAATTATGTTGCAGCGCTCATTACGCGACCCTGTCGGCAAAATTATTGCGCCTTTGGTTAAGGGTCTAGTCAGAACTGGCATTAGCGCCAACACAATTTCTACTATTGGTGGAGTTGGTTCGGCAGTAAGTGCGCTTTATTACTTTCCAAGAGGGAAGTTCTTAGCCGGAACAATCGTGGTTGCTGTTTTTGTTTTATTTGATTTGTTTGATGGCGCAGTTGCACGTGAATCTAAAAAAGGGGTAAGTAGGTGGGGAGCACTACTTGATTCAACTTTAGATCGAGTAAGTGATGCCGCGATAATTTTAGGTGGAATGATTTATTTTATTGATAGCTCAGATCCACTGCTTCCAGTTTTCTTAATAGCCGCCTCTGCTTCTTTTATGGTTTCATATATTAAAGCTAGAGCTGAGTCATTAGGCATAAATTGTGATGGTGGAGTTGCTGAGCGAAGTGAGCGGCTAATAATTGTTTTAATCGCTTACGGGCTGACCGGTCTATCAGTTAATTACGCAATGGCAACGGGCATTTGGCTGGTTGCAGTTTTATCAATTGTTACAACCGTGCAACGATTGATGATTGTTTATAAAGCGGTGAAGTAATGTTTTTGACATATCTATTAGCTTGGAAGTTAATCGGAGCACTTCCTGAAAAAATTGCCTACGCCCTAGCTAATAAAATCTCTGATTTTATTTATTTTAGGAATGGTAAGGGTGTTAAACGTCTACGCAGTAATTATAAACGAGTACTGCCAAATCTAAGTCAGAGGGAATTATCAAATTTAACAAAAGCTGGAATGAGATCATATTTAAGATATTGGTTCGACACATTCCGTCTTAATAAATGGAGTAAGTCACGAATAATTAACACCACCGAGGTAGTCCGTGAGAATTTGCTTCGCGATCCAATCGCGGCAAAGCAGGGTTGTATTGTCGCCCTGCCACATGCGGGAAATTGGGATCACGCTGCTGCATATTTTTGCTCTACTGGGATTAATTTAACTGCGGTAGTCGAGAAGTTAAAGCCGGAGGCAATCTTTAAGAAATTTTTAGATTATCGACAGAGCATCGGAATTGAACCGATTAGTCACAAAGAGAAGACCATTCCACTCTTAACTCAGCGATTGCAAGAAGGAAAATTGATTGCGCTAGTAGCAGATCGGGATATGTCGCGAAACGGAATTGAAGTGAATTTCATCGGTGGAACAGCAAAGATGCCATCTGGGCCTGCGATATTGGCGATTAATACCGGCGCGCCACTTATTACCGCATATATTCGCTATACAGATAAGGGTATAAAAATCATATTTGATCAGGTCATTATTCCAACTAATTTACAAAATGAAGATGAGAAGATATCAGCAGTGACTCAATTAATGGCAGATAATTTTGCAAAACATATCAAGGAGTCACCGGTGGACTGGCATATGTTGCAACGGGTTTGGGTCGATGAAGAAAATTAGGATTGGAATGGTTTGTCCGTATGGGTGGGATACACCTGGCGGAGTTCAAACCCACATTAGAGACCTAGCTGAGCATTTGATATCCGAAGGTCATTATGTTTCAGTTTTAACTCCTGTTAGTGATGATTCACTAGAACTTGAAGATTATGTTGTTAATGCTGGTAAACCGATACCAATTCCAGTGAATGGTTCAGTCGCAAGAGTTCTATTTGGCCCCATAGCTAGCTCAAGAGCAAAGCAATGGATTGCCTCTGGAGATTTTGACTTACTACATCTACACGAACCAGCAATTCCATCGCTTTCACTACTTGCATGTTCAGCCGCAGAAGGACCACTAGTTGGAACTTTCCACGTCTCAACACCAAAGAAAAAAGCGATTTATGCAATTGGGCCAATACTTGAACCAATTGTTGAAAAATTAACCGCTCGTATTGCAGTCAGTGAGTTAGCTAGGTCAACACTTAAAGATCACTTTGAGACTGATGCTGTGGTAATTCCAAATGGAATAGATGGCCAAAAGTATGCAAATGCAATAATTTCAAAAGATTACACTGGTGAAAATACCATTGGATTTATTGGAAGATTTGAAGAGCCCCGCAAAGGTTTACAAGTTTTGCTAGATTCACTTCCAATCGTGGCTAGGTTTATCCCAGATGTTTTATATTTAATAGCTGGACCTGGCGAAAGTAAAGATTATCTAAAGCAGATTAATCCCGAACTAAGAGGTAGGGTTAAATTTTTAGGCCTACTTAGCGATAAGGAAAAAGAGAGCTTTCTAAAATCAATTCAAATATATGTTGCACCAAATACCGGCGGTGAATCTTTTGGAATTATTCTAACTGAAGCTTTATCGGCTGGAACAGCGGTGGTAGCGAGTGATATTCCCGCCTTTAAAGCAGTGCTTGAAAATGGTGAGGCAGGAGCATTATTTCAAAATGAGGACTCAACCGATCTAGCAAAAGTATTAGTTGAATTACTCAGGGATAAGGATCGGCGAGAGAAACTTGCAAGTAACGGTAAGTTAAGCGCTCAAAAATATGATTGGCAGGTTGTTGCTGAGCAAATAGAAAGTGTTTATGAGATGGCTATTGCTGGCGGGCAAAGAGTTACGCTCTCTTCTGAGAATAGATTTTGGAGTAGAAGATGAGTATTGAAAGCTTATTCGTTGTCCTAATAATTATTTTAATTGCCTGGTATTTAACATTTTCTGCTTCCCGACTGGATAGATTGCATCATCGCGTAGAAACTTCTTGGGCAACACTGGACTCGCTACTTCACCAACGAGCAGCACTTGCACACGAGATAGTGGCTGAATCAAATCTCGATCCAGCAACTGCTTATCTGATATCTACCAGTGCAAGTGCTGCCAGATTTGCAAAACTAGATGAGCGGTCAGCGGCTGAAAGCGTCCTATCAGAGTCCTTAAAGCTTGTTCAATCGGCCGCTCGTGATGAGGTTTTGCAATTACCAACAGAGTTATTAGTTGAATTATCAGATTTAACTGCGAAAGTAAGATTAGCTATAAATATTCACTTAGAAGCTGTAAATGCAACTAGGAATGTTCGGAAAAAACCACTTATAAGGATTTTTAGATTAGCCGGAAAAGCGCCACTGCCAGTCAGATATGCATTTGAGGATGATGTCTTAGAAGCAGCTAATTGATTATGATTAAAAAGCGATCCACAAAAGTAGTTTTTACTCTTTTACTTCTTACATTTATAGCGGTTTCTTTTAATAAAATTGAGCCAATTAGTAATTTTGTTACTCAAAAAGAGGTTTCAAAAAATCTATTTTCTGGATTACCTGGTGAGAATAACCAGATACTTGTTGTTAAAGTTGATGACACAAAGCAAGCACGTCCACAGGTAGGCCTAGAAGATGCCGATGTTATTTATGTAGAGCAGGTGGAGGCAGGTTTAACCAGAATCGCCGCACTCTACTCTTCTCATTTACCAGATTTAATTGGTCCAGTTAGATCAGCAAGAATCTCTGACATCGAACTTTTTGCACAGTTCGGGAGAGTTGGACTGGCTTACAGTGGAGCGCAATCTAAAATGCGTCCAGTTATCGCTGGAGCGAATATTGAAAATCTTTCTGCAGAGATTAACCCACCAAGTATTTACACCAAAGATCCAAGCCGCGTTGGTCCGGTAAACATGATTTTAAAGCCATCGCTACTACTTGAGCGAGCAAATGCTAAGGCTAAAACTAAAATTGATCTACCGATAAGGTCGCCATGGAGCTTTGGCGATGCGCCATCAGAGCAAGTAATTACGACCACCGCTAAAATAAAATGGCCAAATGCAAGATATGAATTGCGATGGGATGAAGCGCGTAAGCAATATTTAACATATTTTAATGGTGAAGCTAATTTATCTACGGCCGGTGAACAATTAGGAGCTGATACTGCAATCATTCAACTAGTTTCTATAACACCATCAATTTATGGGGACAAGTTTGGCGGGATAACACCATTTTCTAAGACAACTGGAAGCGGCAAAGCAATCATGCTTAGGGATGGTTTTAGGTATGAAATAAATTGGAAGCGCGATCTTGCGACCGATATAACTACCTGGTTAACAAAGGATGGAAAGGTAGCAAATTTCAAGCCGGGAAAGGTATGGATTTTCCTCACCGATACCGCACCTATTTTGACTCCATAATCTAAATTTATGTGTAATCAAGGCTTGATTTAACTGTTTTTGGCAAGTCAAAGTAATTAGTACAATATGGCTCTTGATTGCAAGGGGAGATAAATGTCAAAGGAAACCGGTACAGCACGAGTAAAGCGCGGCATGGCAGAGATGCTTAAGGGCGGCGTAATTATGGATGTTGTAAATGTTGAACAAGCAAAGATTGCCGAAGATGCTGGCGCAGTTGCAGTGATGGCACTTGAGCGAGTTCCGGCAGATATTCGTGCGCAAGGTGGCGTTGCACGTATGTCAGATCCTGACATGATCACTGCAATTCAATCTGCGGTTTCTATTCCAGTAATGGCAAAAGCACGAATCGGTCATTTTGTTGAGGCACAAATTTTGCAAACCCTTGGTGTGGATTACATTGATGAGTCTGAGGTTCTAACACCAGCTGATTACACAAATCATATTGATAAGTGGAATTTCACAATTCCATTTGTTTGCGGTGCAACTAATTTAGGAGAAGCACTTCGTCGAATCAATGAAGGTGCAGCGATGATTCGCTCAAAGGGTGAGGCTGGAACTGGAGATGTTTCAAATGCAACAACGCATATGCGAACTATTTCAGCTGAGATCCGTCGCCTAACATCAATGCGTGAGGATGAGTTGTATGTGGCAGCAAAAGAGTTGCAAGCGCCATATGAATTAGTTAAAGAGGTTGCAAGCACTGGCAAGCTTCCAGTAGTTCTATTTACAGCAGGCGGTATTGCAACACCAGCGGATGCAGCCATGATGATGCAATTAGGAGCAGATGGTGTATTTGTTGGTTCTGGGATCTTTAAATCAGGAGATCCCGCTAAACGTGCCGCAGCATGTGTTAAAGCTGTTACTTACTTTACTGATCCAAAAGTTATTGCCGATGTATCACGTGGGCTAGGGGATGCAATGGTCGGGATAAATGTTGCCGACATTCCAGTACCTCATCGCCTAGCGGAGCGGGGCTGGTAATTGTGAAAATTGGAGTACTTGCACTCCAAGGTGATGTTCGCGAACACATCCAATCCTTAAGCGATTGCGGAGTAGATGCTGTTGCGGTTAAAACAAAAGGTGAAATTGAAAGTATCTCTGCCCTTGTTATTCCGGGTGGTGAATCAACAACCATCGCAAAATTGGCAAGATCCTTTGATTTATTTGATCTAATCAAAGAACGTATTAAAGGTGGAATGCCAACATATGGTTCTTGCGCTGGAATGATATTGCTATCTAATGTTGTAGAAGATGCAATTATTGGGCAAGAAAGTTTTGGTGGAATCGATATGGTTGTAAGGCGCAATGCCTTTGGCCGGCAGGTGGATTCATTTGAAACAGATTTAAAGTTTAAAGGAATTACAGATCCAG
>CANHGU010000023.1 GCA_947460855.1 Candidatus Nanopelagicaceae bacterium | reverse complement strand
GGTGTAATTCCGAACCGGCGGTAAAAGTCCGCGACCCAAATGAAATTCATTTGGTTGACTTGGTGAAACTCCGAGACCGACAGTTAAAGTCTGGATAAAGGAACATCTAGGAGATAACGCATGTCCATTTTAAAATGGTTGTTTGAAGCGCAAATCCAATTCGGTAGTAAATCAATCGCTTGGCGCGAAGTAATAGGTGGAATCCTTGGTCTATCTAGCGCAGTTCTTGGTTTAAAACGAAAAGTAATTGCCTGGCCAGTTGGAATAGTCGGTGATGCACTTCTTTTTACAGTATTTCTTGGCGCTGTATTTTCATTCGGGGCTGAAGATCAACAAAAGAACTTTTACGGACAAGCTAGCCGTAATTTACTTTTAATCATCGTAAGTGTTTATGGTTGGATCCGGTGGAATCAGCACCGTAAATCAGGTGCTCCAGGAACTCCACCAGTTGTTCCTCGCTGGACAACAACCAAAGAGAAGTTGGTATTGGTGCCAGCAATTGCAATCTTCTTTACGATTGCATATCAAATCTTTAAATCTCTTGGTGAGTCAGGCCAATGGTTATTTGTTGATACCTGGATATTTACCGGAACAGCGCTTGCAACCTTCGGAATGAGTCGAGGTTATGTTGAGTTCTGGCTAGTTTGGATTGCAGTTGACTTAGTTGGCGTCCCTTTTGCTTTTAAGAATGGTTACTACCCAACCGGAACGTTGTATGCAATCTACCTACCATTTGTAATCTGGGGCTTTATTTCATGGCTTAAGATTTCAAAGAAAGAAAAAGCAACGGTTTAACTTAACGCGATAAGGGCCGAGTTAACTCTCGGCCCTTATATTTAACGCTCCTGTAGTTCTTCAGGTGTTCCATGAACACCTTTTAAATCTCCACTCAATTTATATCCAACTCCATCTCGCTGTGATGGCCTGACTTTCTTGCTCCAATCAGGCGGCACAATTCCTAATACACCTTTTTGGAAATCATCAAAAGCTTTTAAAACTTCAGTTTTTGTATTCATAACAAATGGACCCATCCAGGCAACTGGCTCTTTGATTGGTAATCCACCCAATATTAAAACATCCATAGCCGGCGAACGTGACTCTTGATTTAAATCTGCAGCAATGACAATAACATCGCCATCACGATAGGTAACAAGTTGACCGGTTTTAATCAGATGTTTTTCATCTCCAACACTTCCAAAACCATTTAAGACATATGCAAGTGCGTTGTATGAAGGATCCCATGGCAAGCGAAGCTCTGCTCCTGGTTGTAATGTGGCATGGACCAATGTGATTGGTGTCTGAGTTGAACCTGGACCTTTGTGGCCAGCAACTTCACCGGCAATTACTCTAAGAAGTGCGCCACCATCACTTGAAGAAAGTAGTGCAACATCTGATGCTCGTAAATCTTGATAAGCAGGCGGTGACCATTTTTTTGACGCCGGTAGATTTACCCAAAGTTGAAAACCATGAAATAAACCGCCACTAACAACTAAATGTTCTGGTGGTGTTTCGATGTGCAAAATTCCAGCACCGGCAGTCATCCATTGTGTGTCACCATCAGAGATAGTTCCACCACCACCATGATTGTCATAGTGATCAAAGATGCCATCGATAATATAAGTTACAGTTTCAAAGCCACGATGTGGATGCCAAGGAGTTCCTTTTGGTTCTCCTGGTGCGTACTCAACCTCACCCATTTGATCTAAGTGAATAAATGGATCTAAATCTGCTAAATCAACACCGGCAAATGCTCGCCTTACTGGAAATCCTTCACCCTCATGACCTTGGGGGGCAGTAGTAATACTTTTTACGCGACGAGGCCGCAAATTGGCATCAGCAACTACGCGCGGAAGAACAGTGATGTCACGAACACTTACTGCTGGCACATATCTCCAATATTTTGTTAACTAACTAATTATATAACTAATTTTAAGTAAGTTTTATTCCTTATAATGCTTTTAGCGCGCTAACTACTTTTGTTAGCGAATCCTTTGCATCACCAAATAAAAGTGTGGTCTTTGCATCATATAAAAGCTCATTTTCAATGCCCGCAAAGCCTGGTCGCATGGATCGTTTTAGGAAGATCACATTTCCTGCTTGGCCAACATCTAAAATTGGCATACCGTAGATGGGACAGCCAGGCGTAGTTTTTGCTGCCGGGTTTACCACATCGTTTGCGCCAACAACTAATACAACATCTGTTTGTGGGAAGGTTGGATTTATCTCTTCCATCTCAACTAATTGTTCATAAGGAACATTTGCTTCAGCTAGTAACACATTCATATGGCCCGGCATACGACCTGCAACTGGGTGGATGCCATATGCAACCTCAACACCTTTGGATGCCAATAAATCGGCTAACTCTCTAACAGTATGTTGTGCTTGCGCAACTGCAAGACCAAAGCCAGGAACAATAACTACACGTTGTGCGTAGTTAAGAAGAATTGCAACATCATCTGGTGAGCCAGATTTAACTGGTCGAGTATCAACTGCGCCAGAACTTGCTTGTGCTTTGGCAGTAAATGCGCCAAATAAAGTTCCAAATAAAGAGCGGCCCATCGCTTCAGCCATTAATCGCGTAAGAATTGTTCCAGATGCACCAACTAATGTTCCAGCAACAATTAGTAAAGTTGTTTGCAGAACATAACCGGAGGCAGCAACTGTTAAACCTGTAAATGCATTTAGAAGTGAAATAACAATAGGAACATCTGCTCCGCCAACTGGCAATACAAATAAAATTCCAAATAGCAGTGAAAGCAATCCATTTACTAGTAATGGGGTAGAACCACCTGACGTTATTACCCAACCACCACTCGCCAAAACTCCAATCAAAGTTAATGCGATTACTTGGCGACCGAGCGGGAATATTACTGGCCTAGTTGTCATCAGCTCCTGCAACTTCAAGAAGGTAATTACTGAACCAGAGAAGGAGACGCAACCAACAATTACAGTAAATACAGTTGCAACCACCTCAGCAGTTGTTGCGCCATCGCCTAACTTTAAATACTCAACAATTGCTACCAACGCAGCAGCACCACCACCAACACCATTAAATAGTGCCACTAGTTGCGGCATCTGAGTCATCTGCACCTTACGAGCAGCAGGAACACCAACTATTACACCAAATCCAATCGCAGTAAGAATCAGCGGCAAGTGGTTAAGTGCTTTTCCACCATTGGCATAAAAGAAAACAATTATTGTGGCAACCGTTGCACCAATTGCGCCAATCAAGTTTCCACGTCTAGCAGATTTTGGCGAAGATAGACCTTTTAAAGCCAGAATAAAGCAGATACCCGCTGCTAAACCAATTAGATCATAGAGATTACGACTCATTTGCTATCTCCAGAATCCTTCTTTACTTTTGGTTTTCCTTTAAACATCTGCAACATTCGATCGGTGACTACAAATCCACCAACCATATTTATTGTTGCAAGTATTACTGCAGCAAGTGCCAGTCCCAACTCAAGATTAGTGTTTGCATGATCTGCCACCACAATTGCGCCAACTAAAATAACTCCGTGGATTGCATTAGCTCCACTCATAAGTGGAGTGTGTAAGGTAGTTGAAACTTTAGATACAACTTCGAAGCCAACAAAGATTGACAATAAAAAGATCGCAAGCAAGGCGATTTCATTGCTCATTAACTCAGTGGCCATTATTTGCTCTTCTCTCGCTTAGCGCCATTATGTGTAAGGGTGGCTGAATCAATAATCTCATCAGTAAAATCAGGTTCTATTACTCCAGTAGGTTTGCCATCAACTGTTTTGCTCATAAGCAAAAGTAGATTTACTACATTTCGAGAGAACAACATAGATGCATGAAATGCTAATTGGCTGGGCACATCTTTTCCGCCCCAAATCCTTACGCCACCACTTGTAGTCGTAATTTCACCAGCAACAGAGCCTTCAACATTTCCACCACTTTCAGCAGCAAGATCAACCACCACAGATCCTGGCGTCATATGGGAAACCATTTGTGCTGTGATCAACCGTGGCGCAGTTCTGCCAGGAACAGCAGCGGTAGTAATCAAAACATCAGCAGCAGCAATATAGGGAGTAAGTAGCTCACGTTGTTTTGCAGCACGCTCTTCAGTCATCTCTCTGGCATAACCGCCGGCGCCTTCTAATGCTTCAAGTTCTAATGTAATAAATTTTGCGCCCATTGATTTCACTTCATCAGCAGAGGCTGGACGAACATCATAGGCAGATACAACTGCACCTAATCTTTTTGCAGTTGCAATTGCTTGCAGGCCTGCAACACCTGCTCCTAAAACTACAACCTTTGCTGGCGTAACAGTTCCGGCAGCGGTCATTAGAAGTGGAAAAAACTTAGGTGATAATTCAGCTGCAACTAAAGATGCTTTATAACCAGCGCATAATGCCTGTGAGGTAAGAGCGTCCATTGATTGAGCACGAGAGATTCTTGGCACCAACTCAAGTGAGATTGCCGTAACCCCAGCTGCAATAGCGGCATCAATTGAATCAGCAGCGGTCATTGGTGATAAGAAAGAGATTGTTATTGAACCCTTTTTAAGGCTTTTCATTTGCGTAGGTGTCAGTGGCTGAACTGAAAGAATTACATCACTATTACCTAGAACATCGCCAGATTTAACTTGTGCACCAGCATCGGTAAATTGCTTGTCAGAGTACTCAGCAGCAACTCCGGCGCCTGACTCAATTACAACCTCAAGCCCTGCTTTAGTTAATTTTGAAATAATATCAGGAACTAACGCGACTCGCTTTTCACCAGATTTAATTTCTTTAGGAACTGAAACTCGCATTCGCTTACTCTACCTAACCTTCACTTTAAATATTACCCTTTAAATCACCTCTAGTTAGGTGATAGAGCAGGGCTTGAATAGTAGTTCGACGATGGTAAGCCTGACGCCAAACCACAGATTTCTCACCATCTATTACTTCAGCGGCCACCTCTTCACCACGGTGTGCTGGTAGGCAGTGCATAAATATTGAATCTTTAGCAGATAACTTCATCAATTCATTTGTAACAGCAAATGGAGTCAAGGCAGCAATTTTTTCAGACCGATCTGCTTCAGAATCACCCATCGACATCCAAACATCGGTATAAACAACACTTGCGCCACTAACTGCAGCTTTTGGATCAGTTAATACTTCAATCTTTGCACCAGATTGTTTTGCAATTTTATTTGCTTGATCTACAACTGAAGATTTAGGCGCCCACTTACCACCGGGGGTAGCAACTACAACATGCGCTCCCATAGTTGCACCCATTAACAACCAAGCTGTTGCAACATTATTTCCATCCCCAACGTAAACAAACTTGCGATTCTTTATATCTTTTCCAAATCGCTCCGTGATAGTTAACCAATCAGCTAGTAATTGAGTGGGATGGTCATCATCAGTTAGAGCATTAATAACTGGAATACTTGCATGCTTTCCTAACTCATCAACATCTGATTGAGCGAAGGTGCGAACAATTAAAGCGCTGCAAAAGCCAGATATGATTTTTGCAGTATCTGAGATTGTCTCTCCTCGGCCAATTTGCAAATCATCACCCCGTAAGAAGATTGGTGTCCCACCTAGATGAGCAACAGCAGTTTCAGAGGCTAATCTGGTTCGGGTAGAAGATTTAGTCATATAAATAGCAACAGTGCGCTTGGCTAATGCTTTCTTAGAACGGAGTGGATTTTTAGCAAACTTGCTTGCGGTTGCAAGAAGTAGCTCGATATCGGTTTTTGAAAGATCTGATGTGTGGAGAAGATCTTTAAGAGGTGCGCTCATTGGTAAATGGTAGGCGATAAATTTGGATTAAGATTTGCCCATGGGCTTTCTCGACGATTTACGCGGTAAATCAAGTAAGGGCGGGCTACTTGAGAAGGAGTTGCTAGCGCCAACTGATGAGGGCGATCATGAGCGATTTTCACATTATGTTGATAAGAACAAGATCACTGAATCAGCGGTTACTGGCAAAGCAGTTCGCGCACTCTGCGGAAAGAAGTGGATTCCAAACCGCGATCCACAGAAGTTTCCAATCTGCCCAACATGTAAAGAGATTCACGCTCGCTTAAAGTAATTTCTCAGATAAAACCGATACCCTAAAATTCATGGGATCTCGAAAGCTACTTGTAACTTCAATAGCTTTTACCTTTTTAATTTTAAATGCCACACAATCATTGGCCGATAATCCACCAAGAAGAATTCTATCTGGCTGGCTTCCAGATTACTCGCTAGCAAGAAATCTACCAACAGTTGAAGGTAATCTAGATTTGATTAGAGATATTTCACCATTTTGGTATGGCCTAACCGGTGAAACCTCAATTAAAGATAAGTACGCGCTCGGTAAATACACAACGCCAATCGAGCAAGTTATAGCAAGACTGAAAGCAAATGGATTATTGCTTCTACCAACTATAACTGACGATAATCCAAAGTTAGTATTAGCTAATCTGCTTGCAAATCCAAACTCAAGAACAAATATTGTGCAAACAATTAAAGCACTTGTGCTTAAGTATAATTATGATGGAATTGATTTAGATTTTGAAACTTTCTATACCCAAGATGGCAGATCATCATGGCCAGCGCTTAAACCAAATTGGATTTTGTTCATTAAAGAGTTATCAACTGCTTTGCATGATCAAGGAAAGCTTTTATCTGTCACCACACCACCTGATTTTGCACCTGAAACTAAACGTGCTGGAAATTCGGTTTACTCCTGGGCAGAGATCGGACCAATGATTGATCGACTTCGGATAATGGCGTACGACTTTTCAACCACCTCACCTGGACCAATTGGGCCGCTACCGTGGAGTGAGGATGCAGTTAAGTATGCAGTAAGCCAACTACCTGCATCTAAAGTTTTCTTAGGCATTCCAGGGTATGGCAGAGACTGGATCACAAAAGTTGAGGGAGTGTGTCCAAAAGATTTTGCATCCTCTGTTGTAGTTGGAGCAAAAGCTGCGGTAGTAATGCGCGAAGCACTAGCTCTTGCAACAAGTAATAATGCAATTCCCACCTATAACACTACACATGCAGAATCAACATTTACTTATAAGAAAACCTATGTCGACCCAACTAACTCAGCAAGTTTTTGCACCGCTAATCGAACTGTTTGGTATCCAGATGAACGAAGTTATACCGCACGGACCAACCTTGTTGGCAAGTATCGCTTAGGTGGAATCGCGGTCTGGACCTTTGGTATGGAAAACTCAGCTGCAATTGCCACAATTAGAGATATTGCAAAGTCGATAGCACCTGATCAAGTACTTGGCACAATTGCTACAGACCTCGAGCAAATTTCATATGGTTCTGCATTTAATCTAACCGGTGTATTTAAACTGCCAGATAAAACTCCAGTTAGCGCACTTAATGTCAGATTTGAGATTAAAAACAGCAGTGACAGTAATTGGCGAACTCTTGCAGCTGGTGTAACTGATGCAACTGGTGTTATTGCAGTACCAGTACTCATCGCCCAAAAAAGTCAGATCAGATTAGTTTCAGAGGCAAGTTGGGAGCGGTCAGAGGGTAAGACTGCTGAAAAAATTATCTCAGTGGTGCCAAGTGTTTCGCTCTCACTTCCCGCTTCGGTAAAAGCTGCTGCCAACTACGCCGTAACTGGTCAAATCTTGCCAAAGGTCGGTGGCATCAAATTAACTGTTAAGCAAAACGGAAAGTCTATCGGTGATATCACCACCGATGCCACAGGCGGTTTTGCCTTTGATATCAAGCCAACTGCAACCGGTCTTGCTAAATACCAAGTTATAGTCGCGGCGGGTGAAAAAAATACTGCCGCAATTAGTGATGAGATAACCATTTTAGTTAGATAATTTGCCCATGAGTTCTCAGACCCAAATGGAAGAAGAGCTGGATCTAAGTAAGTTCTTTGACAATCTTTGGGTCACAATTGTTTGGGATGATCCAGTAAATTTAATGAATTATGTGACATATGTATTTATCAAATTGTTCAACTTCTCAAAAGAGAAAGCACATAAATTAATGATGCAAGTTCATACCGAAGGTAAAGCAGTTGTCGCCTCTGGGACCCGAGAAGAGATGGAACGAGTAGTTCAGCAATTACATGAACATGGGCTCTGGGCCACCTTACAAAGAGATGACCATGGGCGAGTTTAAAGGTTCTGCAAAATCTGGCGACTTATCAGTTGCACTAAGCAATGATGAGTTGCATATTCTTATTAATTTAGTTGAACAACTATTGGAATTACTAGGCGAACGTAATTTTGTTCACCACTATCAATCCAATGATCCATTTGCACAATTAATGGCAGCGTCAATTGGAAATCTAGAATCTGCTATTGAGCAACCAGAGGATCCTGTGCTTCGCCGGCTACTTCCCAATGCATACGCCGATCCAGAGAGTGCGGGTGAGTTTCGCAAGTACACCGAAAGTTCACTTCGAATGGTTAAACAAACCCATCTTATGTACCTGCGAGAGCAGTTAGTTTTCCCAGTAGATCATGAGCTTCCTAAGGCAGATATCGCAGTTACTGACCCAACGCAATGGCTGATTGCAATCAATGATCTTCGCCTTGCCTTAGCCGTTCGATTAGATATAAAGCAAGATAGTTATGAAAAGTATGAGTTAATGAAAGATAGTGATGAACAAAAACCACTCTTTGCAGTTTACTTTTGGCTAGGTGGCATCCAGGAGAGTTTAATCAGCCATATCTAAGTGAATTTAACAATAAAAAAAGCGGAGCCAATCTCTTGGCCCCGCTTTTCAATTAGATCAGACGATTAGTGATCGTCCTTCATTCCCTCTGCTACGGATTTCATCTTTGCAATCTTTAGGATTGTTAGACCAAATACGCACTTAGCCAAAACATCTGCAATTGTGTAACCGATTTGACGGTTAACAAATGCACTTGGTGAAGCAGCGTTAGCTGAATCAAG
>CANHGU010000022.1 GCA_947460855.1 Candidatus Nanopelagicaceae bacterium | reverse complement strand
TCTTTTTCTAGATCCTCAACAACTGGTGCTTCATTTGGATGAAGTGCTACTGCGGCCAAAACTCTTCCTACAAAAGCCTCTGCACACTTTACCGACCAGATTGATTGCTCTGCTGAGTAACCAACCTGCACAACTCGATCAATACCAACCGAAGCAGCCTCATCTAATGTTTTTTTAATTAAAGGTGAATCTGGCTCGCTGTTATGTATCAATTCAAGGTGAGCATGGGAGTCAACAGTTTTGGTATTAATTCCAACTGGAAGCGGCGCTGGTTTTCGATCAAGATCGCGATTGTGACGATCTGCCATAAATTACTTAGCCTCTTCTAATCTTGGAAATAGAACATCTGTTTTTGTAACAGTAGATTGTGCAAGAAGCTGGCCCCAATTTGAAACCTGATCAACTCTTTGATTACCGATATCACCTAATGATGCCGCCCCTAAGCTTTGCCATAGCTTTTCCGTAACCTCAGGCATAACTGGGTGTAATAAGACAGCTAGTGCCCGCAGTGACTCTGCTGTGTTGTACAAAATTTCATCTAACTCATTTTTACGTGATGGATCCTTTGCTACTACCCATGGCTCTTTCTCTGTTACGTAACCATTTACACGCTTACAAAAATCCATAATTGCATTAATACCGCCTTGGAAATCTAATGCACAAATTGCATCATCTGCACTCTTAACTGTTTTAACTAACAAACTAGCTAAATCATTGTCCTTAGCTACCTTAGGAATCTTGCCGTCGCAATACTTTTCAATCATGGCAATTAATCTTGAGGCAAGGTTGCCAAAATCATTGGCCAGCTCACTGGTATAGCGGGCTGCCATGTCCTCCCAAGAAAATGAGCCGTCACTACCAAATGGAATAGCTTTTAGGAAGTAGTAGCGAAAGGCATCAACACCAAAATCCTTTGTGATATCACCCGGTGCTATGCCAGTTAATTTACTCTTTGACATCTTTTCACCACCTACTAACAGCCAACCGTGAGCAAATATCTTTTTGGGAACTGGCACATTTGCTGCCATCAACATTGCTGGCCAAATAACCGCATGAAAGCGCAAAATATCCTTGCCGACTAAATGAACATCAGCTGGCCAAGTTTTTGCAAATTTCTTTCCACCCTCAGATGCTGGATCATCGCCTAAACCGACTGCGGTTGCGTAATTTAATAATGCGTCAAACCAAACATAAATAACTTGATCGGTATCCCACGGAACTGGAATACCCCAATCAAATGTTGAGCGAGAGATCGAAAGATCTCTAACCTCGCCTTCCAAAAATGAGATCACTTCATTTCTAGCACTCTCTGGCTGGCAAGCACCAGGGTTTGATTTGTAATAATCAAGAAGTGGTTGACGAAAAGCTGATAGTTTAAAGAACCAATTATCCTCACTTAACATCTCAACAGGCTTAGAGTGAATCTTGCACTTTCCTTCATCTAAGTCACCAGGTAATTTAAACTCTTCACAGCCAATGCAATATGGGCCTTCAAATTTACCGGCATAAATATGGCCGGCATCCTTTAATCCTTGCAGGAACTTTTGAACCCGCTCGGTATGGCGCTTTTCAGTAGTTCTTATGAAATCATCATTGGCAATATTTAAATCTTTCCAGACCGGTTTCCAAGATGATTCAACTAATTTATCGCACCATTGCTGCGGTAACACATTATTACTTTGCGCTGTATTTAAAACCTTTTGTCCATGTTCATCAGTTCCAGTTAAGTACCAAACCGATTCACCACGCTGGCGGTGCCAACGGGTTAATACATCTCCAGCCACAGTTGTATATGCATGCCCAATATGTGGGGCATCATTTACATAGTAAATAGGCGTAGTTAAATAAAAAGATTTATCACTGGCCATGATCAGATCTTATCGCCACTCTTGTTGGTAACCATCGCATCAAATACAACTCGCTTTGAAACACCAGATGCCTTTGCTACCTGTGAAATTGCCTCTTTACGACTCTCGCCAGATCTCTCCTGTTCAAGCACCAACTCAATTAGATCAGATGTTGAAAACTCTCTGCTGCTTAGATCAAACCCTTCAACAACGATAGTTAGCTCTCCCAAAATATCTTTAGATTTTGACCAGGTGATTAAATCGGCCAATGGTGCTCGAACTACCTCCTCATACTGCTTACTCATCTCTCTACACACCGCAGCATTTCTATCATCTCCAAAAGCATTGCTTGCATCTGTTAATGATTCAGTAATTCGGTGGGGTGCTTCAAAGAAAATTACTGTTCGCTCCTCTTGGGCAAGATCTTGAAACCATTTTGCCCTAGCTGTTTTTGTTCGCGGCGGGAATCCTTCAAAACAAAATCGATCTGTTGGTAGGCCAGAAAGTAAAAGTGCAGTAGTTACAGCGCTTGGTCCAGGCAATACTTTGATCCCTATATTTTCATTTAATGCTGCCCTAATCAATCTGTAACCAGGATCAGATATTCCTGGAACACCAGCATCAGTTACAACTAAAATATCTTTCTGCGATTTCAAAATTGATGTTAATTCATCCAACCGCTCAGTTTCATTGCCCTCAAAAAATGAAATTACCTTTGCATTGTGTTTAATCTCAAGATCTTGGCATAGCCGGGCAAACTTACGAGAGTCTTCTGCAGCAACATATTTAGCTGCCTTGATCTCTTCAACTAAATGGGCAGATGCATCACGGGCATCACCGATTGGCAGGCAGGCAAGAATTAACATTTGCTAATTCTCTCAGGTTATTTTGCCCTCTGCTTTCGAGTAGGACTTAGGCTGATGCCATGGATCTAGCCTTGCTACGTCGAATATCGCCGATTTCGATAATTCTCGGCTTTGCTCTCACCTTACGTCTTTGGCGGCTAAACCTTCCAAAAGGTTATATTTTTGATGAGGTTTACTATGCAAAAAATGCTAACTCTTTAATTTCCTCTGGTGTTGAGTTAAATCAGCAAGGTAGTGCTGAATTTGTAGTCCATCCCCCACTAGGTAAATGGTTAATTGGAATAGGTATTAAATTATTTAATAACAATGAATTTGGCTGGCGAATAAGCTCAGCTATCTTTGGTACAGCTTCAGTACTACTTATCTATTTAATTGCTAAAAGATTGTTTAAATCTGAATTTTTAGGATTAGTTGCAGCATTACTCATGTCATTTGACGGACTGAACTTAGTTATGTCTCGAGTTGCGTTGCTTGACATTTTCTTGATGTTTTTCACACTTCTATCTTTTTACTTTCTTGTAAAGGAAAATCTCTGGTTAAGTGGGATATCTATTGGGTTGGCTATATCGGTTAAATGGAGTGGTGCATATTTAGTTCCATTACTACTTTTACTTTCACTTAACTTTAGTGAGCTAAATATTAAGCAATCTGTAAAGCGGGTATCGCAATTTATATTTTTACCTACTATCGTTTACCTGCTCTCTTGGAGTGGTTGGATTTTTACTAGCAATGGCTGGTCTAGAAACTCTGGCTCAAATGTCTTCTCTTCACTTTGGAAGTATCATCAAGAAATCTTGATATTTCACCGAAACTTAGCTCAGCAGCACTCTTACTCAGCAAATCCTTGGAGTTGGTTAGTACTTGGAAGGCCTACCTCTTTTTACTATCAAACGCCACCAAATTGTGGTGCTACAAAATGTGCTCAAGAAATTTTAGCTATTGGAACACCGTTTCTTTGGTGGAGTGCAATTTTTGCAGTTGCAATAACTGTTGGTTTTTACATCAAAACAAGTAGTAGATCTGCTGAGATAATTCTGGCTGGTATTGCTGGTACTTATTTACCTTGGTTTATTATTCAAGATAGAACAATGTTTTATTTTTATGCAATAAGTATTCTGCCGTTCTTAATTTTAGCGATTACCTACTGCTTTGATCTGCTTCTAAGGTATGGCAATTATCAGTGGGGTATAAACATTTTTGTAGCTATCGTTGCAATTAACTTTTTATATTTTCTACCAATTTTGCTAGGTATTGAAATTCCTTACAGCCAGTGGCTGCACAGAATGTGGTTGCCTAGCTGGATTTAATCTCTATTCGTTTACTGCTCGGTCTTCCTCGTTTACTTCAACCAAACTTGCTTGATCAAAGAAATCATCATCTCTGCCAGATAGTGCTTTTACCAACTCTTGTTCTGCACTCCATTGGCCTGTGGTTGTTAGATCAATTATTCTCTTACTTGGTACCGCCTTAGCGGCAGTGGTGTAAACAGGTTTAGGTAATTGAGTTGGTTGCCAACCTTTTCGATCTTTTGGAACTACGACAACACCAGTTATTTCTTCTCGCTCACTAAATGGAATCCAATGTTCACCGCTTCCAGTTTCTTTAACGGGCTCTGGAATTACTGTAGTCGGAATTTTAATATGAGATATTTTTTCAAGTGCTTTAACTCTGCGCATTTTAAGCTGTGAAGCAACAACCTGTTTACGGACATTTACTAAGTAAATTAGTAAGCCAGTCAACGGTACAAATGTTGTTATTAAATCTAAAAATCCAACTAATGCACTAACCAACGACAGCGCGTACAGAGAAAAAAGTGTTCCAAAAATCAATCGCCTTTGTAAAAATATTTTACTTTTATCTATGACTTTATTTTCAGATTTTATACTGCCATTACTTTCAGCTACTACTTGCATTGCATTTTTATATCGTTCAATTGCTTTACCGGAATTATCTTCATGCTTACTTAACCATTGCGGCAGAAAGTAGCCAGCCCACATCCCAATGATGATTAAGTAGATAAAACCTGAACCCATAAAGCACAACGATAAATGTCCGAGGTTGATTTTGACGGGAATTAGGTAGGTATGTCCTAATTTTATTTTATTTAATTACGGGATTTTCCTTAACAAAAGTTATGTGGTCACGCCAATCACCAGCAATATGAAGGTAGTTATTACGTGCACCTTCCAGTAGGTAGCCAGCTTTCAACGCCACCTTTTTTGAGGCTTCATTTTCTGGGCGTAGATTAATTTCAATTCTATGAAGACGTAATTGCTCAAAACCAAACTTAGTTAATAGTTTTACCGCTCTAGTTGTATAACCACGGTTGGAATAGCGTTGGTCTATCCAATATCCAATGTGAGCACCTCGCATTGCACCAAAAATAATTCCGCCTAATGTAATTTGACCTATGAGTACCAGACTTTGATTTTCTTTTATCCATATACCCAGCGAAATAGATCGCAGTGCTTTCATTTCTCGATTAAGTTGAACCACCATTCCGTAATAAGAAGGTAGTGGTGCATTGGAATCCACATTTGGCCTTGTTGCCTCCCAGGGAGATAACCAATCTCTATTAATTGCGCGAACAGCATCCCACTGTGACTTATCTCTAAATCTTATGGGCATTAATGTTAGATCTGCATCAACTAATTTTTTCAATTGTCAACTCGATTTATCATGATAACTGTTACTAAATCACCAGATTTTAGTTTTTGATTTTTTTCAGAAAGTTCTATTAAGCAATCTGCATTTGCTAATGTGACAAGAGAGGCCTGCTCAGCAAGTGGATCCACCTCTCCGCTAGTTGTAAGTTTTGCTCTTACGTAAGTGGCTTTACCAGAATTAGATTCAACAGATTTACTTAATTTCAATTTTTTAGTGGGTCTACTGACTTCACTTTTTGCTAGCATTTTTAAAATCATTGGGCGTATAAATATTTCCGCCGAAAGGTAGTTACCAATTGGATCACCTGGTAATACAACAACAGGAATCTTGTCTGGACCGATTAATCCATAGCCATGCTTGCCACTTTCATTTAAATTAGGAGTGACTACTGTGATCTCCCCTAATTGTGAGATTACTGATGTTATTAAATCAAAAGATTCATCAGCCGATTCACCGCTAATCACAATAAGATCTGCTCTAACAAGTTGGTCTTCTATAACTAGCTTTAATTGTTCGGCTGTTTCGGGGATTGCATGAACTCGAAATGCATGTGCTCCTACTTCACGCATGTATGTTGTTAGAAACCAGGAATTACTTTCATACTCATCATCATCGCTAGCTAAGTTACTTCCAGGCTCAACTAAATCATCGCCTGCACTAATTATTACTACGCGCGGGTGTGGTCGACATGGCAATCTATCTAATCCAAGTGAGGCAGCGAGTGCGATCTGAGTTGAGTCGATTCGTTGACCATTTTTTATTACCAATGTTCCGTCAACTAATAAATCACTCGCCAAAGTCGCCCCATGCGAATCTAGCAATGGCAGATCTAGCGCGGCCAGCGGCTTAGTAAGCCCGAGTAGCGCCTCCTGCAATTGCTCGACCGAGAGTGTTTGATCCATACCTAAACCTTACTTTGCCGCATCAATAAATTAAGGTAAGGGGCATGGATATAGAGAAAAATAAATCGCAGTTACGTAAGTTATATCGCTCACAACGTAAAGACCGATTTTTGTCTGAAAATTGGCTGCATATTCTTTCAGCCTCTGAGTTTGTTAATGTTAAAAATGTCGCTTCCTATATTTCATATGAAGTAGAGCCCGATACTAGTGAGATAAATAAACAACTAATTGCAGTTGGAAAAAATCTTTTCTTACCAAGGCTTTTAGCCGATGGTGATATTGAGTGGGTTCCGTGGGATGGATCAAAAGAAAAATTAAAAGCTACTGGCAAAAGTTTCGAACCAATAGGTGATGCACAAATTGTAGATCTAGATGTAATCATCGTGCCGGCACTGCATGTTGATCGAACAGGTATGCGGCTTGGCCAAGGTGGTGGTTCCTACGATCGAGCTCTAGCTAAAAGTAGGGCATGGAAAATAGCCTTACTGCACCGCGGTGAATTAACTAGCGAGTTGTTACCTACACAATCCCATGATCAAAAAGTTGACGCTGCGGCAACACCAGAGATTATTGTCAGATTTTAATTTGTTAAAGTCTCAAGATTCCTTGCCATAACAATTCTTTGGATTTGGTTAGTACCCTCATAAATCTGAGTTAATTTAGCATCACGCATCATTCGCTCTACCGGGTAATCATTAACATATCCATATCCACCAAGTATTTGAACTGCATCAGTTGTTACTTTCATAGCAACATCGGTAGCAAAGCATTTGCTGGCAGCAGAGAAAAAGGTCAGGTCACTCTCGCCACGTTCGCTTTTAACGGCTGCTGCATAGGTAAGTTGACGAGCTGCTTCGATTTGCATTGCCATGTCAGCTAGCATGAATTGAACTGCTTGAAAATCAAAGATTGGTTTACCAAATTGTTGACGCTCGTGTGAATACTTCTTCGCAATATCAAATGCACCCTGTGCAATCCCAAGTGCTTGCGCAGCAATTGTGATTCGGGTGTGATCTAAAGTTTTCATTGCTAGTGAGAAGCCAGTTCCAATCTCGCCTAATCTTCTATCATCACTGATTTTCACATTATCAAAGTAGACCTCACGAGTTGGCGAGCCTTTAAAACCCATCTTTTTTTCATGAGCGCCAAATGAAACACCTGGGTCGGATTTTTCAATAATAAATGCAGAGATACCTTTTGCACCTTTACTTAAATCAGTTGATGCAAGCACGGTATAAAACTCAGAGACTCCCGCGTTTGAAATCCATTTTTTACTGCCGGAAATTATCCAATTATCACCATCTTTAACCGCTTTAGTTTTCATAGCAGCTGCATCTGAGCCTGCTTCAGATTCTGATAAGCAGTATGAAAATCCCTTACCTGCAGCTAGTTGAGTTAAATACTTTTTCTTTTGCTCAGAATTACCAGCGATCATTAAGGGAACTGATCCCAATTTGTTAACAGCTGGAATTAATGATGAAGCACCACAAACTCTTGCTACTTCTTCGATAATAATTACCGCAGCAAGTGCATCTGCTCCTTGACCACCAAATTCAACTGGTACATGAGCTGCCGCAAGTCCAGCAGATTGCAATGCATCTGCGGCTTCCTGTGGGTAACGTGAATTCTCATCAACATCATGAGCAAATGGCGCAATCTTTTTTTGAGCTAATGCAGAAACACTCTCGCGTAAAGATTGGTACTCATCGCCAAATAATGGTGACATATCCGAAGTAGTAGACATGGGGTAATTCTATTGCGATAAATCTCGTCGGTTTAACTGGGCTAAATATCGGTTGTACTGGGCAAGATCATCATCCTCTCCCATTGCTGCAGCTCGATCAGCTGCTCTGTCTATTCGTCCGGCCTCCTTTTTGTCCTCTCGTTGCCATTGCAGAAATGTTGCAACCAGAGCTAACAAAATTGGTATCTCACCCATCGCCCATCCAATTGCACCACCAAGTTTTTGGTCTGCCAGCAAATCAGTTGCCCATGGCCGCTCAAGTTGAGCAAAGAAACCATTATCAATTAGCGATGTTGACGACATGAGCGCAATTGAAAAATAGGCATGAATACTCATGGCAGCAAAAATTATAATTATCTTTACAAGATATGGCACTCGGCCAGGCAGAGGATCGACTCCAATGATCACTTGGAAAAATAATATTCCAGCAAGTAAAAAGTGAAGGGACATAAAGAAGTGACCGCTATGGCCTTGCATTAGATTTCCAAATAGTGGTGTGAAATAAAGTGCAAATAATGAGCCATCAAATATCGCAAGAGCTACGACTGGATTGGTATAAAACTTACTTAACCTGGAGTGTAATAAAACTATAAATGAACCTCGCACTCCTTGCTCCTCTTTATTTCTTCCTTGTGGCAAGGTGCGAAGGGCTAAGGTAATGGGTGCTCCTAAAACAATTCCAATTGGCGCAATCATTCCTAAAACCATATGAGCCATCATGTGATTAGAAAAAGCAAAATGTGAATACAGGCCAAGCCCACCACTAGTTGCAAAATCCACCGCACTTATTCCTAAGGCGAAAGCAATTGTTCTACTGACCGGCCATTTATCACCGCGCCTAGTGAGAATTAATACTCCTTTAATATACAAAGCCACTGA
>CANHGU010000021.1 GCA_947460855.1 Candidatus Nanopelagicaceae bacterium | reverse complement strand
GTCGGCTTGGTTTGACCAGGAATTTGCATAGTTAGGTAATAAGGAGGTTGATTTCCAGAGTTTGATCCAAAGCTAGATGGGTCAAGTGGCACGCGCCAGAAATCCTGACCGCCATAAAACGCGTCAGCAGTAGTCACATGGTAGGCACTCAAAATATCTCTTTGAACTCGGAACATATCCTCTGGGTATCGAATATGAGCTAATAATGCTGGTGAAATTTCACTCTTTGGCTGAACGCTGCCTGGAAAAGCTTTGCTCCATGTTGCAAGTACTGGATCTTTTTCATCCCATTGATACAAAGTAACGGTTCCATCATAAGCATCAACAGTTGCTTTAACTGAGTTGCGAATATAGTTAACATTTTTATCATCGAGCGACGAAACCGCATTTGATCTACTGGTCAATGCATCCCCAGTATTTGCTAGGTTTACGAATCTAGAGTTTGGGTAACCCGCACTAGTTGTATATCCATCAATAATCCAAAGAATTTTGCCATCAATTATTGCTGGATATGGATCCCCATCTAACGTAAGCCAAGGTGCGACTTTTGCTACCCGATCGCGTGGATGACGATCAAAAAGAATTTTTGAATCAGCATTAATCAAATTAGATAAAACAATTCTTTGTTCTTGATATTTAATCGCAAATAATAAACGGGAGAAGATTGAACCCATCGGCACGCCACCTTTGCCGGTATAGGTGTAGTTCTTCTGACCATTTGCAGAGTTGTCATCTGGGTAATCTAGCTCTACCGGATTACTTGTTGCCGGTCCACCAATGATTGAATAATCTGGAACGTTTTCACCAAAGTAAACGCGAGGCTGAAACTCACCTAAACCTTTAGTTGGTGGAATGTCGCCAACTGTAAAGCTTGGTTTTCCATCAGCATCAACAGTATTTCCAAATGCGCCAACCATTCCAAACCCGTGGGTATATACCAGGTGATCATTAATCCAATTTCTAGATGGATTGCCATCAATATTTAATTCACGAACAGAAACAACAACATCACGCTCTTTACCATCAATTGTGTAACGATCAATATCTAATGAATCAGCAAAGCTGTAATACGGCTTAATCTGTTGCAATTGTCTAAAGGTTGCCGATAAAACATTTGGATCCATTAAGCGAATATTTGCAATTGTTGCCGCATCATTTGCTAGCTGACCAGCTGAAGTAGTAACAGTTGCCTGATAATCCTTGACCTCAACTCCATCTAAGCCATAGGCAATACGGGTTGCATCAATATTTTTCTGAATAAATGGTGCTTCTTTGGTGGATTCAGATGGTTTAACTTGAAATTGTTGAATTGTTGCAGGGTATACACCGGCAATTAGAACCGATGCGATCACCATCAATGCCACACCTGCGGTTGGCAACAACCATGATTTTCTAACAATATTGGCGAAAAAGAGCAGCGAACAAACAACTGCAATGGCTGCCAAAATGGATTTAGCTGGAAGGACTGCATTCACATCTGTGTAGGTAAGACCCGTAATTAACTTTCCCTCTTTTAAAGTAAGGGCAAAACGATCAAACCAATATGCAACTGCTTTAAGCAATACTAGAAGTCCAAGTAAAATTGAAAGTTGCACTCGAGCCGCAACAGTTGTGCGATCTTCTTTCACTTGCGTGCGAATACCACCATAGATGTAATGAACAGCTGCTGCTGCAAGTAATGCCAAAATTATGGTCGAAATACCCCAACCTATTAATGATTGATACATCGGCAACTTAAAGGCAAAGAATGAAATATCTTTACCAAATTGTGGATCTACTGTTCCAAAGCTTGTCGCATTCTTAAATAACAACCATTCCTGCCAAAGTTTTGAGCCAGCACTACCAGCAAAATAGAAAAGGGTTAGAAATACACCAATTCCTACGAGCCTTCGAACTGGTTCAAGTTGGGCTCGATATCTCTCTAAGTTATCAGCTTCAACCGCTATTGGAACATAAATTGGACGCTTGCGAAAAGCTATATAAATATTTGCGGTTATAAATATAGAGGTAATAAGTCCAAATCCTATGAATAAATATATTTTAGTAAATAATGTTGTTTGCCACACATTCACAAAATCAACTGAGCGATACCAAAGTAAATCAGCATAAAAACTACTTGAAGAAATTAATATGCTGCCTAATATAAATAGAACAACAGCAGTAATTGTTAGTGGGCTAACCCGACGCTTACCTGGACCACGATTTCCGAATGGGTTTGGAAAAGAACCACCAAATCCACTTCCGCCAAATGGGTTGTTATTACGATTAAATCCGCCGCCACCTAAGCCTGAGTTACTCATGGCCAAATCTTATCTATATCTAGGAGGCAGTTGCACAGCTTGGATATGTGGCATCAGCAGGCAGATTCAGCACTGAAATTGCCTCGGTCAGTGTGGCGACCGGCACAATTTTCATATCATTTTTACTTCCGCTATTGGTCAATTGATCTTTGTTTTTAATGTCAGTGCAATTCTCAATTGGTGCAAGAAATATCTTTACGCCATCTTTCTTGGCTCCAATAATTTTCTCAGCAATTCCTCCGATTGGACCGACTTGGCCATCTGCGGTAATTGTTCCAGTCCCAGCAATATTTCGTCCTCGAATTAAATCAGCTGGAGTTAGCTTTTCAACTACACCGAGAGCAAATACCAGTCCACCGCTTGGCCCGCCGGTCTCAGCTAATTGAATTTTAACTTGAAAAGGAAAGTTAAAATTTTGTTGAATGTTTACACCAATAAATGCAGAGCCATCATCTCGAGCAGATAATTTAATCTGCTTTGTAATAATTTCACTTTCAGATCGCAAGACCTTAATTGATACTAAATCTCCTGGTTGTTTTTGATCTAAATACCTCATGATTTCAGAGGCTGATTCAAACTTTTTATCATCAACACTTAATACGATATCTGATTTATATAATAATTTGTTTGCATTAGTTTGATCATTTACCTCAGTTATTACCAACTTTGAAGTGCTTTTGTAACCTAAATAAGTTAGAGCCGCTGCAGTTGCATTAGTTTGCGAACCACTCATCTCCTCTGCGCCATTCTTCATTGAATCTGCCGCACTTTCGCCCTCTGGATAAACCTCAACCCGTGGCAGCACTGCGCGATTTTTATCAAACCATCCATACAAAACATCAAATCCAGTTATGTAAGAGTCTGGGTCAGTAACCATGACTGATGTAACCGATAACTTTCCAGTTGTTGGATAACTTTTGGTTCCAGTGATAGTTATAGCTGAACCTAATATATTTTGAGGATTTCCAGGTGAGAGTATTACGAATGGTGAGGGCAGAAAAAGGGATGCAAGAACTAATGCTGTAACCGCAATTTTTGTATTTGTTGGCAGTTTAGGTTTTATTGGTAGCAAAGATTTCATTTAAATAACTTACTTTTTAATTACTTCTTATTTTTGAAGGTACTTTGAAACTTCTTAAAGCTATTAACTGAGCGATTAGTTTCATTATCAAATTTTGATTTATATTTTGAGATCCAGATTCCATATCCAATCGCGCATAAAACCGCACCAATTGGAATAAACCACCAAATCAGGGCTGCGGTTGAGGCTGGGTTCATACCCGCAATCTTAATGAGCAGGGAAGAAAAATGATGCCATTATTGTTCTATTAGAATCAGATATCTTTAACAGCGTGATAGAGGGTGAGTTAGATAAATGAGCTTTGGCTTTTTACCAAATGAAGGGCAACCTGATTTTGAAGCACTACTAAAGCAATTCTCAGAAATGGGAATTGACTCCAGTGCACTTGCTGGGGCGAAATCATTTTTAGAGAATATGGGATCTGCAAAAACTGGGTCTGACCAAAATTTAATTACAGTTGCTGCCCTTAGAGATATTGCTAAAAAAATTATTACCGCAAAGGGTGATCTGCCGGTTGGAACTGCAGATGAGCAAAGACTTAATCAATCATTAGAAATTGCCAATACATGGCTTGATACTGAAATCCTCTTCCCTTCAACTACCGCCCCAACTCAAAGTGCCTGGGCAAAACGAGAGTGGCTAGATGAATCTGTGGTTGGCTGGCAACAGCTAATTGAGCCATTAGCCGTTGGAATGGCAGATGCATTAGCTAACGTAATTTCAAGCTCAACCTCATCATTACCAATTGAGTTCACTGGGGATACAAACCAAACTCCAGAGCAGCAGGAGGCAATGAAGGCGATGCTGGCTCGATTATTAAGAGGATTCATGGGCACATTAATTGCTACCCAATTAGGGCAAGGAATTGGTTTACTTGCAAACTCAATAACTGGTGCAAATGATGTTGCCATCCCACTATTAAAAGCAGGCTCTGGCTCTCATTTAATTCCTCAAAATGTAAACGAGTGGGCTGATGGACTTGGGATTGATCTAGAGCAGGTAACAATTTATCTTTCCCTGCGAGAGGCGGCCGCAGCCCGGCTTTTTGCCAATACAACTTGGCTAAATTCTTATCTTAAAGATGCAATTATTTCTTATGGAAAAGGTATAACTATCGATGTTGAATCAATTACTCGCCAAGCAGAGGAGGCGATGTCGAATGGTGAAATCGATATTAATAATCCACAATCAATAAACCTGGCTCTAAATGCTGGCTTATTCACACCACAACAAACTCCAGCTCAGGAGTTAGCACTAATTAAACTTGAAATGGCATTAGCTTTAATTGAAGGCTGGATTGATCACGTTATCTCTGAGGTTGCTGGGAATCGGATCCCAGCATTTAACGCATTAATTGAAAATTCTAGAAGAAGGCGCGCTACTAACTCACCAATGCAACAATTATTTGCAAATCTACTTGGGGTTGAAGTTTCACCAAGAAAAATGCGGGAAGCCTCTGCATTTTGGAGTGAGGTTAAGAAAATAAAGGGATCTGATGGTCGAGATAAATGCTGGGATGATCCAGCATTTTTGCCAATGCCAGATGATCTAGCTGATGCTGCGGCATTTTTAAATAGCGTAACTGTTCCAGATGATCTATCTGGGCTGATCTAAGTTAAAAGTTAAAAAAGCGAAATCCCCGGGCGCACGATTTCGTATCTGCCTTCCCCTTGCAGATATGAAACGGTTATCCGGGGACTTCGTAGCGCAAACCTATGTTAATAAAAGGTGAGAATCAACTTAATATGGTGTTTTGAGAAGTAAATCTCAGAATTTATTTTCACTCCAATCCCTTTTTTGCGCTTAAAAAAATCATTGCAAACCACGCGGTGGTAGTTAATAGGGATAGGTTGGAAGGGAGCGTAAAATTTAGCAGTGCTCTGTGGATTAACCTGTGGAGATAGCCTTAATTATGGTGGATAAGTAGAGGTAATGGTGGATAACTTTGAACAGCAAATCCTCTTTACCGATATTTTGCCACCCGTGTCACAAATATCTTCGCGAAAGAAAAAGATTGAAGAAGAGCTCCCCGCTGATTTGCCCCCATTTCGAGTAATTCGAAAAGAGCGCAGGCGGCGCAGTGTTAGTGCATACCGCCAAGGTGGGGTAATTGAGATTCATATTCCAGCAAAGATGAGCCGGCGCCAGGAAATCCAAATGATCCCGGAGATGATCGCAATGGTCTTACGCCGTGAGGCGCGCGAGCGCAAAACCGATCTGCAATTAATGGAGATTGGCATGCAACTTCTAACTCAATACCTACCTGAGTTTGATGTCCACCCAGCAAGTATTAATTGGCGCAATATGAGTGAGCGATGGGGATCTTGCACCACTGTAGATCGCACAATTCGAATCTCAGATCGTTTAGTTGGATCTCCAGCCTACGTTTTAAATTACATTATTTTCCATGAGCTAATTCATCTAAGAGTTCCTGGCCATGACAGTGAATTTAATAATTACTTAATCAGGTATGCCGACCAAGGTAGAGCTGAAGCATTTCTAGAAGGTTTTGAGCTCGGCTGCCAAAGTGGTGGTTCAGGTGTTATTCCGGCGGTAAATATCTAGTTTTACCCCCTTTTTTTAGATTATTGCCTAATATTTTTCATTTTACGCGTGGAAAACCCCATCCGAGCGTGGCGCTGGGGGTATGGTGTTGCCATTCGTACTCACATACAGGAAACCTCCTGCATGCTCCCAAGAGTACGGCGGATGGAGGAAGAAAATGGCTGAAGAGTACAAGGGTGAGGCTTACTGCGTTAAGTGCAAAGAGAAGCGCGCTTTTGAAGGACATGTAAAGGTCTCTGATTCAGGTCGCCGTATGGCGCAAGGAATTTGCCCAGTTTGTGGCACAAAGGTAAATCGTATTCTTGGTAAGGCTTAATAAATAAGTATTAACCAAAAGTAAAAGCGGCGGGGTTGGTAACAAACCAATCCCGCCGCTTTTTTGTTAACCCTTTCTAGTTAACAGTTGTTATTAACTTTTTAAATTAACTTGCTACTGCAATCTTGGCTGGCCGTCCTGGAAGACGCTTGCTTTGAATTACTTGACCTTCATCAAATAACTCTCCTCCCCATACCCCGCATGGCTCAGCTCTGGAGAGCGCTCCCTCTAAGCACTTTGCTTGCATTGGGCAGCTGCCACATAACGCTTTAGCTTGTGCGATAACAGGTGCGCTCTCGCTGAAGAAAAGCTCAGGATCTGCAGAGTGGCAAGGCAGGCTACTCATCTTGGCTGGCTCTGAAATAGGTGCGAAAGGATTATCAGCGCGCTTATATCCATCCGTGGCCTTATCACTCTTATTACCGGCATAGCCAGTAGTGGAGTTGTTGGCGTAATCGGTATAGGAGATAACTGGGGCATCCTCATAAGCCCAGGTGATATCACCTAATCCAATTTTTGCAGTTGGGCCTTGTGCCCAACCGGGGATAAGTAGTTCGCTGAAGAGAACGGTCATCGTTCTCACCTTTCCTTTCGGTTATCTTTCATTTGTTTGGTTCTTTTTACTTTGCCACTATGGCTTTTATTATTTGGAGGTTATTTAGATAAAAGAAAAAGGGCCCCGAATCATTAGATTCGCGGGCCCCTTGGCTTCTATCTCGGATTAACCGATATAGCTCCCAGGGGTGCGATCTGATGTAAAGGTATAAAAACCCTTATTAGAGCGCTTATTGGTCCAATCTGAGCGATATGAAGATTTCGCACAGGCTGGTGAGATGGCAGGCCAATTAGCAGCGGCTGCAGGTGCAACAACTGTCGTTAGATTAATTAACTTTGCCATGCGCAAAGAGTAAAGCATCGGTATACCTTGATGCAACTTAATTAAATTGGTCGAGAAATACGCTCGGTTTTCCCGCATAGGTTATTTGAATACGCTGCTTAGCTCTGGTGACTCCCACATAAAACAACCGGCGCTCTTCATTTAAATCATTACCCATTGGTAGCACGCCATCAGATACACCGATTAAAAATAGGTGGTTCCACTCCAGCCCTTTAGCAGCATGCAAGGTAGCAAGTGTTACTCCAGGCAGGGTGGGTGGGTTGTTCTGCTCAGCTCGATCCTCGATCTCACGTAAGAAGGCCCGCATATTTGTGCCACCATTTTCTTGAATGCTCTTTGCTAGCTTTAGAAAGCCAACCACATAATCGGCATCTCCAAATGGGCGCAGCACCGAGACTAGATCGGCATACCAATCACCAACCTCAGAGGGCAGGACAGAGGCACTTCTAATCACTCGCATCGCATCTCTTACATCTACTCGATCAAAGAAACGCTCACCAGATCTAATCTGGCTAGCAATCTTGGCATTATTTAGCGCTGATTTAACCTGATCTAACTGTGCATTGGTTCTAGCTAAAACTGCAATCTCAGAACTATCTACCTGATTATTAATCAACTTAGCTACCTCAGCGCAAACATATGCAATTTCATCAGATTGAGAAGTGAAGCCATTTACCATAGGGATATCGCCATGGCTATTTGCTGATTGCAACTCATTTCCATGATCACTTATCAGATTTGCTTGGCGCAAAATTTTATTAGCGGTATTAATTATTTCTGGAGTTGAGCGATAGCCTCGAGATAGCCGAAAAAGCTGAGTATTTGGAAAGCGGTTTTGAAAATTAAGTAAAAAGTTTGAGGTAGCACCGGCAAATGAGTAAATTGTTTGAGCAGCATCTCCAACAACACATAACTCTTCACGGTTTCCAAGCCAGAGATTTAGTAATCGCTGTTGTAGTGGTGAGACATCTTGATACTCATCAACGGTGAAGTAGCGGTATTGATCTCTTACCCGCTCTCTAACCCCCCGATCCTCCTCCAGCATGCCAACGGTAAGCAGAAGTACATCCTCAAAATCTAAGGTGCGCTCCTGTCGCTTTAATGATTCATACGCCTCGTAAACCTGGGCGATCATTGAGAGATTTTCGCTCTCGCTTTTATTGTTTGGCAATCTAACTAATCTGTTGTTTTCAATTGCCTCCTGCTGATAATTATCTGGTGAGATCTGCAAAACCTTTGCCCACTCAATCTCACTTGCAATCTCACGAAGGGCATTTACCTGCGCAGGTATTGCAACCTCGGCTCTAGTAATTGCTTGGCTAATAAAGCCAGATTTTGTAGTTAACAATGTTGGAAATTGGCCGCCAAATGCATAGGGCCAGAAATAAAGTAGTTGCTTAAGTGCTGCTGAGTGGAAGGTGCGGGCGGCAGCATTTGAGATACCTAAAGCTCGCAACCTAGCGCGCATCTCACCAGCTGCTTTAGCGGTAAATGTCAGAGCTAAAACTCTAGTTGGATCGGTTACGCCCGAATTAATCGCATATGCAATTCGATTTGTAATTACTCTAGTTTTTCCAGTTCCAGCTCCGGCTATAACGCAAACCGGACCAGTAATTGCTGTAACAACTGCTAATTGATCAGGATCTAACTCAGCTAAAATTTGTGCGTTATCTACCGCCATGATTCATTGCCAATCAGATCTGCATCGGCTCCTTGGCCATACCAAGCCTTAATCATCTGCCTTGCTACCGAGATTTCCAATGGCAAAATCAAAGATTTATCTAATATGGCAGCTTTCATTTCTGCTCTTGAAAACCAACGAATCTCCTCAATCTCATCCCCATCTGCCTTTGCAAGTTGTGGGGTATTAGTTACCGCTTC
>CANHGU010000020.1 GCA_947460855.1 Candidatus Nanopelagicaceae bacterium | reverse complement strand
ACCAACCCCCCTAGCATCACACCTTTTAGGTTATACACGCCAGTAACTACCGCGCCTGTCAGGAGGGAAAATGAGAGGGAAAGGGGGAAAGCTGAGGGTGAGACCCCGCTTATGAGCATAACCAGCAGCCCGCCGGCCAAACCAGCCGCCCCGGAGCTAACTGCAAAGGCGATCACCTTTACCCGACCAGCATTAATCCCAGCCAAGGCGGCAGCAATCTGATTATCGCGAATTGCTCTAAAGGTTCGCCCATATCGAGAGCTAAGTAGGTTTGAAATCATCCAAATCATTATCAATGCTGCTAGAGATGAGATCCAGAAAAACCATTTGTATTGAGAAAAACCTTCGCCAAACCTGGCAGGAGGTGCACCAACATCAAAGACTACTCCTTGCTCGCCACCTAAAATTGGAAATTGATTTGCAAGAGTTGGAAGCGAGACAGCAAGTGCCAAGGTTGTGCCAGCTAAATATGGACCAGAAAGCCTTGCTACTGCAAAACCTAATATCAATCCAAAGACGCCAGCGGTTAGTGTGGCAATGATTAATGCAATTACTGGGTGTAAGTGCGCATTGTTAATTGATAACGCGCCAGCATACGCGCCAACTGCCATAAGTGCGCTGTGTCCTAGTGACAATTGTCCAGAGTAACCAGTTAGTAAAATTATTGACGCAATTGCTAAAGAGTATGTGGCAACAAATGAGCCTTGATACTGACGTAGCTCACCCACTCTGTCACCAATTAATAACAAAACCCAACCAAGTAAAATAAATAATAGTAACCTTTTTTTACTGCTAGTTAGTTTTAACATTAATCTTTCCTACCTTTAACAGATGAAAAAATACCGCCTGGTTTTATCAATAAAACTAAAATTAAAATTATAAATGCCATTGGAAAAACTAATTTAGAGCTTATATATGAAGTAGCAAAGTTAATTGCAAAACCTAAGATCATTGCACCAGCAACTGCGCCAAATAAACTATCTAGCCCGCCAATTACTGCAGCGATAAAACCAAATACTAGAAGCACATCCATTGCATTTGGATAAAGGTATGAGCTTGGGATAAATAACATTCCAGCTAATCCACCGGCGGCTCCTGCTAATGCCCATCCTAATGTTCTTATCGCATCAACTTTAATTCCAGATAACTTTGCAATTTCTGGTGAATAGGCAGAGGCTCGCAAGGCTAATCCGATATTGGTTCTCTGAAATAAAAGAGTAAGTAAAAGCATAGAAATTGTCACGGCAATTAAGACCATTAGATTAAAGGGGCTAAAAGCAATTGTTGAACCAAATATTTGGTAGCCATCGGTTGATACTGGAGCTGGAATAGATTGGTAGGTAAGTCCCCAGATAAAACCAATTATTGCTTGAATGATTCCAAGTAATCCTAGAGTTGCTACAACTGGTGCGATCATCACAATTGGTCCGCTTTTAATCCGTTTAAAGATTGGGCGCATAAAAAATCTATCGATTACCGCACCGATTAGCGCACCAGAAATTATTGCCGCAGCTACGCCAATCCAATATGAACCTGATCTAATAGTTACTTCATAACCTATATAGGTAGTAAATACTGCTTGGCCAGCTTGCGCAAAGTTTATAACTCTCGTTGATCGCCAAACCAAAACTAATGCGGTCGACATTAATGCATAAATAGAGCCGGTAGCTAGTGAGGTCAAGACTGCTGTAATAAATTTCAACATTTAAAATCCCAAATAAGCAGCGCGCACTGCTGGGTCATTTAACAAAGTTTGCGCAGAGTCAACCGCTACAACAGATCCAAGATTTAAAACAATTCCTTCATCAGCGATCTTTAACGCTCCCATAGCATTTTGTTCTACCAATAAAACTGTTAGATCCATCTTTTTAACCAGCTCTTTAATTGTCTGAAAAATTTGCTCAATAATTAATGGTGCAAGGCCCAGTGATGGTTCATCTAAAAGTAGAAGTTTTGGTCTGGCAATAAGTGATCTACCAATTGCCAACATCTGCCGCTCGCCGCCAGATAATGATCCAGCTGTCTGTGACATTCGCTGACCTAAAATTGGAAATAATTCAACTACTTCAGAGGTAGCTTTTGCTACATCTTTTTTATCTTTACGCCATAAACCAGCGAGGGCTAAATTTTCTTTAACACTTAACTCTGCAATAACTGATTTACCATCTGAAACATGCATGATGCCTGAGCGAGCTAAATCCTCTGCGCGTTTTCCTAAGATTGATTTCCCACCCCAAGTGGCACTTCCAGATTTAGCATCCTTAAGCCCAGATAATGTTCTAAGTAGTGTTGTTTTACCGGCGCCATTGGCACCGATAATTGCAGCTAACTGTCCCTGCGGAACAGTGAAGGAGACATTACTTATTGCCCGAATTGCGCCATGATCAATAGTTAGATTTTCAACAATTAAACTCAATTGTTCACCCCAAGATAGGCCGCAACAACTGCCTCATTACGGCGAACAGTTTCAACATCACCTGATGCGATTACTTCACCAAAATTCAGGACATAGAGGCGATCACATACTGACATAACTACATCCATATGGTGCTCAACTAAGATTACTGAACATTGGGTAGCTAAATTATGAATTAATGAGTTCATCCACTCGATATCTTGAGCGCCAAGGCCACCTGCTGGTTCATCAAGAAGGAGTATTTTTGGTTCACTAACTAAAGCTCTTGCAATAGCAACCCGCTTTGTAACTGGGTATGGAAGTGAATCTGCTCGTTTATCTGCAATGCCAGAGGCATAAACCCGCTCTAGTGCTGTCATAGCCCGCTCTTTTAATTTTGTTTCATCCGAACCACTAAAACCAAGAGCTGATGAGATCAAACCACTTTTAGCACTTTTATTATCACCGATCATCACATTTTCTAACACCGTCAACTCTGGAAACAATCCAACACCTTGCAAAGTTCTAGCTACTCCTAAATCAATTAATTCATAAGGCTTTGGCCATTTATGAGCTTTTCCATTGATCTCTAGAGTTCCAGATTCAACATCAGCCAGCCCAGAAAGTGCGTTAAATAATGTAGTTTTACCGGCACCATTTGGTCCAATTAATCCGACTACCTCATTAGCTTGTAACTCTAGATTCACATTAGACAACGCCTTTAATCCACCAAAGGAAACTGACAAAGATTTAATTGAAAGCAAATTAGCGTTACTCACGAGGATAGATTCTAGGCACACGTGGACCAATTCGGGTAACAATCTCATAATTTATCGTGCCAGCTGCCTTGGCCCACTCATCAATTGTGTACTCGCCAGCAGCTCCATCACCAAAAACAATCACCTCATCCCCAGTTTTTGCTGAGGAATTAATCCCTAGATCAACCACAAATTGATCCATAGAGACTCGTCCAATTATCGGCGCACGATTTCCATCTACAAATACACCAGCAAGATTATTTGTGTTACGTGGAATTCCATCAGCATAACCAAGTGTTACTACACCAAGCTTAGTTTCACTCTTTGTTACAGCAGTGCCGCCATAGCCAACACTTGCACCGGCACTAACAGATTTAACAAGATTTAACTTTGCTTTAAGCTTCATAGCTGGTTTTAAGCCAAGTGATTTCGAATCACCCATATTTCCTACGTCAGGGCTTAATCCATATAAGCCAATACCAAAGCGAATAATATTTTTATGAGAAAGTTTATTACTTAGTGATGCTGCAGTATTCGCTATGTGTAAGAACTGCGCATTAATTCCAGCTTTAACAGCTAAATCAATCTTCTCATCAAACAGTTTTATCTGTGCTTGATTCATTTCTTCATTTGGCTCATCAGCTCTTGCAAAATGAGACCAGATACCAATAACTTTAATTTGTTTTGCTTCAACTGCAGCTAAAATCGAAGCTACTAATCGATCCCATTCATCTAACACACCTCCCCGGCTCATACCGGTATCAACTTCAAGATGTACTCTGGCAATTTTTTTAACCGCTTTAGCCGCATCAATAATCTGTTCTAGTAACTCAACGGAGGAGACTCCAAGATCAATATCTAAATTTATTGCGGTTTTAAAATCTTCACCAAGGGGAGTGAGCCAAGCAATAATTGGTTTATTAATTCCACCTTTGCGAAGCTCTATTGCTTCTTCAAGTAGTGCTGTGCCAAGCCAGTCTGCACCCGCTGCTTGCGCTGCTATAGCAACTGGTAATAAACCATGTCCGTATGCGTCAGCTTTAACAACTGCCAATACTTGCGCGTCTGTTTTATTTTTAATTAACTTTAAATTATGGGTAATAGCGGAAAGGCTTACTTCAGCGCAAGCACGACTCATATCGCAAGCCTACTTTGATTTAAGAGGGTTGGCGATCAGAGGTAATAGAGCGATCAACTGCAATTATTAATACTAGAAGGGTTGCGCCAATAAATAACCCTCCCAATAAATCTGAGAACCAATGAGTGTTTCTATACAAAGAGGCTAGGCAAACCCCGGTAGTAACTGTCGAGACAAACCAAGTTAACCGCATACCTTCAAAGGGTTCCTTATGTGAGTACCTAAAAATTAGATAAGCCATCATTCCCCAGGTGAGAATTGCGTTTGCAGCATGGCCAGATGGATAAGAAAGTCCGCTATCAGTAAAAAATAAATCAATACCCGAGTGAGGTTTAGTCCTGCCAAATAATAGTTTTGAAGCGCCTACTGTTAAATTCAGTAATACCAGTGAAAGTAAGGATAAATTAATTGGCCGCCATGATTTAAATCTACGACTAATTAATATTGCAGTGCTTAGTAAAAATATGGCAGTAACGCTTCTTAATCCTAAATCATCAATTAACATGACAAGGGTCGGGGTCTTGCCTGGAGTAATTTGCAAAATACTGCGGTCGTATATCCACTCATCAACTCTTCTAATCCAAGAGTTTGCTAATACCTGTTGAGTAATTAGGGCATAAATACTTGCAAATAAAAGAGTTAACTTAAGGGCAGAGTTCATCTGCCGGCGTCTTTTTTCTGGCATCTACTTACTCAACTGTTACTGATTTAGCCAAGTTTCGAGGTTGGTCAACATCATTTCCTCGAGCTACCGCCATCTCATATGCGATAACCTGTAATGGAACAACTGATAAGACTGGTTGTAGTAATTGATCAACTTCTGGAATTCGGATTAAATGGTCAATACCATTAATTTCAAACTCACTTATCGCAATCACAACTGCTCCTCTAGCTTTAACCTCTTGAATATTACTTGCCATTTTCTCTGAAAGAATTGAACCTTGAGATGGCATAATCGCAACTACTGGGGTTCCGGTATCAATTAATGCAATTGGGCCATGTTTTAGTTCGCCACCTGCAAAACCTTCAGCATGCATATAGGCAAGCTCTTTTAATTTCAGCGCACCTTCTAAAGCAGTTGGATATCCAACATGCCGGCCTAAGAATAAAACAGAGTCAGCGCTCTTAAACTTTCTAGTTAACTCTCGCAATGGTTCAACAGTTTCTAAGATTTGTTCTACTTTTGCTGGTAGTTGAGTAAGTTGCTCAGTAATTTCTTCAATCTCTTTAGAATCTAACTTTTTTAACTGCCTTCCTATTTCCAGGCCAATCAAATACATTGCAATTAATTGCGTAGCAAATGCCTTAGTTGATGCCACAGCGATCTCTGGGCCAGCGTGGGTATATAGGACGGCATCAGATTCCCGGCCAATAGTTGAACCATTTGTATTACAAACTGAAAGAATGGTTGCACCTTTTGATTTTGCATACCTAAGTGCCATCAAAGTATCCATGGTTTCGCCAGATTGCGAAATAGGAATTACTAAGGTTTTTTTATCAAGAGATGGTTCTCGGTATCGATACTCTGAAGCAAGCTCAACATCAACTGGGATATTGCCCCATTTTTCAATGGCGTACTTACCAACTAAGCCTGCGTTATAAGCAGTTCCACAAGCAACAATTACAATCTTTTCAAATTTCTTAAACTTCAATTTAAGATCTAATCCATTTAATCTGCCAATCAATGTGTCGGAAATGGCCTTAGGCTGCTCATAAATCTCCTTGAGCATAAAGTGAGAGAAGCCACCTCGCTCTGCCGCGCTTGCATCCCAAGATATTTCGTACTCCTTGGCTTTAACTACCTGCCCAGAAAGATCGGTAACTACAACTGAGTTTGGAGTTATTTCAACAACTTGATCCTGTCCTAATTCAAGTGCAGTTTTAGTGTGAGAAATAAATGCTGCAACATCAGAGGCTAAAAAGTTTTCCTCCTTACCGATTCCAACTACTAATGGTGAATTACGGCGAGCACCAACGATATGTGATGGATTATCTGAATGAATTGCTAGCAAAGTAAACGAGCCTTTTAACTGCTTACAAACTTGGCGCATTGCTGCTGCTAAATCACCATTATTTTCTTTTCTAGCATCGCTTAACAAATGAACTACTGATTCGGTGTCGGTCTCTGATTTAAACTTATGCCCACGTTTTTCTAGCTCTGCTCGTAGCTGCACATAATTTTCAATAATTCCGTTATGAATTAAAGCTAACTTTCCTTCATTATCTAAATGTGGGTGAGCATTTGTATCAGTTGGACCACCGTGTGTAGCCCATCTAGTGTGGCCAATTCCGCTGGTTGAATTTGGTGTCTTAGCCAAAGCATCCTCAAGATTTTTTAATTTACCAGCACGTTTTTCAATAAATAAAGGCTTACCAATTTGGGTTGGTAGTGCTATTCCAGCTGAGTCATAACCCCGATACTCAAGTCGGCGCAAGCCATCAATTACTGGAGTAAGTGCGGAGTTTTTCCCGGTGTAGCCAACTATGCCGCACATTTATAAACTCCTTTTATTGCTTAAGTTCTGATCTTACTAGTTGCGCTAATGAATCTGCGATTTTTTGGGTTAATTTTAAATCATTTGCTTCTACCATTACCCGGACAAGTGACTCAGTCCCAGATGCACGTACTAGCACTCTGCCAGCACCAGCTAATTCCTTCTCTGATTCTAGGATTGCTTCCTTAATTTTCACTGAGGATTCAAGTCTTTCCTTAGCAACATCTTTAACATTAATTAATACTTGTGGATACTTTTCCATCGTTTTTGCTAGATCCAAAAGAGATTTTTTAGATTGAGCAACAACCTGCATAACTTGAAGAGCGGTTAATAAACCATCACCAGTATTTGAAAACTCTCGCATAATAATATGCCCTGATTGTTCACCCCCTAGGGTGTAATCACTTTCTAACATCTTTTCTAGCACGTAGCGATCACCTACTGCTGTCTTTTCAAAATTAATTCCTAATTTTTCCATAGACTTAATGAAGCCAAGATTGCTCATTACTGTGCCAACCACAGTTTTCTTATTCAGCTTATTTGATGCCATATATGAGGTGGCTAAAATATTTAATATGTAATCACCATCAATTACCTCACCATTATCTGCGATCAGCAAACAACGATCAGCATCGCCATCATGAGCTATGCCAAGATCGGCGCCACTTTTTTTGACTTCGTTGATTAAGTTATCTAAATGGGTTGAGCCGCAATTTTCATTAATATTCCACCCAGTTGGCGTAGCAGAGATCGCAGTAACTGATGCGCCGGCTCTTTCATATGCCAGTGGTGCTACTACTGATGATGCTCCATTTGCGCAATCAACAACAATTTTAAGTCCAGCTAATTTTGTACTAACAGTTGATAGTAAGTGCGTTACATATCTTTCTTTTGCGTCCTCATCAAAAATAATTCGACCAACATTTAATCCAGTTGGCCTATCCCAAGGCTCACCCAATCTTGCTTCAATTTGAGCTTCAACCTGATCAGCTAATTTATCTCCGCCTTTGGCAAAAAATTTAATACCGTTATCAGGCATTGGATTATGAGATGCGCTAATCATTACGCCAAGATCGGCGCCACTTTCCTTAACTAAGAATGCCACCGCTGGTGTTGGTAACACGCCAACTCGATAAACATCAACACCGGCACTAGTTAGTCCAGCAACAACTGCTGCCTCTAGAAAATCTCCAGATGCTCGTGAATCTTGACCAACAATTGCTTTAGGTCGATGTCCAGTGAATGCACCAATTTCGCCAAGTACATGGGCTGCAGCAATTGCTAAATCAACTGCAAGTTCAGCGGTGAGATCAACATTTGCAACACCTCGTACACCATCGGTGCCGAAGAGGGCCATATTAGATTTAAGCGAAGTTAGAAATTAACGCTTGCTGTATTGAGAACGCTTACGAGCCTTCTTAAGGCCGTACTTCTTACGTTCAATTACACGTGCATCACGAGTTAAGAAGCCAGCCTTCTTAAGTGTTGGACGATTTGCATCCGTATCAATTTCATTTAACGCACGTGCCACACCTAAACGAAGTGCACCTGCTTGACCAGAAATTCCACCACCATTAATTCGGGCAAAAACATCATATGTACCCTCTGCACCTACAGTGCGAAACGGTTCAGAGACTGATTGTTGGTGAACCTTATTTGGAAAATAAACATCAAGTGGCTTGCCATTTACAACCCAACGACCAGAACCTGGCACTAAACGAACTCGTGCTACCGCCTCTTTGCGTCGACCAACGCCTCCGCCTGGTGCAGTAATTGCTTTACGATTAGTTGCAGCAGCAGGTGTACTAGAGCTGTATGAAGTAGGTGTTGCCTCTTCGCCAGCTTCTAAAATATCGTCAGTCATTACTCTCCTATTACTTCTTTGTTATCTGAGAAACTTGATTAAATTCAAATACCTTTGGATTTTGTGCTGCATGTGGATGCTCAGGCCCGGCATACACCTTTAACTTAGTAGCAGCTGATCTACCAATAGAGTTCTTTGGCAACATTCCTTTGATTGCTTTCTCAACTGCGCGAGTTGGAAACTTTTCAAACATATCTGAGTAAACAGTTGAAGTCATTCCACCTGGATAACCAGAGTGTTGATAAGAAAACTTTTGTGAACTCTTTGATCCGGTTAGCACAACCTTTTCAGCATTAATGATTACTACGAAATCACCCATATCCATATGGGGAGCAAATGTTGTTTTATGCTTTCCGTATAGTAAGTGTGCAGCGTGTGTGGCAAGGCGGCCCAGTACTACATCTTGAGCATCAATGAGATACCAACTACGGGTAATCTCACCAGCTTTTGGTGTAAAAGTGCGCACAACCATCTCGCTTTCTAATTTAAGGATTTTCCCAATCGGGTCATTTCCAGAGGGGCAAGATTACCTTCCGGCTGGCTTTGGGTCAAAACCGCATTATTCCCCCGCCTAAAAATCAGCCCTCATCCTCATTAATCTCTTGGGTCGCTAGGTAATTCTCATAATTACTCAAATAATGCTCTGGTGATGGATATTCAATATTAATCAATGTCAATCCTTTTGCTGGAAATACATAACTATCTGAAAGTCTTTCTTTATTTCTTAAACTCTCCAGCATCCACTCTGGTTTAAATCTGCCTTCACCCACACATACTGCAGCACCAACTAAATTCCTT
>CANHGU010000019.1 GCA_947460855.1 Candidatus Nanopelagicaceae bacterium | reverse complement strand
GTGAGTTAAGTGGACGACTACCAAATCGACAATGGAAACAAAGCTGGTATGAACAAAACAAGGATTTTTACTGTAATTATAAAGAGCGAGCCAAGAAGCAGGATCTAACACCGTATTTAATTGAGATAGCTAGAGAAAACTGTATTGATGGAAATAAAGTAAGAGCGGGTGATGCGGTCAACTTTTCAATTGGCCAAGGAGATACGTTAGTTACCCCACTTAGACTTGCGCAGATTTACTCTGCAATTGCCAATAATGGCACCTACTATCAGCCTCAGGTTGCCAGAGCAATTGTTGATGTTGATGGAAAGGTAATTAAAGAGTTTAAGCCGGTGATAGCAGATACGGTAAAGGTTGAGCAAAGTACCTGGGATTTCTTACACCGCGCACTTCATATGGTAGTAACTCGTGGAACTGCGGCATCTGTATTTTCCGGTTTTCCAGTTGCAATAAGTGGCAAGACTGGAACAGCACAGGTATTTGGTAAGAATCCAAATGGCAGCGCTAAAGATGACACATCTTGGTTTGCATCCTATGGACCAACTGAGGATCCAAAATATGCGGTAGTAATGATGGTTAGCCAAGGTGGATTTGGTGCTTCAGCATCTGGTGTTGGTGTTAGAGATATTTATGCAACCTTGTTTGGAGTTAGCGGTAATAGAGTAAATCCAGATAAAGCTATATTTCCAACTGGTGTTCCAAGTAATATTGCTAAGGTAGATTTGAAAAAGGTAGCTAATAAGGTTGATTTAACTGGAATCAAAGTCAGCGGGGTAAAGCTTAAGTGAGTAGCACATTTAAGTATCGAAGCAGTAATAACTCAGCCTTTGCCCGCTTTGATAAGACGCTCAATTTTGCAGTTGGTGGATTATTAGTAATTGGTACTTTATTAGTTTATGCCGCAACTAGGGAGTGGTTTAAATCAAATAATCTAGATCCAGAGTATTACCTAAAGCGACATGTATTAAATATCTTAATAGGTGCCTTACTTGCTTACGGCACCACCTTAGTTGACTACCGATTATTACGCGCTTACACACCAATTGTCTGGGCAGTTGCAGTTGTTGGATTGATTATTGTGTTAATTCCAGGTCTTGGCACAGAGGTTAACAGCTCAAAAGCATGGATTTCTCTTCCTGGAGGTTTTCAATTACAACCTGCTGAGCTAGCAAAGATTGCAATAATTATTGGAATAGCGATGATCCTCTCAGATCGCGATCAAACCCATGAGGATCCAACAGATCTAGATGTTTTAAAGGCGTTGCTGATTTCAGCTGTACCAGTTTTATTAATTGTTGCTCAGCCCGATTTAGGAACAGTTTTAATAATCTCCGCAGCAATTGTTGCCATGATTGGTGTGTCAGGTGCTAAGCCAATTTGGGTTATCGGTTTGTTACTACTTGCCGGCATTGGTGGTTTTACTGCGGTTCAAACCGGAGCGGTATCTGATTATCAGGTAGCTCGCTTGCAATCTTTTGTTGATCCAACCTCTGATCCGCAGGCAACTGGTTATCAACTGCGCCAATCTAGAATCACTATTGGCTCTGGTGGTTTTTTTGGCAAAGGTTTATTTAATGGACCACAAACAAATGGTCGATTTGTACCGGAGCAACAAACTGACTTTATTTTCACCGTTGCCGGTGAGGAGCTTGGTTTTCTTGGCTGCTCAGTTATCTTATTTTTATACCTACTATTTTTTATTAGAGCATTCACAATCTGCCGGCGAAGTAGTGATCTCTTTGGCAAGCTAGTCAGTATTGGCGTAATTGCCTGGTTTATTTTTCAATCATTTGAAAATATCGGAATGGCAATGGGACTTATGCCGATGACTGGTGTGCCACTGCCATTTCTTTCATATGGTGGATCATCAATGTTTGCCAATTTAATCGGGGTAGGTCTGTTACAAAACGTCCACTCTCGTAGCCGTTAACACGCTTAAATTGCGCTCAGTTGGCGGATCAAGAAGTATCTGCGATACTTATCCCACGCAATCAGCGCGAGGATAAAGAGCCTCCGCCGCGACTGCGTCGATATTTTTAGCATAATTAATTGGAATTAATTAAAAAAGTATTGAAAGAGATACTGCAAAACTGCAGTAGTTAAATTTTGAAAAGGATTTGATTTATATGGCCGATGAGCCTAAAGCACCACGTAAGCGCGCTGCCAAAAAAGCGGTAGCAGGAGATGAAAAAAAACCAAGTAAAAAAGCAGGATCAATTCCTGTTCCACTATTCCAAGCTGCCCCTGAAACTAAGGCTACAAAAACTACTAAACCGGCAAAGAGTGCGGCCAGCGAAGTAGCTGCTGAGACAAAAAGTAGTGAGGGTGAGAGTGAAGAGTTTCGTCGTCGTCGCCGTCGGGGCGGAAGAGGAAGACGCCGCAATGGTAAAGAGATTTCAGAGGGCGATGAAGATAGCTCAACAACAGCTGTTGATGAGAGTGAATCTGGTGAGGGTGTAACTCATAAGCGCCGTCGCCGTCGCAGAGCACGCGGTGAAGGTGTAACACCGGGAGAGAGTATTGAAGAGGATGGCGTACTGACTGTAGTTAAAGTAAGAGAGGCTCGAGTTAGAGAGCCAAGGAGTGAGAGTCGTAATTTTAATCGCCGAGATCGTAATAAATTTGATCGAAATGATCGTGGTGAGCGACGTGAGCGTCGTGATTTCACCCGCAAACGCGGCACGGTAATTACTGAGTCAGAGTTCTTAGCACGCCGTGAAGCGGTGGATAGAACCATGTTAGTTCGCCAAATTGCCGATCGTACTCAAATTGCAATAATTGAAGATGAGGTAATGGTTGAGCATTATGTAAATAGAAATAGCAATATCTCTTATGTTGGAAACGTCTACTTAGGTAAAGTACAAAACGTACTTCCATCTATGGAGGCAGCTTTCGTAGATATTGGTAAGGGTCGAAATGCTGTTCTATACGCCGGTGAGGTTAATTGGGATGCCCATGGCCTATCTGATACTCAACCACGCAAAATTGAACATGTATTAAAGAGTGGTCAATCAGTATTAGTTCAGGTGACTAAAGATCCAATTGGCCAAAAGGGTGCCAGATTAACTAGCCAGATATCTCTTCCTGGTCGCTACTTAGTCTATGTACCAGCAGGTGGCATGAGTGGAATCTCTCGCAGATTGCCAGATACTGAACGTAATCGATTGAAATCTATTCTTAAGAATTTAATCCCAGATCAAGCTGGCGTAATTATTAGAACTGCAGCAGAGGGTGCCCCAGAGGCAGAGCTAGAAAGAGATGTCTCTCGTCTTAAGGCGCAATGGGAGGATATTGAGAAGAAGGCAAATGATTCATCAACATCTGCTCCCTCACTTTTATATGGTGAGCCAGATCTAACTGTTCGAGTAATTAGAGATATCTTTAATGAGGATTTCAACAAGATGCTGGTGCAGGGTGATCAAGCTTGGGATGATATTCAAAATTATATTGGCCATATCGCACCAGAGCTTGCAAGCAAGATTGAAAAGTGGAGTTCAAACCGAGATCTATTTGCTGAAAACAGAGTCGAAGAGCAACTTGCAAAAGCATTTGATCGTAAGGTTTACCTACCATCTGGTGGTTCACTTGTTATTGATCGCACCGAGGCAATGATTGTTATCGATGTTAACACCGGTAAATTTATTGGTAAGGGCGGAAATCTTGAAGAGACGGTTACTAAAAATAACCTAGAAGCGGCAGAAGAGATTGCTCGCCAGCTACGCCTTCGGGATATGGGCGGAATTATTGTGATCGACTTTATCGATATGACGTTGGAATCAAACCGTGAGTTAGTACTTCGCAGATTAGTGGAGTGCTTAGGCAGAGATCGCACAAAGCATCAGGTTGCTGAGGTCACCTCACTTGGTTTAGTACAAATGACACGTAAACGTGTTGGTCAAGGATTAATTGAGGCATTCTCTACCACCTGTGAAAGTTGCGGCGGGCGTGGAATTCATATTCATAGTGAGCCAGTTAAGAAGGTTGCACTTGAAAAGGATATGGAGCAGCGTTTTGCCAAGACAAGCAAAGCAAATAGTGATGATGCAGATGATGAAAATGATGATGCAGATGAGGATTCAGATATTGAAGAAACATCTAACTCAGATGATAATCAAAGTGATCAAAAGGTCGAGGAGATTCCAAGTGCAACTACTGGCCGCCGAAAGGGCAGGCGAGCAGTCAGTACTGGGGTTATTTCTACCAATTAATCCCTCAAGTAATCGCTGCATTTGACCCAAATCAGATCGATCTCTACCCTTATCCACCTAGCCAGATCCATAAGTTGAAATTTAAGATTTAGGCTAATAACTAGAAGGAGCACACGGTGTACGCGATTGTTAAAGCAGGCGGACGACAAGAGAAAGTTTCAGTTGGTGAAACTCTTGTGGTTGATCGCTTAGATGCTGCCGTTGGCGCTTCAGTAACTTTCCCAGCAGTTCTATTGGTAGATGGCGCTGATGTCACCGCTGATCCAAAAGCACTAGCTGCAGTGAAAGTAACTGGTGAGGTATTAGCAGAGCAAAAGGGTCCAAAGATTGCAATCCTTCGTTACAAAAATAAGACTGGATATCGTCGTCGCCAAGGATTTCGTTCTCAACTTACTCGTGTAAAAATAACTGGAATTAACAAGTAACTACTATCTAAGGCAGGTGAAAGAAGATGGCAAGTAAAAAGGGTGTTTCATCCACGCGAAATGGTCGCGACTCAAATCCTCAATACCTTGGTATCAAACGCTTTGCTGGTCAGGTAGTAAAAGGTGGGGAGATTTTGGTTCGCCAACGTGGCACCTACTTCCACCCAGGAAAAAATGTTGGAATAGGAAAAGATGACACATTATTTGCTCTAGAGGGTGGATCAGTTGAATTTGGTCGCGCTCGCGGTCGTCGAGTAGTAAACATCGTTCCGGTTTCTTAATCCCAGCGGAAATTTAATTATGGGTCCGCTAACTGCGGGCCCATTTTTATTTGATTGGTAATTAGCGAAAGGAGTTCACATGGCAAGCTTTGTTGACCGTGTAACTCTGCACGCAGATGCTGGTAAGGGTGGAGATGGTTGTGTATCTGTGCACCGTGAAAAATTTAAACCCCTAGGTGGCCCAGATGGCGGAAACGGTGGCCGAGGCGGAGATATTGTTTTAGTGGTAGATCCAGATGCGACCACACTTTTAGATTTCCATCACTCACCTCATCGCAAATCAACTGATGGCAAAAAAGGTGCTGGTGATTTTAATAATGGTGCAGAAGGTAAGGATTTAATTCTCTCAGTTCCAAATGGAACAGTTGTTAAAGATGTAAATGGAACTGTAATTGCAGATCTAGTTGGTTTTGGTACCAGATTTATGGCAGCCCAAGGTGGTAAGGGCGGACTTGGAAATGCTGGTCTTGCTAACTCAAAACGTCGCGCACCAGGCTTTGCACTTTTAGGTGAGCCAGGTGAGATCCGTACATTATTTCTAGAGTTAAAAAGCGTCGCCGATATTGGTTTAGTTGGTTACCCAAGTGCTGGTAAATCATCATTGATTGCGGCGATGTCTGCTGCTCGGCCAAAGATTGCTGATTATCCATTTACTACTTTGGTACCAAATCTTGGTGTCGTCCAAGCAGGACAGACTCGATTTACGGCAGCTGATGTGCCAGGTTTAATTCCAGGTGCTAGCCAAGGAAAAGGTTTAGGACATGAGTTTTTGCGCCATGTTGAAAGATGCGCAGCCTTAGTACATGTTTTAGATTGCGCAACACTTGAAACCGATCGCGATCCCATAAAAGATTTTGATGTCATTGAAGAGGAATTAAAAGAGTATGGCGGCTTAGCTGATCGACCAAGAATTATTGCGTTAAATAAGATTGATCTACCAGATGGAAAAGCTATGGCAGATATGGTGCAAAAAACATTAGAAGCTCGTGGTTTTCCCGTCTTTCAAGTATCTGCTGCCAGCCGTGAAGGAATGCAGGAGTTAATTTATGGAATGGCTCAAATTATTCAAAAGGTGCGTAAAGCACAAAAAGAAGAACAAGTTGCCAGAATTGTGTTGCGTCCAATTGCGGTAGATGATGCAGGATTTGTTGTGATTGCAAATGAGGATGGCACATTTAATGTAATTGGAGATAAACCAGAGCGGTGGGTTAAGCAGACTGATTTTGCAAACGCTGAAGCAATTGGTTATCTAGCAGATCGACTTGCATCTTATGGTGTTGAAAAAGAGTTGTTTAAGAAAGGTGCCAAGGCAGGAGATGAAGTAAGAATTGGCGAAGGAGATGAAGCGGTTATTTTTGATTGGGAGCCAAGTATTGAAGCCGGTGCGGAGTTATTAGCAGGCGGGCCTAGAGGAGAGGATCTTCGACTTTCTACACCTTGGCGAATGGATTTATTAGAGGATGATATTGATCAATTAAGTGATGATGAGATTGAGATGCAGTGGGAGTACAACGTAGCTAATCCAAGAACACCACGAGTGGATGAAGATGTCCGTTAATTTAAGTGCAACAAAGAGAATTGTAATCAAGGTTGGCTCATCAACTCTTACTGGCAAAGCGGGTGCTAATTTAGATCCAGCTGCAATTGACCAATTAGTTGATGTAGTTGGAAAGTTAAAAACTGATGGTAAAGAGGTAATTGTTGTCTCATCCGGCGCCATTGCTGCAGGTCTGGCACCTTTAGGTTTAACTGAGCGACCATCTGATCTAACCTCTCAACAAGCAGCTGCCTCTGTCGGTCAAGGTTTATTAATGGCCAGATACACCCAATCTTTTAATCGATTTAAGATCACAACTTCACAGGTACTGATTACTTTAGATGACATAACAAAGGCAAATCATGTAGAGAACATCAAAGGGGTACTTAACTCCCTACTAAAGCTTGGTGTAGTACCAATTATTAATGAGAATGACACAGTAGGAACAGAGGAAATTAAGTTTGGCGATAATGATGGTTTGGCAGCGTTGGTTACGAAACTAGTTAGCGCAGACTTATTAGTGTTAATCACCGACATTGATGGTTTATATGATGCAAATCCAGCACAACCGGGAGCAAAACCAATTAATTTAGTCAGTGATATTTCAAAAATTGATGCTGCAACTATTGGCGGAGCAGGTTCGGCCGGGGTTGGTAGCGGTGGAATGGTTACAAAAATAGAGGCAGCCAAGGTTGTTACTACCGCAGGTATCGGAATGTTGCTAACTAAGTTAACCGATTTACCAGCAGCGCTTGCTGGTGAGAGTGTTGGAACCTACTTCTTACCTAATTCTTAAGGTTTGAAATTTCAAATAAAGCTTTAGTGGTATCACTTTCATGATCAGAACTAGTTGGATTATCACTTAACTTAACAATCACAGTTCTAGTTGCTGGGTTTATAAACACAAACTGACCATGCAGACCAAGCATCAAACTTGTATTTGGATATGGATGCCAAACCTGGGCACCGTAACCCCAATTTCGATCTAATGTTGTTACCGGGGTAGTCATTCTGGCAAGCCATGCTTTATCGATAACTTTATTAGGGCCTGCGTATCCACCATTTAAAAACAACATACCAACTCGTGCATAATCAGATGCAGCGGCGTTAAAACAGCAGAATGTTTTTTCAGTTCCACCGATGCGATCAACATTCCAAGTTGCTGGATACTTTGCTCCCACCACTTGCCAAACATTTTGACTGAAGTAATCGGCAACCTTTTTGCCAGTTACTTTTTTAATAATCATTCCCAGCATTTGGGTATCAACACTCATGTATTCAGATTTTGAGCCGGGTTCAAATGACATTTTTCTATTATTCTTCAAGAACCAATCAACATCGGTAGAGGCATACATCTGCGCAATTGCCACGCCCCAGCCAGATGGACCAGATGGGTAATTATCACTAACTCCAACACCTGCTTGCATATCAAGTAACTGCTTAATTGTTACTAAATCAAAACTTGTTCCAGCTTTTAACTTAGGGAAGTAGGTGACAAACTTGTCACTTTCTTTAATTTTTCCTTGCGCAACTAATTGACCAATCATGATGCTAGTCATTGTTTTTGCCACTGAGTATGAAGGAAGTTGAGTGCTTTGCGTTACACCATCTTTATACCACTCATATGTCATTACGCCATTTCGGAAAACAAGAAAGGCATTTGAATCGGTTTGCTTTAAAAACTCATTAAATGCAAGTGAGGTTCCCTTATACATAATCTCAGCTGGCATTTTTTCAGAAGCTACTGGAATCGCAATTGGCTTACTTGCTGGATCAATCACATGCCAAGGCAATAGGGTCGGAGTCTTAGAAGCTGGGGCTAGACCTAATTTAATCGTGGCAATTGGATCGGGGTAGTGAACTACCTTTAAGAAGGCAAATAGTGCTACATATAAAACGGCTAGTGAAATAACGGTATTTCGAAGGATCTTAAACAAACGCTTCATACCCATAGCCTAATTGACCGTAGGCTTAGCCCATGAGCGCCACCACGATAATTGCCGATATTGCAAAGCGTGCACGAGTGGCTGCACGCACATTATCTTCATCAACTGGGTCAGAACGCAACCAATTACTTCTAAATATTGCAGATGAGTTAGAGAAGAATTTAGATGTAATTATAAAAGCTAATCAATTAGATATGGATGCTGCAAAATCTGCGGCAATTTCACCAGCGTTGCAGGACCGCTTGCTGCTTACTGCTAAAAGAGTAAATGAGATGGCTACTGCCACTAGAGATATTGCAAAGTTAGCTGACCCATTGGGAAGAGTTTTAGTAGAAAGAAATCTAGAAAATGGTTTAAATCTTAAACAAAAATCTGTGCCATTTGGTGTTGTTGGAATGGTTTATGAAGCTAGGCCAAATGTAACTGTTGATGCAGCGGTGATTTTAATTAAATCTGGAAATGCTGCTCTCCTTCGTGGCTCATCTACGGCATCACATAGCAATAAGGCGCTAATTGAAGTTATGAAAAAAGCATTTATAAATACCAAAATATCTGATGAAGTATTACAACTAATTCCGTCAGATGATCGTGCCACTGCCACCGCTCTACTTACTGCCCGGGGTTTAGTTGACCTAGTAATTCCACGAGGAAGTGCGCAATTAATCCGTTCAGTAATTGATGAAGCAACGGTGCCAACAATTGAGACTGGTGCCGGAGTTTGTCATGTTTATGTGGATAAATCTGCCAACCTTGAAAAAGCGGTTGCAATTTTAATTAACTCAAAGTGTGATCGTCCAAGTGTTTGTAACGCGGCAGAAACTTTACTAGTCCACCAAGATATTGCTGAAAAATTCCTACCCCTTGCTTTAAATGCTTTAGCTCAAGCTGGGGTAGTAATTAATGTCGATGCAAAAAGTAAAGCTGTGGCTGATAGTTTAAATATAAAGGTGAATTTAGCGACTCAGGAATCTTGGTCTACTGAGTATGGCAGCCTTGAAATAAATGTGGCTCAGGTTGTTGATGTAATGGGAGCGATTGATCACATCGCAAAGTATGGAACAAACCACACTGAAGCTATTGTGGCTGAGGATAAAGATGCAATTTCAATCTTCACTTCATTAAATGATTGCGCAGCAATTATGGTTAACGCCTCAACAAGATTTACCGACGGCGGTCAGATGGGATTTGGCGCGGAGATTGGAATCTCAAATCAAAAATTACACGCCCGTGGCCCAATGGGACTTGAACAGATGAC
>CANHGU010000018.1 GCA_947460855.1 Candidatus Nanopelagicaceae bacterium | reverse complement strand
TCACCTGTTTCCTTTGCCAATAACGCCTCTTGAATCGCAACTGCAATTGCATGTGTTGGCTCTGGTGCAGGAACAATTCCCTCTGTTCTTGCAAATTGCACAGCAGCTGCAAAGCACTCTTTCTGACCAACAGTTGTTGCAGTCATCATGCCAAGTTCGTAGATATGTGAAACAAGTGGTGCCATACCGTGATAACGCAAACCACCAGCATGAATTGGATCTGGAATGAAATCATGACCAAGTGTGTGCATCTTCATTAATGGCGTCATTCCAGCGGTATCACCAAAGTCATATGCGTAAGTTCCACGGGTAAGTGACGGACATGAGGCTGGCTCAACCGCGCGAATCTCTGGATTCATCTTTCCTTTTAATTTTTCTCTAATAAATGGGAATGAGAGTCCAGCAAAGTTTGAACCGCCGCCAGTGCAACCAACTAATAGATCTGGTGTTTCGCCAACCTTTGCCATTTGCTTAAGCGCTTCTTCGCCAATAATTGTTTGGTGTAGCAAAACATGATTTAAAACAGAGCCAAGTGCGTAGGCAATAGTTGGATCAGCGACCGCTGCCTCAACCGCCTCTGAGATGGCAATGCCAAGTGAGCCAGATTTATTTTTTGGATCCAAAGCTAACTTACGTCCAGCTTCAGTCAATTGTGATGGTGAGCGGTGAACAACTGCACCAAAAACCTCCATCATTAATCTGCGGTATGGCTTTAGATCATAAGAGCCACCAACTTGCCAAACCTCACACTCTAAATCAAATAGTGAACATGCAAATGCAAGTGCAGTTCCCCATTGACCAGCGCCAGTTTCAGTTGTTAATTTCTTGATACCCGCCTTTTTGTTGTAATAAGCCTGAGGCACAGAGGTATTTGTTTTGTGAGAGCCGGCAGGTGAAACACCCTCGTACTTGTAATAAATATGTGCAGGGGTATCTAATAATTTTTCTAACCGGCGAGCTCTAAACAATGGAGATGGACGCCAAGTACGGTAAACATCTAACACCTCACCTGGGATATCAATATAAGAATCAGTTGAAACCTCTTGCAAAATTAAATCCATTGGGAAAAGCGGAGCTAGATCTGCTGGCCCAACTGGTTGGTGAGTTCCTGGATGAAGTGGAGGTGGCGGTGGTGATGGTAGATCAGGAATTATGTTGTACCACTGGGTTGGCATTTCACTCTCGTCAAGAGTTATCTTTGTAAAACTCTTAGGATCTTTACTCAACGACATTTTTACCTCCAGTAGTTTTGGATAAGGCTAGAGGGGTGGCAATACCAAGTGCAATAGGGGCATTAAAACAATTTTGTGATTATCAACGCTTAAAATCATGCTTTAAACCTATTTGATTGCGAATCTCATCCAAGGTTTGCATAATAGAAACAGTCTCGTCTAATGGCATCTCATCTGATTCGGTTTTACCAGCCCGCAGTAGGTTCCCAAACTCAACTACCTCTTCCCGCAGCCCCAAACCATCATGACTTCCTGGATAATTCTTTGGATACTCAGTCACCTGACCATCATTCATTATTAATTTAAAAGATGTTGGTCGATAGAAAGTAGTATCAATCTCAATTCGACCTAATCTGCCATTGATAACAGCGGTGTTTGCAGTTAGTGCTAATACGGTTGTGTTAATCATTGCAATTGCATCATTGTCATAGGTGAAGAGGGCGCTGGTATTTCCATCGACACCAGTAAATGCTTTTTTTGATACTGCAGAGATTGTCTTTGGTTTTCCTAAAACCATATAGGTAAAACTAACTGGATAAATACCTAAATCTAGTAACGCTCCACCACCGAGCTCTGGAGCAAATAATCTAAACTTTGGATCTTCTACAAACCATTGGCCATGATCTGCCTGGACATAAATAATCTCACCAATAGTTTTAGCAGCCAAGATTTTTCTTAACTGGCGAATATGTGGCAAAAATCTTGTCCACATCGCCTCCACAAGTAATAACTTCTTTTCTCTGGCCTTATCAACCATTAATTTTGCTTCATCAGCGTTCATCGCAAATGGCTTTTCACATAAAACATGTTTGCCTGCATTTAAAGCTAACAACACGTGATCAACATGCCATGGGTGCAGGGATGCGATGTAAATTGCATCAACCTCTGGGTCTGCAACCAATGCCTCATATGAACCATGGCGATTTTTTATATTGTATTTATCACCAAATCGATTAGCGTTTTCAATTGTTCTAGAACCAACTGCAACTATTTTTTGTCCTGGTATGCCTTTTAAATCATTCGCCATCCAATCGGCAATTAATCCAGTGGCTAGAAATCCCCAATTTACCTCTTCAAATTTACCCATGGGATGACCCTAGACCTACTTTATTAGCGTGCCAAGGGCGTCAACTTAAATCAGTTAAGATAATCATATGAATGATGCGCTGACTATCTCCGCTTTAACATTTGGCGCTCAAGCTTTTGTTACTTTATTTGTAATTTTAGATCCACCTGGGGCGGCACCTATTTTTTTAAGCCTAGTCTCCGGAAAGCCAATTAAACTCCAGCGTAAATTAGCTTGGCAAGCAGCGGCTGTTTCCTTATTTGTAATTGTCTCCTTTGCGCTATTTGGAAATGCACTTTTAAATTATCTGAATATCTCATTGGCTGCGCTACAAGGCGCTGGCGGAATATTGCTATTAATTACCGGACTTGGTTTGCTAACTGGCTCAATTACCGAAAAGGATTCAGTCGCATCACAAAATATCGCACTTGTGCCACTGGGCACCCCACTTCTTGCCGGGCCTGGCGCAATTGTGACCACTATGTTGTATGTACAAAAGGCGGATAACTCATCTCAATTAGGCGCCCTTGCCCTAGCCATCGTCGCAGTGCACTTTATTATCGGCCTTACATTTATGTTTTCAACAAAAATCCTCGCGGTCATTAAAGACTCTGGCGTGACTTTATTGGCCCGAATTGCCGGTTTACTTCTTTCAGCGATCGCAGTTGAGATGATTGTTAGCTCAATTAAAGCCTTCTTTAATATTGCCTAAATAATTAGTTCTGTCACACCCACCATCTATCTTTAACCTATGGTTTTAGGTAGCACAGCACTTCATCAAACAACATTTGTAATTGTTGATTTAGAGACCACTGGCGCCTCACCTAAAAAGGGCGCGGCAATTACTGAGATCGGTGCGATAAAGGTTAAGAGCGGGCAATACCTGGATCAATTTGAATCATTTGTTAATCCACTTACGCCAATACCTGAGTACATAACGCAGATGACCGGTATTACCGATTTAATGCTGGCAACTGCTCCAGTAATCGATGATATTTTGCCAGCTTTTCTAGAGTTCACTGGAAGTGATGAAGAAACAATTATTGTGGCTCATAACGCACCTTTTGACTTAAGCTTTTTAAAGAGTGCAGCGAAGGAAATTGATCTGGTATGGCCTAAGTACAAAACTCTAGATACGGTAACAATTGCTCGCCAAGTACTGACTAAAGAGGATGTGCCTAACTGCAAGCTGGGAACACTTGCTGCATTTTTTGGAACAAAGACTGAACCAAATCACCGTGCTCTAGATGATGCCAAGGCAACTACAGAGATTTTGCATGGCTTAATTGAAAGATTAGGTTCATTTAATGTAAATACTGTGGACTCCTTAATGGAGTTTGCAAAAACTGCTGCCCATATTCAGCGGCAAAATTATTGGGGCCTTAGCTCTACCTAGCTGAAACTATTTCACCTGTTAACTGTGCCCATTTTTTAACAACAGACAGGGCTGCGCCAGAATCAATTGCCTTATTAGCTAGAACAAAACCATTAGCAATTTGAGTTTGAAGTGGTAGATCAAAGTCAGCTTTAAAAGCGGCAATGGCAAAAGCAGCGTTTAAGGTAACTGCATCTCTCATTGCACCCTTTTGGCCATCAAATATTTTTATTGTCATTTCTGCGTTGTACTTACCATCTCCACCAGCCAACTCTGAGATTGGTGCAGAGCTAATCCCTAAATCAGCTGGATTAAATTCACTTTGAGTTAATTTACCCTTACTAATTTGTATTACTTGCGTAGTAGTTGAGATTGAAACCTCATCTAAACCATCGTCGCCGCGAAATACAAAACCCTCTTTGCCCTGATCTAATAAAACCTGCGCCATCAGTGGTAATAACTCCTGCCTTGCCACCCCAATTGCACAAGCCACCGGCTTAGCTGGATTGGCTAGTGGTCCTAAGATGTTAAAAACTGTTGGCACCCCTAACTCCTTGCGCGCAGTTGCAGCATGCTTCATTGATGAGTGAAAGATTGGGGCGAAACAAAAACCAATGCCAATTTTATGAACAGTTTGTTCAACCTCATTGCCAGTTAAATCAATCTTTATACCAAGGGCCTCAAGTAGATCAGCTGAGCCAGATTTAGAGGTGGCTGCTCGATTTCCATGTTTTACTACTCTAGCACCAGCTGCATTTGTAACAATTGCGGCAGCTGTTGAAATATTTATTGTATTAGCTCCATCACCACCAGTACCGACAGTGTCAACAGCTCTTTCAGTTATATTAATTGGCGCGCAATATGAGTACATCTGTGTAACTAACGCTTCAACCTCACTTGCACTCTCACCTTTTGCTTTCAAGCCAAGTAAAAATTGTTTTATCTGATCATTACCGGCTTTACCCTCAAGAATCTGCGCCATTGCCCAGGTGATTTGTTGATTACTTAAATCTTTTTTCTCAGTTAGCCCTTGAAAGATTAAATCCCAACCCATTAGATGCTACTAATTATTTGCGAGCGCAGAATCAGCTTTAAGCAGTGCAGCGCACTTTGCGGCAATAGTAAAAGGGTCAATTGGATGCGTAACAGTTGCTTCAGCTTTAGACCAGGCAGCTAACCAATTATCTTGTAGTCGTGCGGTTACCAATAAAACCGGTGGGCAGTTGAAAACCTCATCCTTTAATTGTCTGGCAACTCCCATTCCACCTTCAGGAACCGCCTCAGCATCTAATATAAAAAGATCTACCTGTTTCTTGCTATCAACATAAAGTCGAAGGGCATCTGCGGTGGCAAACTCTTTAATCTGATGTGGGGCAAGCTGGGTATCTAACTGTTTGCCTAAAGCGGTGATAATTGATGAACGAACCGTTGAATCATCTGAGTAAAGGGCGATAACCAACTTATCCATCTTATTCATGGGCTAATCCTACCTATCTTCATCCATCACTCTAGAAAGTATCAATCTGCTGGTATTGGTGATCAGTTTCACCAAATAGTAGGGCTAGGCCCCCTTAGGTAAATGAGGCAATACTTATCTATTTCGGGAATAATCTCCCCCATGAGCGCCCTGTCCACCCCAGCTATTAAGACCAATCGACCTAACCTAGTTGCTGTTGGCACAATTGTTTGGCTCTCCTCTGAGTTAATGTTTTTCGCCGCACTCTTTGCAATGTACTTCACTACTCGCGCCGTTCAAGGTCCAAAGGTTTGGCTTGAATCTACCGGGATGTTAAATATTCCATTTGCGGCAACTAACACCACAGTTTTAGTGCTCTCCTCAGTTACCTGCCAATACGGAGTCTTTGCCGCCGAGCGTTTTCAAGCCCGGCGTACTGGAACTCTTTGGCAAGTAAGTAAGTGGGGAATGCGGGAGTGGTTTGCATTAACATTTTTAATGGGCGCATTTTTCGTAGCCGGACAAGTTTACGAGTACGCGATGTTGGTCAGTGAATCACTCTCCCTATCCTCTAATCCATATGGCTCAGTTTTTTATATGACTACCGGCTTTCACGGACTGCATGTAACTGGTGGCTTAATTGCATTTCTTATTGTTTTAATCCGAGTTTTCAAGGCACAAAAATTTGGTCACAAGCAAGCAACCACAGCGATAGTGGTCTCCTACTACTGGCACTTTGTAGATATTGTGTGGATCGCACTTTTCTCCGCCATCTACCTTATTAAATAAACAGATGAAATTTATATCTAAGTACCGCCGCCATAAGGGTGCACTGCCAATTTTGATAATGCTTGCCCTAACTGGTCTGGGCTTCACATTCTCAGCAGCAACAGCAGCTCCAGCCAGTAACACCATGAGTGCCTCAGCAAAGAGCACCCTGGTTGAAGAGGGGCAAACAATATTTCTTAAAGGTTGTTCATCCTGTCATGGTTTAAATGCTGAAGGCGGTGCGATTGCACCATCACTAATTGGAGTTGGCGCAGCCTCAGTTGATTTTCAAGTTGGCACCGGTCGCATGCCGATGCAGGATATGAGTCAACAGGCAATGCGTAAAAAACCAGTTTATAACGATGAACAGGTAGCAGCTCTTGCTGCATATGTCGCATCCCTAGCCCCTGGCCCTGCCTCATTAACTAATGAGCAGATTACTTGGGAGCGAGATGGCAACACCGCCGATGGTGGTGAATTATTTAGAAATAACTGCGCAATGTGTCATAACTTTGCAGGTCAAGGTGGTGCGTTAACTCAAGGAAAGTATGCACCAACACTTATGGGAGTTGAGCCAAAACATATTTATGAAGCGATGATTACTGGACCACAATCAATGCCAGTCTTCTCCGACAAGATCATCACACCTGAAGAAAAACTTTCAATTATTAAGTGGATTAAAGCTGCTGAGAGTGAACCAAACTTAGGAGGCGCATCCCTTGGCCGCGTTGGACCGGTAACTGAAGGATTATTGATTTGGGTATTTGGCTTAGGTTTGTTAATTGGTATCGCTGTCTGGCTAACTGCGAAGGCGAGGTAGTTAATGTCTAAAGAGTTAGAGCCACTAGCAGATCCAGGATTGCCAGAGCATATTCATCGTAAAGCAGATATTGATCCAATTGCCGCCAAACGTGCTGAGCGACAGGTTGCTATTTTATTTTCACTCTCAGCCGTTGGCACACTTCTATTTATCTACTCATTTTTCTTCATTAAAGTGGATCAATTTATCTTCTTGCCAATTTTAGGAAATACCAACGCCCATCAATTAGGTATTGGTCTTGGTATGGCAGCAGGTCTTTTCTTTATTGGAATTGGCGCAGTGCACTGGGCCAAGACATTAATGCCTGATCAAGAGGTAATAGCCCAACGTCATGAGTTTAAATCAGAGCCAGAAGATCGTGATGCATTTGTTAAAGCTGCAAAGGATGGTGCAGAGGCTGCTGGCTTAGGCAGGCGGCCATTGATTAAGCGAACATTAATTGGCGCAGCCGCGCTCGCCGGACTTCCTGGAGTTTTAATGCTTAGAGATACTGGACCACTTCCAGGCAAAGAGCTTGAGAAAACAAATTGGAAATCTGGCACACGCTTAGTAACTGATCCAGGTGATCGGCCAATTAAGGCTAGTGATTTAGAGGTTGGCGCAGTTGCTCAAGTTCTTCCTGAGTTACTACCAGGGCAAAAGCGAACCTTAGAAGATATTGGTAAGGATGCGGTGTTGTTAATTAGATTGCGTCCTGCTGAGTTTCAATTAGATGAAGAGCGCCTTTCTTGGACCCATGAGGGAATTATCGCCTTCTCAAAGATCTGCTCTCATATGGGATGCGCAGTTGCACTATATGAACAAACTACAAAACATTTGCTTTGCCCATGTCACCAATCAACCTTTGATGTAACAAGAGCGGCCAAGGTAATATTTGGACCAGCTGCTCGCCCACTTCCTCAACTTGCCATCACCGTGGATGGAGAGGGAAATTTAATTGCCAAGCAGCCATTTACTGAGGCGGTAGGCCCTAGCTTCTGGGAGAGATCATCATGAGTGCACGTGAGCGCGTAGCTGGAACAGTTGCTAATTATGTAGATGAGCGCACAGGTGCTGCCGCCTGGATGAAGAAGAATCTACAAAAGGTATTTCCTGATCACTGGTCATTTATGCTGGGTGAAATAGCACTTTACTCATTTGTAATTTTATTACTCTCCGGCACCTTCTTAACCTTTTGGTTTGATCCCTCAATGCGCACAGTTGTTTATGAGGGAAGTTATCAACCATTAAAAGAGGTTGAGATGAGTGCGGCTTATGCCTCAACTCTTCATATCTCATTTGATGTTAGAGGCGGTCTATTGATGCGCCAGATTCACCACTGGGCAGCGTTAATTTTTATGGCTGCAATTGTGGTTCACCTACTTAGAGTCTTCTTCACCGGTGCCTTTAGAAAACCTCGTGAGTTCAACTGGATCTTAGGAATTGGCCTACTAACACTTGGAATTGTTGAAGGCTTCCTTGGTTACTCACTTCCTGATGATCTTCTATCTGGAACTGGTCTTCGTATTGCCCAAGCAATTATTCAAGCACTACCCGTTGTTGGAACATACCTATCATTTTTTGCATTTGGCGGCGCCTTCCCGGGAGAGGCTTTCATTCCACGTATTTACACCGTTCACATTCTTTTATTACCAGGAATATTTTTAGCTTTAATTACCGTGCACTTAATGTTGGTTTGGTATCAAAAACATACTCAGTATCCAGGTCCTGGTAGAACTGAGAAAAATGTTGTTGGTTATCCATTGATGCCGGTATATATGGCAAAGGCTGGCGGATTTTTCTTTATCGTCTTTGGTGTTACCGCATTCTTAGGCGCAGTTGCATCAATTAACCCAATCTGGCTCTACGGTCCCTACACTCCAGGACAGATCTCTGCCGGCTCCCAACCAGATTGGTATATGGGTTGGCTAGATGGTTTGGTCCGAATGGCACCCCCGATTGAAACTCATGCCTTTGGTCACACTATCTCTTGGAATATTTTGATTCCAGGTTTGATTATTCCAGGCATTTTATTTACCGGAATGGCGCTCTATCCATTTATTGAAAGTTGGATAACTGGCGATAAGAAAGAGCACCATCTATTAGATCGACCACGGAATGTGCCAAATAGGACGGCGCTGGGTGTTATGGCCCTTACCTTCACCCTAATTGCACTTATCAATGGCGGTAATGACATTATCGCTACTCACTTCTCGCTGACAATTAATCAGATTATGTGGTTCTCTCGCATTGGCATCATTGTGTTGCCGCCACTGGCGTTTGTGATTACAAAGCGTATTTGTCTCTCCCTACAAAGAGCAGATCGTGAGCTAGTACTTCACGGCAAAGAAACCGGAAGATTAGTAATGCTGCCACATGGTGAGTTTATTGAGATTCACGAAGAGTTAACCCCAGAAAAGAGATACACCCTCACTCAACATGAGCAACCTAAGGCAATTGAACTAGTAACTGAAGATGCTGGTGGCGTATTAAATCCAAAGGGAATTAGAGCAAAGCTGCAAGCAAGATTTAGTGCAGCAAATGCTGAAAATATTGCCAAGCCAACCGCTGCTGAGGTTAAAGAGCTTGAGGGCGGGCACCACTAAGTTCTCACCCCGCCTGTGATGGGCGGGGATTTATTTTTATCCTTGAAATTATCAATATATAAGTAATAATCAACCAGTGAGTAAACGCATCTGCATTATTGGCGCAGGCCCAAGTGGAATTACCGCCGCTAAAAACTGTATGCAGACAGGATTAGATTTTGTAGTTTTTGAGAAAAATGACAAGGTCGGCGGCAACTGGGTATTTAACTCAAAGACCGGGCACTCAAGCGTTTATGAAAATACCCATTTAATTAGCTCGAAAAGCTGGTCTGAGTTTGAAGATTATCCAATGCCAGATAATTACCCAGAGTATCCAAATCATATTCAACTTCAGCAGTACTTTGAAGGATATGCCAAGCACTTTGGTATTTACTCAAAGATTAAGTTTGATCACGCTGTTAATAAGGTAACAAGACAAAGTGATGGTAATTGGTTGGTTAATTACACCGACAGCAGCAGAAGTGAGCAAAGTGAGATTTTTGAAGTATTGATGGTCTCAAATGGTCACCATAATGTGCCAAAGTATCCGACCTACCCTGGTGAATACACCGGAAAGTTTTTACACTCCCATGATTTCAAGGGAGTGGATGAGAGTTGGCGCGATAAACGAGTTTTAGTTATTGGAGCCGGAAACTCAGCTTGCGATATCGCAGTTGAATCAGCTCGGGTTAG
>CANHGU010000017.1 GCA_947460855.1 Candidatus Nanopelagicaceae bacterium | reverse complement strand
TACAAAAAATTGTTGTGCAAGTTGATTCAACGGTTGCAGTTGGAGCAGAGCTAGCAGTTATTGCTGAATCTGGCTCTACCGCAGCTCCAAAAGTACAAGCATCTCCACCAGTTTCCGCACCCGTAGCAACGCCAGTTGCAACACCAACGCCGGCTGCACCAGTTGCAACACCTGCACCAGTTGCACCAGTTGCACCAGTTGCACCAGTTGCACCAGTTGCTAGTGCGACAGCGGGGGCGACAATAGTTGCGATGCCCGCGCTTGGTGAATCTGTTACAGAAGGAACTGTTACCCGTTGGCTTAAAAAGGTTGGCGATGCTGTAAATGCTGATGAAGCGTTACTTGAGGTCTCAACCGACAAGGTTGATACTGAAATTCCATCACCAGTTTCTGGAACAGTATTAAGTATTGATGTGCCAGTTGATTCAACCGTTGCAGTTGGTGCACGGCTTGCATCGATTGGTGTATCTGGATCAACACCAACTGCAGCACCGATTGCACCAAAGCCTGCTCCGATTATCGAAAAACCAGTAGTTGCACCACCTGTCGCACAAAAACCAGTTGCCGCTCCCGTTGCAGCTCCTCAACCTGTTAGTGCTGCAGTAAATGTAAGCAGAGCAGATGATGCTTATGTAACACCGATTGTTAGAAAACTTGCAGCTGAGGCTGGCGTAAATCTTGCAACAATAAAAGGCACTGGCGTTGGCGGACGAATCCGTAAAGAGGATATTTTGGCAGCAACTCCAAGAGCTGCATCTACTCCAACGGCAACTGTTCTCGCATCAACTCAAGCAGCACCTAAGGGAGTAATTGAGGTCTCCCCACTTCGTGGTACCACCGTAAGCATGTCAAGGCTTCGTAAAGTTATTGCAGATCGAATGGTTGAGTCACTAAAAATTTCAGCTCAACTTACAACAGTAGTTGAGGTTGATGTAACAAAAATTGATCGTCTACGTAACGCGGCAAAAGCATCCTTTGAAGCTAGAGAGGGTGTCAAACTTACATTTTTACCTTTCTTTGCAGTAGCTGTATGTGAAGCTTTAAAACAACACCCAGTCTTAAACTCATCAGTTGAAGGTGATCAAATTACTTATCATGCAGCAGAACATCTAGGCGTGGCTGTTGATACTGAGCGCGGTTTGTTAGTTCCGGTAGTAAAAGATGCTGGAGACTTAAATATGGGTGGAATTGCCCGAAAAATTTCAGATGTTGCAGCTAGAACTAGAGAAAATAAAATAACACCAGATGAATTAGGTGGTGGCACCTTTACTATTACAAATACCGGTTCTCGTGGTGCTTTATTTGATACCCCGATTATCAATCAACCACAAGTTGCCATTCTTGGATTAGGTGCGGTGGTTAAGCGACCAATGGTGGTTAAGGGCGCAGATGGTGGAGAGACAATTGCAATCCGCTCCATGGTTTATCTTGCTCTCTCATACGATCACCGAGTTGTAGACGGTGCTGATGCCGCACGTTTCTTAGTAACTCTAAAAGAAAGATTAGAAGAGGGCCGCTTCGAATCTGATTTAGGTCTCTAATTGCCAAAAGTTAAACGTATTGCAGTTACAGGTGCATCAGGCTTAATTGGTAGCGCACTTGTTGGACAGCTTCGACTAGATGGTTATCAGGTTCAAAAAATTGTTAGAAGAAAAGCTCGAACATCAGATGAGGTCAGCTGGGATCCAATCAAGGGTGAAATTGATTTAGATTCATTAACGGGCGTTGATGCTATTTTTCATTTAGCAGGTGCTGGAGTTGGCGATAAGAGGTGGTCTGCCGCGTATAGATCAGAAATTTTAAACTCTCGATTACTTGGCACCACCACGATTGCGTCCGCATGTGAGAAGTTACAGCCAGAAGTTTTTATATCTGCAAGTGCGATTGGTTACTACGGCGAGACTGGAAACCGCTCAGTGACTGAGGTGGATAAGGGTGGAAGTGATTTTCTATCAGTTGTCTGCCGGGAGTGGGAAGCAGTTGCTGATCTTGCGCCAAGTGTTAGAACAATTAAATTACGCACCGGCCTAGTTTTAGATCCAACAGGTGGTGCCTTAGGTCGAATGATTCCGTTATTTAAGTTTGGACTTGGTGGAAAATTAGGATCTGGGAAACAGTGGTGGTCTTGGATAACCTTGCATGATCAAATAAGAGCGATGATTTTTTTAATGAATTCAAAAATTGAAGGTGCAGTTAATCTCACCTCACCCAATCCAGTTACTAATCAGGAATTCACCGCTGCTCTAGCAAGAGCAATGAAGCGACCGGCAATTTTTCCAGCACCGGCTTTTGCGCTCCACGCTGTTCTTGGTGGCTTTTCAACTGAGGTTTTAGGATCGAAGAAAGTAATCCCGCAGGTACTTATAAATAGTAAATTTGAGTTTGCCTACCCTCATGTTTCATCAGCACTTACTGCATTAGTTGATTAATTCTTTTCGCAGCTAAAGCTCCAGATTTCATAGCTCCCTCCTGTGAAGGTATAGCCATGTGGTCACCAATTACAAAAATTTGATCACTGTATTGAAAATTTTGCATCTTCTTCTTGCCAGTCCCATGAAATGGAAGTGATTGCTTAATTTCATACCTAGCAACCGTCTCCCACTTGTTGGTATTTGTGCGCCAAAGATCTGCTAATTCAGATCTAAATACCGCATCCGTTAATGGGTTAAGTGATGTTGCCGCTATCAAGTTTTTACCGACTGGTGCATACCGACTTGAAACTGAACTAATCACAATTGAGTTTACTAATTTCGACTTACTTGAAACTGCTAAGAACTCAAAGTTATTTAACTCATCACTAGTTGAATAGTAAGAAGTAGTGCTTGATAACATTTTGACAGCTGAGCCAATACCTAAAAGCTGAGCAGATGTGGTTGGATCTGTGGCAATTACAATATATTTTCCTTTATATTTGCCAGCAGAAGTACTAACTACCCCATTATTAATCTCTTCGACTCTCTCATTTAACTTTAGATTCAAGATTGGTTTGGCAAGCGCATCAGAAAACTTTCCTACTCCCCCGGCTGGAATACCAGGAAGTGATTTAATAAAACTCCTCAGGATTTCTTGGGCAACATCGGCCGCTATGTCAGCCGGATTAGTTAACAAAACACCTGATAAAAAAGGATATAAAACTCGTTGATAAAATGTAGGAAATTTGATCAAATACTCACCGAAGCTTTTGGAGTTTGAAATACCTCTGCTAGCTAAAAAAGTAACAAAGTTTATTTTTTCAGAGATACTTCCAATTTGGCTAGAAAATGAATCTAGGCTGTATCCAACTAGTAACTCATAATCAACTAATCTGATTTTGCCTGGTATTTCTTTGAAATCTAAAGTTTTTAACACTCCACTTGCAGCTACCTGTGGATATTTAGGATTAATAACCTGAAAGCCTCGATCGCAGATATAACCATCAATTAAATCACTTCTAACTCGCCCACCAACTCGATCACTTGATTCTAGAAGTAGAACCGACTTACCAGCACTTTGTAGATTTCTAGTTGCAGTAAGCCCTGCAAGTCCAGCTCCAACAACTATGCAATCAAAATCCATCTCTATCTAAAAGATATTTCTCTTGCTTTATCGATAATTTTTGCAACAGCCAAAGCTTCATCAGTAGTAACTGGCCACTTACCACCACTTAAAGCTGCCTTTACCTCAACATAAAATTGGGCATAATTACCATCAACACCGGGATACTCAACAACCTTTTCACCGTAATGCAGAAAAGCCGCACTCTTTGTGCTTTCTGACCATTTTCCACCCGCTGGGTAAAGACCGCGCCGAAGCAGCGCCTCTTGTGGATCTAAATCCTTAATTATCAATGAGGCGCGATCTCCAGTTATGCGCACTCTTGGGCCGGGTGAACCAATCACCGCACTTGCAGATAAATAGGAGTCAACGCCACTGTCATGTTTTAGTACTAAAAAATTATCATCATCTGCAGCACCCCGAATTGTTCTAACTGAAGCTGCAACTAGTTCTGCCGGACCGAACCAATCAAGTGCAGTGGAAAGCAAATGTGGTTGCAGATCTAGCAGGTTTCCACCCCCATCTGCCGCACTTTGATGTTCTCGCCATGAATCTTTGGAAAGCTCTGGCCTGAAACGCTCAAACCTAGAATCTAGGCGAAAAATATTACCTAAGATTCCTTCGCTAATCACCTTCTTTATTGTTAGCGCATCGCTATCCCATTTGCGATTAAAAAAAGTAGTAACTGGAACATTAAGTTGTTTTGAAAGCGCGATAATCTCTTCAACCTCTTTAAGGTTCCTACCCATTGGCTTATCTACTACTACTGGGATGCCGGCCTTTAGCCCAGAAATTGCTTGTTTAAGATGCTCACTATTTACAGATGCGACTACAAATAAATCTAGTTTTAATTTGAACAACTCCTCAATAGTTGAAACTATTTGAATATTTGGAAAATCAGATAAAGCTTCACTTTTTCTAACCGGATTATTAGTTACAACTCCAACAACATCAAATCCAGCACCTTTTAGAAGCGGGGCGTGAAAAATGCGCCCAGCAAGTCCGTATCCTGCGATACCAACTCTGGGCGCCATTTAGAAAGAGTACTACTTGCCTTCGCGCTGAAGTTTAGAAGGCCACCAAATCTTTGGCCCAATTTCATGCACAAGTGCTGGTACCAAAATTGAACGAACAATTATTGTGTCTAGCAAAACACCAAATGCAACTGCAAAGCCAATCTGAGCTAATGGCACCAGCGGTAGAAGTCCTAGAACTGCAAAGGTTGCAGCTAATACAACTCCAGCAGAGGTAATTACAGCGCCGGTAACTGTTAGGCCCTTAATTACACCACGGCGAGTTCCAATTTTCTGTGACTCCTCCCGCACACGGGTCATTAAGAAAATATTGTAATCAATTCCTAACGCAACTAAGAATATGAATGCAAACAGTGGGAAGGAGTTATCTCCGCCAGCAAAACCAAATACGTGGTTGAAGACCAATGCGCATACGCCGAGAGTCGCAAAGTATGAAAGAACAACTGTTCCAAGTAACAAAAGTGCGCTTAAGATACTTCGAAGTAATAAACCAAGAATTAAGGTAATTACAAACAAAATTATTGGAATGATTGTTCGATTATCGTGGCTATTAGCAGTTCTAACATCAAAGTAAACCGCGCTTGTGCCACCAACTAATGAGGTTGAATCTGCTGCATGGGCAAGTTGCCGAATTTTTGGAATATCATTTCCAGCTTCTACGCTATCTGGGGCCTTATCCAAAGTTAAATTAAGAATTGCTTTGTTATCTACGATCTTAATCTTTGGTAGAGGTTGGCCAGGTAAGGCAAGTCCATCTAATAATGGTGAAACATCTGTAACGCCAGGAGCATTTTTAACTGCTGCAGATACCGCATCTATTTTGTCGGCTGCTACAACAATCTGAGTTGGATCTCCTTCGCCGCCAGGAAAATGGGTTAGCAATAATTTTTGGCCAACTACAGATTCAGGATTACCTGTAAATGTATCGACTGTGCCAATTCCATCTGCCTTTAGAGTGGTAGATGCGGAGGCTAATAAAAGTAAAAATACACCCGAGATAATCCATGCTCTTCTTGGATTTTTCTCAATTACCTTTCCAACCTTGCTCCAAGTTCCAGACATCACATGATCATCACCATCGAACTCCGGGCGGCGTGGCCAAAAAATCCAACGACCAAAGAGCAGCAGAAAAGCTGGTAAGAGTGTAAGAATCGTAATCATCGAACAAACAATGCCGATCGCACCAATTGGACCAAGGCTTGCAGTATTTGTTAATTGGCTGAAGAGAAGAATTAGCAGTGAGATAGAAACTGTTGAACCGGAGGCAAGGATTGGCTCCCAGACTCCTTTATATGCTGCACGCATGGCATCAAAGCGGGATTCATAGTGGTGAAGCTCTTCACGATAACGAGCAATCAACAAAAGTGCATAATCAGTTGCGGCGCCAAGTACTAGAACAGAAAGAATTCCTTGAGACTGACCATCAACATCAATGATGTTGTTCTTTGCTAAAAGATAAACAATTCCACCGGCAGTAGATAGTGCAAACATGGCAGAGATTAGTGGAATCAACCAAAGAAATGGTGATCTGTAAACAATAATCAAAATAATTGCTACTACTCCCAAAGTTGTGAGAAGCAGAGTTGAATCCAGTGTTCCAAATGCACCAAACAAGTCACCAAGTAATCCGCCTGGACCAGTTACATAATGAGTTAAACCATTTGCCTCAGCAATTGGTTTGACATCAGCCCGTAACGCTTCAATTATTGCTGGTAATACCGGCTTATCATTTGGCAAGGTTTTTGCGATTGAATTTCCGTCAAGTGGAATATTTCCTAAAATTGCCTTGCCGTCTTGGGAAGGGAAAACTGTGATTTGCTGACCAGGCGCCAAATAATCGGTAATTTTTGCAGAAGTGCCATCTAGCGTTAAGCCGCCAACTGTAGCCAAGTGCTCATTTACGGCAGCAATTGTCTTAGGTGTTACATCACCCTCAAATAAAATTAGGGTTGGGAAGTTAAAGGAATCTTTTCCGGAAAATGTTTGAATAACTTCAGATGCTTGAGTTGCTTCAGCACCCTTTGGTAAGAAAGAAGAGTTATTATTTTCTTGGACTGAGGTTAACTTGCCAAAAAGTGGGCCAAAAACTCCAGTAATAATGAACCAGGCAATTACGACCAGCATTGATATCGCAAAAGGCTTACGGTTTTTCACGCTGGTAGAACTCTTCTTTTTAATAGCCATGGGTATAGAGAGCCTTTCGGAAATTTGGATTAGGAGGCAAATCTACCAGCGATGGTATTTACCTCACACCAAAGGCTCGAACCGATCCAAATCTTTAGCCAAAGGTTGCCTCGCCAATTAGGCTATGCATGTGAGTTCAACCATAATTTCGCAGAAACTTCTCAGAGTGGAAGAGCTCGGTGTGATTGATTATCTCACTGCTTGGCAGATGCAAAAAGAGATTCATGAAAAAGTTGTTAATGATATTGAGCCAAATACTTTACTAATTCTGCAGCATCCCTCAGTTTATACCGCCGGACGCCGTACTGAAATTTCTGACCGCCCATTGGATGACACGCCAGTGATTGATGTTGATCGCGGTGGAAAGATTACCTGGCATGGACTTGGACAAATTGTTGGTTATCCAATAATCAAATTGAAAAATTCGACCGATGTAGTTGGATTTGTAAGAGAGTTAGAAACAGCAATTATTTCGATTTGCCAGGAGTTTGGAATTAAAGCTGAGCGTTATTGTGAGCGAAGTGGCGTTTGGCTTAGAGATGAAAAGGGTGATCGCAAGATTGCAGCTATTGGATTACGGGTAGCAAAAGGCGTGACGATGCATGGATTTGCTTTAAATGTAAATCCAGATTTATCTGCATACTCAAAGATTGTGCCCTGCGGAATTGCAGATGCGAAGGTGACCTCTTTATCTGCAGAACTCGGTAGAAGTATTACGATCGAAGAGGTTATGCCTGTGTTGAAAAAACATGTTTTGCCCATGTTAGAGCGAGTATCACAATGAGTATTGATCCAAATGGTCGCAAACTTCTTAGAATCGAAGCTAGGAATGCGCAAACTCCGATTGAAAGAAAACCTGAGTGGATTAAGACTAAAGCGGTTATGGGCCCGGAGTACACAAAACTTAGATCATTAGTTGCAAAAGAGGGATTACACACCGTATGCCAAGAAGCTGCCTGTCCAAATATTTTTGAGTGTTGGGAAGATCGCGAGGCAACTTTCCTAATTGGTGGCGAGGCCTGCACCAGAAGATGCGATTTCTGCAATATTGATACCGGTAAACCAAAGCCACTTGATCGTTCTGAGCCGAGAAAAGTTGCTGAATCAGTTAAGGCAATGAATTTAAAGTATGCAACTATTACTGGAGTTGCAAGGGATGATTTAGAAGATGAGGGTGCTTGGCTATACGCCGAAACAATCGCTCAGGTCCATGCGTTAAATCCAGGTGTTGGTGTTGAGATGCTGGCACCAGATTTCAGTGGCCATTCACACCTACTAAATCAGGTCTTTGAAACTAGGCCAGAGGTTTTTGCACATAACTTAGAGACAGTGCCTAGAATATTTAAACAAATTAGGCCGGCCTTTAGATATGAACGATCACTTGATGTGATTACACAAGCCAGAGATTTTGGTCTTATTACAAAATCAAACTTAATTTTGGGAATGGGTGAGACCCGAGAAGAGATCACTCAGGCCTTAATAGATCTGCGAACTGCTGGCTGTGACTTAATCACCATTACTCAATACCTGCGTCCAACTGCAAAACACCACCCTGTTATCCGCTGGGTTAAGCCAAATGAGTTTGTAGAGTTGAGTAAAGAGGCGGAGGAAATAGGATTTCTTGGTGTTATGAGTGGTCCATTGGTACGTTCTAGCTATCGAGCAGGTCGTCTGTACAACCAGGCGATATCCGCCAGAGCAGTTAAGTAAGGGAGAGAAATGTTTGGTCGTAAGAAAAAGGAAGAGGCAAGCAAAGCCGCAGCGCCTGAGAAACAATCTCAACTTGCAGTTTTAAAGGATGCTTATAAATTAGTTAAGAAAGACTCCCCGACTGCAATTATCTGGTGCTTATTAATATTTGTTTTAATTGTTGGCTTTGGTGTAGTAATTGGAAATAACCTAGGCCATCCAATTTATGCTGGCTTTTTATCTATACCTCTTGGTTTTCTTGCCGCATTTTTCTTATTTACAAGATTTGCCAATACCGCAGCCTTCTCATCAATTGAAGGTCAACTAGGCGCTGGCGCAAGTGTTCTGATGTCCATCCGTAGAGGATTTGTTACTACCCCAGCGGTCAACGTAAATAAGAATCAAGATATGGTCCATCGAGTATCTGGTAAAGCTGGAGTCATCTTGGTTGGCGAGGGTGGCTTTGCAGTGCGCTCACTTATGCAGGATGAGCGTCGCAAAATGGAGAGATTCCTCTCCGGTGTACCAATAACTGAAATTATGGTCGGTGATGGAAAAGATCAGGTTTCAATTCGTAAATTACAAAAACATTTAAAGAAACTTCCAAAGAAGTTAAGTACTGCTCAACTACGTGAAGTTCGCACTCGACTTCGCTCTGTTGGTGGTTTAAACCTACCAATGCCAAAAGGACCAATGCCTACAAGTATGAGGATGCCTAAGCGCTAAACTTTTAAATATTTCTTACACTTTGAGTATCTGTAAAGTGGTCATGAAGCGGCCTACCATTGGTTGTGAAAACTGCAGGTAAGACTAAGCAAATTAGAAATGTCCGCAATAATATTTTCCAAGGCAAAGCTCGTAATTGCCCTGGATAGGTAACAACATTTATCCCCATTATTCGCTGCCCAGCAGATGCTTGAAAAATAATAGTAAAAATACTTACCTCAATAAAAAATATTATCAATGTACTAAAGCTGCGATCAATGAAAAAATTAGGGCCAAGTAAGCCGGCTACTAGACCACTCATACTCCAATCAATCACTAAGGCAATAAGGCGCCTTCCCAGGGTGGCCGATGGCAACGATCCAGGCTCACCGACGCTACTCATGCGGTAAGAGTATCCAAATCCAAGGGTTTGAAACATAGATGTAACACGCAGGTTATGGGTTTTTCATTATTTTCTACTAGGTTTTACCTATCTGAAGAGGTGCAATGTGGCCCTTTACTCAGCGATATTAATTCTTAGGAGAATAGATGTTTAAGAATTCATCTGAGATCTTCGATTACATCAAGAAGAATGATGTGAAGTTGATCGATGTAAGATTTATTGATCTACCAGGTATTCAACATCACTTTAACGTGCCAGTTGAATCATTTGATGAGAGCGTATTTAAAGATGGCTTAATGTTTGATGGTTCCTCAATTAGAGGCTTCCAATCAATCCATGAATCAGATATGAAGTTATTACCCGTTCCATCCTCTGCATATCTTGATCCATTCCGTAAAGAAAAAACTTTAATTATTCTCTTCTCTGTTCACAATCCAAGTGATGACACCGCTTACTCAAGAGACCCACGCGGTGTAGTTGCTAAGGCTGTTGAATTCATGCGCAG
>CANHGU010000016.1 GCA_947460855.1 Candidatus Nanopelagicaceae bacterium | reverse complement strand
TTACTATCTTTGATGGAAAGCGCATGCAGTACCGCGATAATTGAATTTTTAGATTTTGGTGAAACAACAATAACCTCCAATTCTCAAATCGAAATATGCGGTGCTGCTGGAGTTGGCATAGAAATTCATGCCACATCTAGGTGCCTTGGGCTTGATGAAAATGTTTTAAAATTTGAGGTTGAAGTGCATCAAAGCGCTCGATTGATTGCTTCCGGCCTGATTACCCGTAAATTTGTCGAAAGAGTTTCATTTATGGCAAGAGTTGCTGCTGAAACTATGATGGCAGAAAAAGGCACACCACTTAAAGAAAATAAGATAGCCAGCAGCTTAAACTTTTAGCTACTGGCTATTTTAGATTATTATTTTTTAGTTGCCCAAAAAATCTCTGCAATTTCATCTATCTTGCTAATTAATTTGTTTGCAACAGCCACATCATTTGTTCCCTTACTTCCACCAGCACCAGCAAGTTTAGTTGCTTCATTAAACAGCGAGTGAAGTTGTGGGTAAGCTTCAAAATGATTTGGTTTAAAATAATCGGTCCAAAGAACCCAAAGGTGATGCTTTACTAACTCAGATCTCTCTTCTTTAATTGCTACAGCACGGGATTTAAAATCCGCATCGCTACTTGCAGCATATTTTTCCATGCATGCCTTAACAGATTGAGCTTCTATTTTTGCTTGCGCTGGATCATAAACACCGCATGGTAGATCGCAATGGGCAAATACGCGCTCCTTTGGAGCAATTAACTTAAGTAATGAATCAAACATTTTCTCTCCTAGGTTAAATTAATACTATTTATTAGTGGGAGAATACTCTGCATGTTCGGTTTTAGCACGGTTTCAGTTTCTGGAAGTTCAATGTCTCCTGCCTACAATCAAGGAGATTGGTTACTTGTCCGCTCGGTAAGTGGCCAACGGCACACCTTAAAAGTTGGTGAGGTATACCTAATCCAAGACCCAAATAGAGAAGGCGTTAAGTTAATCAAGCGACTTACTCAATCCCGAACCGAGCAGGGCGTGACTAGATATTGGCTAGAGGGAGAAAATAAAGAAAGCACAGACTCAAGAAGTTGGGGATGGCTTACTAGAGATCAGTTTTTAGGAAAAGTAGTTCTAAAGTATAGAAAAGGTAATTAACGAGTAAATGCCTCGGTCATTAATGCTTTTTCTTCCTCTTCATGCAAGTGATGATTTCCAGTAGCAGGGCTTGCAGTTGCTCTTCTTGAAACTCTACGAAGAGTTCTGCCATTTAACTCCTCATGAGCAACGAAGGCTTCTGAGGTTGCAAGAGCAATAAACGGCCAAGGACCTTGATTAGCTGGTTCATCTTGAACCCACAATAAAGTTGCATTTGGATGCTTCTTTGCTTCAGCAATAATTTCATCAATTGGAAGTGGATAAATCTGTTCAACTCTTGCAATTGCAGTTGAGTACTCACCTAGTTTTTCTCGTTCTGCAATTAAATCGTAGTAAACCTTGCCAGACGTAAATATCAATCTAGTGGTGTTAATTACCTTATCATCAGGAATAAATGGCTTAAATGTTCCAGTTGTAAAATCTTTAAGTCCACTGGCAGCTGCTTTTAATCTAAGCATAGATTTTGGTTCAAAAACTATTAGTGGCCTACGAGCAGGATTTTTCATATGCCAGCGAAGGAGATGGAAGTAAGAGGCGGGCGTAGATGGCTGAGCAACAGTCATATTTTGCTCAGCGCATAATGCAAGAAACCTTTCAATTCTTCCGGAGGAGTGATCTGGTCCCTGACCTTCATACCCATGTGGCAGCAATAAAACAATCGATGATCGCTCGCCCCACTTTTGTAGTGCAGAAGAGATAAATTCATCAACAACTGTTTGTGCGCCATTGGCGAAGTCGCCAAACTGAGCTTCCCAGAGAACTAGGGCGTTATCACGCTCTACAGAGTATCCGTACTCAAATCCCATAACTGCATACTCAGAAAGCAAAGAATCATATATATGGAATTGATTAGGATCTTTAACCAAAGAGCGAAGTGGGAATAAATCTTTGCCATTTTCTTTATCAACAATTACAGCATGGCGGTTACTAAATGTTCCTCGACGAACATCCTGTCCGCTCATTCGAATTGGATAACCTTCTAAAAGTAGTGAACCAAAAGCCAACATTTCACCAGTTGCCCAATCAACTGTTGATTCATCTAGCATTTCAACTCGTTTCAATAATTGAGGTAACAATTTTGGATGCACTGTAAAGGCAGATGGAATTTCAGATTGAGTTGCAACGATCTTACGCAAATCTGCCTCTAGGACAGATGTATTAACAGAATCTGGTGCGGGCACTACTGGAGGCTTCCAGTTTGGGTCACTTGCAGGTTCAGTATTGTGAACAGAGGTAAATACACCCTCTAACTGCTGCTGGTAATCGCGTAATACTTCTTCTGCTTCTTCTACCGTGATGTCACCACGACCAATTAATGCTTCAGTATAAAGTTTTCTAGTTGATCGCTTTGCATCTACTAGTTTGTACATAAGTGGCTGTGTAAAGCTTGGCTCATCACCTTCATTATGACCACGCCTTCTATAACAAATCATGTCAATTACAACATCTTTGTTAAAAGTTTGGCGGTACTCAAAAGCTAATCGAGCAACTCGTACGCAAGCCTCTGGATCATCTCCATTAACGTGAAAAACTGGTGATTGGATCATTTTTGCGATATCAGTTGAGTAGGTTGAAGATCTAGCTGCATGTGGTGAAGTTGTAAAACCAACTTGGTTATTAACAACTATATGGATAGTGCCACCAGTTCTGTATCCCTTAAGTAGTGAAAGTGAGAGAGTCTCTGATACAACTCCTTGGCCGGCAAAAGCAGCATCACCATGAAGCAAGATTGGCATTACTGGATAGGAGATTTGTTCATCTACTGAGGTATCACCAGCGGCAGCTCTTAACTTGTCTTGTTTAGCTCTAACAATTCCCTCAAGTACGGGGTTAACTGCTTCTAGATGTGATGGGTTAGCTGCCAGATAAATTTTTGTAGTAGCACCAGATTCAGCCGTGAAAGTTCCCTTAGTTCCTAGGTGGTACTTAACATCACCTGAACCGTGCACCTCATTATCATGATAATTTCCTTCAAACTCCTGGAATATTTGTCCATAAGATTTTCCAGCAATATTTGCCAAAACATTTAATCTACCTCTGTGCGGCATACCGATACATACTTCATCTAAACCAGATTCTGCTGCAGAGGAGATCATTGCATCGAGCATTGGTATTACCGATTCGCCACCTTCAAGTGAGAATCTTTTTTGCCCAACATATTTAGTTTGCAAGAAGGATTCAAATGCCTCTGCACTATTTAACTTACGAAGAATTCTAAGTTGCTCTTCTCGAGGTGTTCTAGGAGCTCCAACTTCAATTCGCTCTTGCATCCATTTACGTTCATCTGGATTAGCAATGTACATATATTCAACACCAATAGTGCGGCAGTATGAATCTCGTAGAACCCCTAAAATTCTACGAAGTTTCATAGAGGATTTTCCACCAAAGCCACCAGTTGCAAATTCGCGATCTAAATCCCAAAGCGATAAACCATGGGTTACAACATCTAGATCTGGGTGTGATCTTTGTACATACGCCAATGGTTCAACATCTGCCATTAAATGACCAGTAGTGCGGTATGCATCAATTAACTTCTGAACTCTTGCAGTCTTGCTAACATCATCATCTTTTGCAAACTGCATATCAATAACCCAGCGAATTGGAACATACGGAATGCGTAATGCTTCAAAAATTTCATCATAAAAGTTTTCTTCGCCAAGTAAAATTTCATGAATTCTTCGCAGGAAATCACCAGATTGTGCACCTTGAATAATTCGGTGGTCATATGTACTAGTTATCGTTACAACTTTGCTAATCGCAAGATCTGCCAAAGTTTGTTCATTTGCACCATGGAATTCAGCAGGGTAATCCAGGGCACCAACACCAAGAATCATGCCTTGACCTTGTACTAATCGAGGAACTGAGTGAACAGTTCCAATCGTGCCTGGGTTTGTTAGTGAAAGAGTTGTGCCAGCAAAATCCTCAACAGTTAGCGCACCACTTCTTGCCTTACGGACCATATCTTCATATGCCGACCAAAACTGGGCAAAATCTAAATTTTCACAACCTTTAATTGACGGAACTAATAATTGTCTAGAACCATCTGGTTTTGCTAAATCAATTGCAATACCTAAATTTATATGTTCTGGGTGACCTACTGCTGGCTTACCATCTAATTCTGTGAAAAAAGAATTCATCTCTGGCATTGCTCGGGCAGCTTTAACCATTGCATAACCGATTAAGTGCGTAAATGAAACCTTTCCACCACGACCACGTTTTAGATGATTATTAATTACAGTTCTATTATCAATCATTAACTTTGCTGGGATAACTCGTACGCTTGTAGCGGTTGGCACTGAGAGTGAACCCTCCATCGATTGCACAACTCGAGCAGCAACACCACGAAGTGGCTCAACTGATGAAGCTGAGGGTGTAGTTAATGTTGGAATTGGCTTAACAATTGGATCAGCGGGCTTGATGATTGGTGAAGAAGAATGGCTTGAAGTTTCAATTTTCTCGGCAATTGGTTCGCTTAAAACTGGTGTTGATATCTTGGGTTGGACTGCTGGGGTTGGAATTTCTGTTTTAGCTAATTGAGATTTTGGAATTGGTGGTGTACCAGCTTTTGTTGAGCCATTTAAATTTGGAGTACCTTTAAAATCTGCAAAAAATTCCCACCAAGATTTATCTACCGAAGTTGGGTCGCTTTGATATCTTTCATACATCTCTTGGACAAGCCACTCATTTGGACCAAATGAGCCACCAAAGTGGTTAGCGGGCGTATTTGCTCCAGCTTCACTCACTGAGTCTCTCCTTATATTGGCTAAATCGAGATTGGTGCAACAGGTTAATCTTAACTCTCACCTAAGGAGTACTTAACCTAATCAGGGATCTAGCCAAGTGAAAGTGGCCACCAGCACATACGCTGGGCTGGTAAAGCCCCATAATTAACGGCAAGGTTGCACCCATGAATGGCGACAAAAAATGGGCAATAGTTACCGGGGGCTCGCGCGGCCTCGGATTTGAAACCGCTAAAGGATTAATTGCTGCCGGATTTACTGTTTACATAATTAGTAAGGATGAAAAACGCTTAGCGCAAAGTGCGCAGACTCTAGGTTGTCAATATAGAGCAGTAGATGTTGCAGACAATAAAAAGCTCCGCCAGGTATTAATAGAAATTACCGAAGAAGCCAGTAGTAAAGATTTAGGAATTTTAGATGTTTTAGTATTAGCGCATGGCGTAATGAGTGAAAAAATGTCAAAGACACTTCGAACTAACGATGATGAATGGCGGCGGACTCTATCAATTAATTTGGATTCAGTATTTACCGCAGTTAATCAACTTGCACCAGCAATGACAGATGCAAGAAAGGGAAGAGTTGTTGTTTACTCAGCTTGTCTTGGCCGAATGTCTGGCCCTGGTACACATGGTGGTCTTGCTCCTTATCGAATAAGCAAAGCAGGTGTAAATGCATTTGTTAAGAATCTTTCATATGAAACTGGCTTAGGAGCGAGAGGATTTTTAGTCGATGCTATCTGCCCTGGTCATTGTCGTACCGATATGGGAGGAGAAGATGCACCAAGGAGTGCGGAGCAGGGTGCTGATACAGCTATTTGGTTGGCAACTAGAGATTTTGATCCAACAAAAAATAAAACTGGATTACTTTGGGAAGACCGACAAGTAGTTGATTGGTAATTATTCTTTATAACCAAGTGCCGCTGATATTAAAGTTATTAAAGCAAGTAGCGCAAGTGGAATACCTACTAAAAAAAACTTTCCACTGACCATATAGTAAGAAACACCTAAAGCAATTAGATTTGCCAATACTGCCGGTGCTCGGCCAAATGATTTATTTTGCTTAAATCCACCTGCGCAAAACCAGAGTCCAATGGAGCCTAAAAGCCCAAAAGCAATCTCGGCAGAAAGGGCAGCAGGTGCACTAACCTCAGAGATAAGCGGTGCAATTAAAAGATAAACGACTAATCCAAGAATAATTAAAGACTCAATACGCAGTAAATAGATGGCCCGAATTCGGCAAGATTCGCTCTCGAATGCTCTTTTCAGATTCACTTTTGAATACTACCCTTTTTGCTTAATATGGATGAAAGTAAACGGTTTTTAGCAGAAGTATTTTTCGCAAACAATGGGGAAATAGATCTTTTGACTGGCGTAATGGCTCCAGAGATTTTTAATCAAATAGTTTCTCGAGATATTCAACTTGCAGATAGGAACTTAACGAAATTATGTGTAGTTTATGCACAATTTGATATAGATAAATTCACCGGAAATGAATTATTAGACAAAGAAAAAAGCAATCTAGATAGAGTTAAAAATGAAATAGAAACAGAGTTAGTTAGAATAGCTTTTTTACTCAAACAAGTATTTCGGCAAAGTGATTGTATTTCCCGTGTTCATCAACTTGGGTTTTGGATACTATTATCTAGTAATGAACAGATTGACCTAAAGCAGGTGCTTAGTAGAGCAAAGCAGGGACTTCCACAACATGTTGAGTTGGCAAGCTGTCATCGAAATGATCAAGAAAATCAGATTGATTGGTATAAACGGATCGATTCATTAAATTGAGTATTTCACTAAGAGTAATGATTCTGTAACTATTTGCGCAATTTACTCCACAGAAATGAATTTTGACTACCGACGATTTATTTTAATTTCTAAGATTTAAGAGTGGAAAATGAAGAGTTAAAAAATAAGAGTTTTGGCCCAATTCAAGGTTTAATTGATGATCAATCGGTAGAAGAGATTTGGATTAATACACCAAATCGTATATTTGTAGCGCGGAATGGAAAAAGTGAGCTAACAAACTTGGTACTTAGTAAGGAGGTAGTGCATAACTTAATTGAAAGATTGTTGATTTGGGGCGGGCGACGGCTAGATGTGAGTACACCATTTGTTGATGCTCGGTTACCTGATGGAAGTAGATTACATGTTGCAATCCCAGAGGTAACAGCTGTTCATTGGGCAGTAAATATTCGCAAGCACCTAAATAAAGGAAGTACACTTTCGGATTTAAAGCAACTTGGTTCCATTAACGACGAAATATTAGCTTTGCTTACACATGCTGTTCATGATGGTTTGAATATTTTAGTTAGTGGTGGCACGCAAGCAGGTAAAACTACATTCTTGAATGCATTAGCTAGTCAAATCCCAGTTCATGAACGAGTAATAACAATTGAAGAAGTATTTGAATTAAAGCCTAAATTACCAGATTGGATCGGGTTGCAAACTAGAAACACAAATTTAGAAGGTGAAGGTGAAATTTCACTTCGAAAGTTAATTAAAGAATCTCTAAGAATGAGACCTAACCGAATTATTGTGGGTGAGGTTAGAGAAGCAGAAGCCCTAGATTTACTCATTGCTTTAAATGCTGGTTTACCAGGCATGGCTACATTACATGCCAACTCAGCGCGAAGTGCTATAAGTAAATTACAACTACTGCCTTTACTCGCCGGAGAAAACATTGCTCAAAGCTTTATAACCCCGACAATTGCAAGCAGTATCGACTTAGTAATTCAATGCTCGCTCGATTCGCAAGGTAAGCGGCGGGTAGTCGAGGTAGCAGCAGTTACTGGGCGATCAGAAGCTGGCATTGTCGAAATTGACTCAATTTACCGGTGGAATGGTATTGAGTATGAAAAAGGATTAGCTGATTACTCAACAATAAAAAACAAACATAGATTGATTAAATGAAATCATTAGCAATTCTCATATTGTTTCCATTTTTTTTATTAGCCCTGTATGCGGCATTTCTTATCAGGAATAAGTCCCAAACAAAAAAGCACCAAGATGAGGCATGGCCAGAGGTACTTGATTTAATTATTTCAGCACTTCAGTCAGGTGCATCCATCTCGGAGAGCTTGGCAAACCTTGGAAGGGTTGGACCTAAAGCGGTTCAAAATAAGTTTAAAGAGTTCGAAAAAAACTTGTCAGCTGGAAGCAAATTTGAAGACTGCCTTAATGATCTTAAGCAGGATTTTTCTAACCCAATTACCGATCAATTATTTGAGTGTCTTTATTTTACCGCTAAGTTTGGTAGTAAGAATGCCGTAAAAGTGTTGCGGGAATTATCTGAATATGTTTCAGCAGACTTAGCTTTACGATCTGAAATTTCAACTAGGTTTGGTTGGATTAAGAATTCAGCAAACTTAGCGGCCATTGCTCCTTGGATTCTGCTATTTATATTACGGACTCAAGAAAATGCCCGAGTGGCATATCTTCAACCAACTGGCCGTGCGATTATGATTTTTGGAGTTATCGCAACACTTACTGCGTATCTTTGGATGAATAAAATTGCAAGATTGCCAAAAGCCAAGCGACTATTCACAATGCAGATAGTTGAGAAATGAATCGCTTAAGTCTTTATATTTTTATCCTAGTAGCTCCGGCAGCAATCTTTTCATTAAGAATTATATTTATTGAAATATCAAACTTACTTTCTGTTTCAGATTATGCATCTAAACTCCAATGGTTAAATAATTTTATTAGAAATTTAACTGGTAGTCAGGTAAAACAGAATGAGATTAACGAGGAACTTGTAAATATATTACAGATGCTATCAATTATGATTTCAGCGGGTGAAAGTCCAATGATGGGATTACGTTATATATCGCAAAGATCATTTGGTGTTATACCAAATTTAATTAAGCAAAGTTTTGCTAAGTATGAGAGTGGACGCAATCTCGCTCAGACTATGGATTTTATAGCGGTTGCAACGAGTTCACATCAGGTTAGGCGACTTACAAACTCAATTCAAATTGCTATCGAACGTGGCACACCAGTATTAGATGTATTAAATAATCAGGTCCAAGCACTTAACAAGCAGATCAATATTGCTTTGCTTAAAAAATCTGGCAAGAGTGAAATTGCCTTGCTTATCCCAGTGGTCTTTCTAATCCTGCCAGTCTCGATTAGTTTTGCTATTTGGCCCTCAATCTATGGCTTAAACCAAGCGGGGTTTTAGTGCAAAAGGTTAGACTGCAGCCATGTCAAAGGTTCTTTCATCCCTGCCAGTTGGCCACAAAGTTGGTATCGCATTTAGTGGTGGATTAGATACTTCAGTCGCAGTTGCATGGATGAAAAGTAAAGGTGCAACGCCATGCACATACACAGCAGATCTTGGTCAGTATGATGAGTTAAATATTCAAACTGTTCCGGATAGAGCTAAAGAGTATGGCGCTGAAATTGCAAGATTAGTTGATTGCAAGAGTGCATTAGTAGAAGAGGGATTAGCTGCACTTGCCTGCGGTGCTTTTCATATTACAACTGCTGGAAAAGCATATTTTAATACCACGCCATTAGGCAGAGCAGTGACTGGAACTTTGCTTGTACGAGCCATGCTAGCTGATAATGTTTTAATTTGGGGAGATGGTTCAACATATAAAGGTAATGATATTGAGCGTTTTTATCGCTATGGATTACTAGCTAATCCAAAGTTACAAATATATAAACCATGGCTAGATAAAGATTTTGTCAGTGAATTAGGTGGCCGCAAAGAGATGTCTAAGTGGTTAGTTGATCACAAATTGCCGTATCGAGATTCAACAGAGAAGGCATACAGCACCGATGCAAATATTTTAGGGGCAACGCATGAAGCTAAATCACTTGAAAACTTAGATTCCAATATTGAAATAGTTGAACCAATTATGGGAGTTAAGTTTTGGGATCAATCGGTAAAAATTGATAGTGAAGATGTAACAATTGAGTTTGCCCAAGGTAGGCCTGTTTCAATTAACGGCAAAGTTATAAAGGATTCAGTTGAGCTAATTAAAGAAGCTAACACTATTGGCGGACGCCATGGTCTTGGCATGAGTGATCAGATTGAAAACCGAATCATTGAAGCGAAGAGTCGTGGAGTTTATGAAGCTCCAGGAATGGCACTTTTGTTTATTGCTTATGAAAGATTAGTTAGCGCAATTCATAATGAAGACACGATTGCTACTTATCATCAACAGGGGCGCAAACTAGGAAGATTATTGTATGAAGGCCGCTGGTTTGATCCACAAGCTCTAATGCTTCGTCAATCACTGACTAGTTGGGTTGCATCTGCAATTACTGGCTCAGTGACAATTCGGCTACGCAGGGGAGATGACTACTCAATTATTAGTACTAAAGGTGCAAATCTTTCATACTCACCAGAGAAATTATCAATGGAAAAAACTGAAGATGCTGCCTTCGGGCCAGAGGATCGAATTGGTCAGTTAACTATGAGAAATCTAGATATTGAGGACACCAGGGCAAAATTAGAGCTTTATGCATCACAAGGCCAACTTGGTAGCAGTGATTTTGATCTAATTAAAGAGATCGGTAACGATAAAAAGTAGTTGGCGGTTGAAGTAACATTGCCACCGATGTATCCGGGGGTCGGCGTAATTCCGAACCGGCGGTAAAAGTCCGCGACCCAAATGAAATTCATTTGGTTGACTTGGTGAAACTCCGAGACCGACAGTTAAAGTCTGGATAAAGGAACATCTAGGAGATAAC
>CANHGU010000015.1 GCA_947460855.1 Candidatus Nanopelagicaceae bacterium | reverse complement strand
GCTGATGGCACTAGAAAATGGCAGTAATGATCTGGGGAAAGCTTGATTTAATATCAAGCGCCCGCCAGATGTAATTGATTGAGCGCCAAGTAAAATACAGTTTTGAGCAAAATAAAAAGTAAATAGACCTATTAGTATGTGGCATAAGGTGGTAAAACTATTTGTTTGGCTGGATCCACCCCGAATAATCGTTACTAATAGAAAATATATCACTGCCAGGAATAGTGGATTAAGAACTAACCAAACCTTGCCAAGCTTAGATTCCAAGTACTCTGCTTTATCTGAAAACTTTGATAACTCAGTAGCAAACTCCCTGCGTCTCCAAAACTCTGATATGTATGGTTTTAATGGCGGCAGGGTTGAGCGATGCGGTTTAAAAACTTGAATCTTATTTGAGCCCTCAATCATGAGGGCTATTCTGCCACCTTTGATTTAGAACTAACGAACAGACTTGCAATAGTGGTTATTATCAAAGTTCCAATAATGACAATTAGCGAGAATTGAGTTGAAATCTCTGGGATTTCAATACCAAGTATCTTGTGAGTGCCGCCACCGTGAATCGCCTCAATTATCAACTTGACTCCGATAAATCCTAAAATTATTGCTAATCCCTGAGTTAAGTAAATCAATTTATTCATCAGGCCACCTAATAAGAAGTAAAGCTGACGAAGTCCCATCAGAGCAAAAGCATTAGCTGTAAATACAATATATGGATCCTTTGTTAACCCAAATATTGCTGGAATTGAGTCAAGAGCGAAAATCAAATCGGTAAAGGCAATTGCAACTAAAACAATAGTCAAAGGTGATGCACCTTTTTTTCTAAACCAAGTTATAAGTTTGCCTTCTTTCCACTCCTTTTCCCCTGATTCACTTATCAGTTTATAAGCGGTATAGAGAAGGAATGCACCAAAAATATAAAAGACCCAAGAGAATCTTGAAATTGCTGCGCTGCCTAGTGCAATAAAAGTTCCGCGTAAAATTAAAGCCATAATAATTCCAACTAATAAGACAAGTTGTTGCTTTGTTTTATCAATTTTAAACCGGGCAAGAATTAAGATAAATATAAATAGATTGTCTACAGAAAGTGAGTATTCAGTAATCCAGCCAGCAAAGAACTCACCACGTGCTTGGGTTGTATTCCAAACTCCTAGGGAGTACCCAAATGCAATCGCTGCACTTACATAAAAAATCGTCCAGGCCGCAGCCTCTCTAATAGAGGTCTCTTTGTTTCTCCTAATTACCGCTAATGCAAGGTCAAAAGCTAATACGGCTAGAAGTGCTGCAATTGTTACTTCCCAGACAGTAAGACTCATCTAGTTAAAAACCTTTCCCGGATTTAGTATGTTGTTTGGATCTAAAGTTTGCTTAATTGACTTCATAATATTAACGGCTGGAGCGCCGGTTTCGGCAATCAAAGCCTGAATTTTTCCTGAGCCTATGCCATGCTCTCCGGTGCAAGTTCCACCCATCTCAATCATTTTCATTGTTATTTCATGGGTTATGTGGCGAACATCCTCTAGCTCCTCAGGTTTTGCTGGATCGGTAACAATAAAACAGTGAAAATTAGCATCTGCAACATGTCCTAATATTGAATATGGATAAGGATGTTTTGCAAGTATTTGATCAGCAACAGTTACTGCATCAGAAAGTTTTGAAAGTGGTACTGCTGCATCTGTACTTACAGCACGTTTACCAGGATTTGCTGCAATACCAGCCCAGTAGGCGTTATGACGTGCTTGCCATAACTTACGACGTGCGCCCTCATCACTTGTCCATTCAAACTCTGATCCACCGAACTCTTCAACAATATCTTTAACAGATTGGGCATCCTCAGATACTCCAGCTGGTGATCCGTGAAATTCAAAAAATAAGGTTGGCATCTCCGTAAGTTTTAGACCATCATGAGCATTTACATTCTTAATGCACTTGGCATCTAGAAATTCACATCTTGCAATTGCAATTCCAGAACGAACGATAGCTGTTGCTGCTGTTACACCATCTGCCAAGGTAGGAAATCTAACTATGGCTGCCGCCATCTTTTCAGGAATTCCAAATACTCGTAGCGTCAACTCAGTAATAATTGCCAAGGTGCCTTCAGAGCCTACAAGTAATCTTGTTAAGTCATAACCAGCAGATAATTTTCTAGTCTCACGGCCGGTTTGAAATACGGTTCCATCTGCCATAACAGCGGTAATTGCTAAAACATTGTCACGCATCGATCCATATCGAACAGTTGTTGTGCCAGCAGCACCGGTTGAAGCCATTCCACCTAATGTGGCATCGGCTCCTGGATCTACTGAGAAAAACAAACCAGAGTTAGCAAGCTTTTCATTTAACGCAATGCGATGAACTCCTGGTTGCACTCTGACAAGTAAATCATCTGGGCGTATTTGAATAATTTTATTCATCTGGGTTAAATCAAGTGAAATTCCGCCAAATAAAGGCAGAACATGCCCTTCTAGAGAAGAGCCAGCACCAAATGCTACAACTGGAATTTTTTCGCTATTGCAGTATGCCAATACTTTAGAAACCTCATCAGTACTTTGTGGCATGACAACTGCAGAAGGCCGTACCGGTGGAATAGCAGATTCATCTCTACCATGTTGATCAAGTACAGTGTCATTTGTTGATACCAAACCAGTAACTAAGCTTTTTAAATGCTCAATCTGAGTGGTTGTTAAATCAACTCTTCTATTTACCATTGGTAGATCATACCTGTTCTGTAAATCAGCTTATTTATACAGTAATTAAGAATGAATCCTAATCTGATGATTTTATAGTTAATCAATTTAAAATAACAATAACTATATAAAACTACGCATAAAATATGGTTAGTTGATTAAAAATTTAACTCTGCTAAACTATGTATGTAAGAAAACGTATGACTAGGAGAGTGCTAACAAAGTATCGGTTCAATTAGAACCCCTATCCGCACAAACCTGCAATGAAAACCCAAACGCATCATCCTCAAACCTTCCGTTCAGTACCAGCACATTCAAAACCGCTAGATAGTGCTAGATTAGAAAAACTTTTACAGCAACAGTTAGATTTGTATAAATCAAAATTACTTAGCTCAGGTCTTGAGTACCAGTTAGCGGTTCAAAGCATTCCGCTTGGTGCACACTCAACCTTCCAATCATTTGAGCCATATCCAATCTCAATCTCCTCAGCAAAGGGTGCATGGATGACAGATGTGGATGGTCGCAAGATGCTAGACCTATCTATGGGCTTTGGCTCGATGTTGGTCGGCCACTTAAATCCAGAGGTGATCTCAGAGATTAAGGCATCACTAGATATTGGAACTTTATATACCGCACCTTCACCAATCTCAAGAGATGCTGCGGAGCGGTTGTGTCGAAGATTTGGTATTGATCAGATTCGTTTTACCAACTCTGGAACTGAATCAACCATGTATGCGGTTAGAACAGCCCGTGCTTACACCGGTAAAGAGGGAGTTGTAAAGGTTGAAGGCGGATACCATGGAAGTGGCGATGCGGTAATGGTCTCTACCAAGCCATCACTTGATAAGGCTGGACCAGCTGATTCACCAAATTCAGTTATTGGAAATGCATCAGTGCCAGGGGAATCATATGTAGTTCCATTTAATAATATTGAAGCACTGGAGCGCGTATTTAGTAAGCATGCAAATACAATTGCATGCTTTATTGTTGAACCAGTATTAGAAAACATCGGAATAGTTTTACCTGATGAAGGGTATTTAGAAGCGGTTAGAGAGCTTTGCGATCAATACAAAATTGTTTTGATTTTTGATGAGGTTAAAACTGGTTTAACTGCTGGCCCACAAGGAGCAGCACAACGCTTAGGTGTAATTCCAGATTTAATTTGTATGGCTAAATCAATTGGTGGTGGAATCCCACTTGCTGCTTTTGGTGGTAAATCTGAGTTTATGAAACCAGTAACAGATGGTCGTATGCCACACCTTGGTACATTTAATGGTCATATTTTGGCTATGGCAGCGGTAAGGGCAGTAGATAAAGTTTGCACACCTGCTGCACTTGAAAAAGCAGAATCTTTAAATATTCAAGCGTTAAAGCGTATTCGTGAAGTAATTGATCAGTATGAACTTCCAGCACACACAGTTGGTTTTGGTGTTAAAGGCTGTGTTACTTGGTCTGATAAGCCGGTTCGTAATTATCGCGACTATAAAGCAACAGATTTCCAAATTGCTGAGTTATCATTTCTTTGGTCATTAAATCATGGAATTATGACACCACCAGGATTAGATGAACAGTGGTTAATAAGTTTGGCGCATGGTCAAGCCGAAGTTGATTTTATGGTTAATGATTTTAAGGAACTTGCAAAAACTCTTCGCGGCTAACTTAAGTGTTTTGTGGGAATCCTAAGTTAATTCCACCATGGCTTGGATCTAGCCAGCGAGAGGTGATTACTTTGCCTCTAGTAAAGAAGTGAACGCCATCAGTTCCGTGAGCATGTGAATCACCAAATAATGAGTTCTTCCAGCCACCGAATGAGAAGTAGGCCATTGGAACTGGGATTGGAACGTTTATTCCGACCATGCCAACTTCGACCTCATTTTGGAATCTTCTGGCAGCTCCACCATCATTTGTGAAGATTGCGGTGCCATTGCCGTATTGATGAGCATTAACTAGGTTTAGAGCCTCATCATATGTTTTTACACGAATAACACTTAAGACAGGGCCAAATATCTCCTCTAGGTAGATGCTCATATTTGGTTTTACATTGTCGAATAATGTCGGACCAAGCCAGAAACCATCACCTAAAACATCTACATTGCGGCCATCTACTACAACCTTGGCACCCTCTTTTTCACCAGCATCTATATAAGCTGCGACCTTATCGCGGTGCACCTTAGTTACAAGGGGTCCCATATCTGCTCCGGTTGTGCCATCACCAGTTTTAATTTTGGTAGCTCGACTCTTTATTTTCTCAATTAATGCATCTGCAATCGGCTCAACAGCAACAATCGCTGAGATTGCCATACATCTTTCGCCTGCTGAACCAAATCCAGCATTTATCGCTGCATCTGCTGCTAACTCTAAATCAGCATCTGGCAAAACAATCATGTGATTCTTAGCTCCACCTAATGCTTGTACTCTCTTTCCAGTTTTTGTGCCAGTCTCATAAACATATTTTGCAATTGGTGTTGAACCAACAAATGAAACGGATTTAATTCCAGGGTGATTCAGCAGCGCATCGACTGCGACTTTATCACCGTGAACAACATTAAACACACCATCTGGTAGGCCAGCTTGTTTTAACAAATCAGCAATAAACATAATTGCACTTGGATCTTTTTCAGAGGGCTTAACAATTACTGTATTTCCACAGGCAAGAGCAATTGGAAAGAACCACATTGGCACCATCGCTGGAAAATTAAATGGCGAAATAATTGCAACTGGACCAAGTGGCTGACGAATTGAGTAAACATCAACTCCAGTAGATACCTCTTCTGAGAATCCACCTTTTAGAAGGTGTGGGATACCGCAGGCAAACTCAACAACCTCAAGTCCCCTAGTTACCTCACCTTGAGCATCACTTAGAACTTTTCCATGTTCGGCGGTAATTAACGCAGCAATATTCTCTTTATTTTTATTTACCAACTCCCGAAATGCAAATAAAACTTGGGTGCGCTTAGTAAGTGAGCTATGTCGCCAACTATCAAAAGCAGCAGTTGCTACCTGTACCGCTTTATCAACTGTTGCCACATCGGCAAAGTTAACTGTGCCAGAAACCTTTCCAGTTGCTGGATTAAATATCTCACCTACCTGTGCGGCTTTATCAGTGGTAACTGAGCCATTAATCCAATGCGAAACAGTTTTCATATCCCAACAATACTTGAGGTTTTGGTATCACTGCTACCGTGGGCCTAGGAAAAATTGCGCATAAGTGCTTAGATTGGCTATATCTAAGTGGCAAATATAAGTTCAAGGGTAGGAGATTTGTGAGCGGTTTAGAAAACAATCCAGAAAAGGCAGCAAAGGTATTTGCTGATGATCGAGCTCATGTTTTTCACTCTTGGTCAGCTCAGGCTCAAATTTCGCCAATGGCTATTGCAGGTGGTGCCGGCTCATATTTTTGGGATTTCACTGGTAAAAAGTATTTAGATTTTTCCTGCCAATTAGTATTCACAAATATTGGCCACCAACACCCTAAGGTTATTGAGGCAATAAAAGCCCAGGCTGATGTTTTGACAACTATCGCGCCCCAACATGCTAATGAAGCACGTAATGAAGCGGCAAAGAGAATTATTGAAATAGTGGGGGGTAAGTTTAAGAAAGTTTTCTTTACAAATGCAGGTGCTGATGGAATTGAAAACGCGATCAGAATGGCCAGACTTCACACTGGTAAACATAAAGTTCTTTCAACCTATCGCTCTTATCATGGCAATACCGGCTCAGCAATAAATGCCACCGGAGACCCACGCAGATTTCCAAATGAGTTTGGCTATGGTCATGTGCACTTCTGGGGACCATATTTATATCGTTCGGCATTTTGGGCAACTAGTGAAGCTGAGGAGTGTCAGCGCGCACTTGAACATCTTGAGCAAACAATTATTTTTGAAGGACCAAAAACAATTGCCGCAATATTAATTGAATCAGTTCCTGGAACTGCTGGCGTGTTAGTGCCACCGGCAGGTTACCTAGATGGGTTACGCGCTTTATGCGATAAGTATGAGATTTTATGGATAGCCGATGAGGTTATGTCTGGCTTTGGTAGAACTGGTAAATGGTTTGGTTATCAACATAGTAAATCAATTCCAGATCTAATAGTTTTTGCAAAGGGAGTTACATCTGGTTATGTGCCACTAGGGGGTGTTGTTATTTCTGAGCCTGTTGTAAAGAGCTTTGATGAGCGGGTTTTCCCAGGCGGGCTTACCTATTCTGGTCATCCATTGGCATGTGCAACTGCAGTTGCAACAATTGATGTTATGAAGAGTGAAAAAATGGTTGAGAATGCTGCAAGTATTGGCGAAAAAATTATTGGTCCAGGACTTAATGAGTTGGCAAAAAAACATCAAGTAATTGGTGATATTCGAGGTGCGGGCGTTTTCTGGGGCATTGATATGGTTATTGATCGAAAAACTCGTGAGCCACTTGCGCCATATGGTGCATCTAGTCCAAAAATGAATGAGATTGTCGCTACTTGTAAGAAGAATGGCTTAATGCCATTTAATAACTTTAATCGAATTCACATGGTGCCACCATGTAATATTTCTGAGGCTGATGCAAGGTTAGGTTTAGAGATACTCTCTAATTCGTTGGCGGAAATCGGTCTTTAAGTAATGCCAATAATTATAAAAACTATTGAAGAGGCCTTAAAACGCCTAAAAACTTTGCAAGAAAATAATGAACAAAGAATCATCATCGGAATAGTTGGTAAACCTGGAGCCGGAAAATCAACCCTAACCTCGTATTTGCTAAGTAATTTAGTTGAAGAAAAAGCTGTGCTAGTACCAATGGATGGTTACCATTTAAGTAATAAATTGTTAGAGGAGTATGGAAAAGCTGATCGTAAGGGCGCATATGACACCTTTGATTCCAGGGGATACTCAGAGTTACTTAAGAGAATTAAGTTGGATTTGGATTCAGATATTTACTTCCCGATATTCCATCGCGAAATTGAAGAATCAATAGTTGCCGAAGGTGTGGTCTTAAAAGATTGTAAGTTAGTCCTTACTGAGGGTAATTATTTACTACTTGATAAGCATGGGTGGCAGGATGTTAAATCATTTCTTACCGAATCTTGGTATATCCAGATTGAGGATGAATTAAGGTGGGAGAGGTTAATGGCTCGAAGCATTAAGTATGGAAGGTCTCCTGAGATCGCTCATAAGTGGACTCATGGCTCTGATGAGATTAACGCTCAGGTAGTTGAGACAACTAAAGATAAAGCAGATGTGGTTTTAACCTTTCAGTAAGCATTATCCACAATAAATTTAATTCATATTTCTAGAATAAATATCTAGATATAGTAGCCAGAATTCTAAATTATCTGGAGCTATATGAAAATTAAAATAAATCTAATTAAAACTAGTATCTATCTGCAGCAAAAATTCATAAATTTAATCAAAAGTAAAAGCAGAGGCGATGTGCCAGGCTGGGTCCTAGTTGTTTTGATGACGACTGCGTTAGTGACCGGTATCTGGTCAATTGCTGCCCCGAAACTAACCACAATTTTGCGCAACTCCTTAGATGCAATGGGCGGTATCAGGTAGTTGCGCAAGCTATTACTCGCCAAGAATGCAGGCTCAGTTGAGTCTTTTTTAACAATTGCACCTCAAGTATTTATCTTTCTCATTATGTTTCAACTTGTATTCATGCAGTTTAATTTAATGAGAGATACTCATATATATCAGAGTGAATTAACAAAGAATGCAATCTCTGGGGGTGGTAAAAATTATGCCCGATATCCATTAATTGGTGGCGGCTCAGTACTACTACTTGAAAATAGAACTGCTGCCATAAAGTTTATTGATTTTACTCAGCCAGCAATAATGAAGGTTGTTTCAATTGCAGTTGATGAAAATGACAGTAATTAAGGTTTTAAAATATAGAAATTGTGGTTCAGCAATTGCTGAGTTCCTAGTTTTTACTCTTCCCTTTTTTACCGCTTTCTTAGTTCTAATTACAGCTGTGCAGAGTAAATCAATGGCTATTGCTGAGAGCAAAAATCTTGCTCGCCAAGCAGTACGCGCATATGTAACTAGTCCAAATTCAGAGTTAGCAAGTATGCGCGCCTATCAAGTTGTTGATCTATATAAATCAACCCTTTCCCCAACAGCTTTATCAAATAGAGATATTAAATTATTTATTTCCTGCTCTAGTACCCCATGTTTTAGCAGAGGTAACAAAGTAACTGCCACTATTAAAGTTGGCTCAAATCAGAGTGCTTCAGCAAGTGAGTATGTTGATCTATGGCGATAGTTAAGTGGCTAAATGGTAAAAGCAGAGGCTCTCTACTACCGCTCTCATTTGGATTCTTCTTAATTGCAATGAGTCTTGCCTTTATTTCAATTAATATCTCATCGGCATATGCAGCTAAAAAGGAGCTAACAAATATTGGTGAAGCGGCTATAAACTCTGCCGCCCACTCAATCAATTTAATTGCATATTATGCTGAATTAAATAGATTTAATTCCACTAAGCGTGTGCCACTTGATTGCTATCTAGCAAATACCAGGTTTCATTCAATAATTAACCAAAGTCAGGTTAGCGGTAAATCAATCAATATCGAGCAATTTAATTGTGATTTATTTGAAGTCAGCGCGCAGATTTCCATTAATGCCCACCTACCAATTGATGTCCCCTTTTTTCACTTAAATGAGTTAGATAACTTGCATATTCGCACCACAATCGGTGCTAGTTCGGAATACATCCCTAATTAGATTATCCTCTAGCCTATGGCGGCCCGTGATTATCAAGTTGAAATCGAAAAAATCGATGTCACATTAAAATCAATTGAGCAGGTGTTAAACCTGCCTAAGTTGATTGCTACTGCGCAAGAGCTTGAGAAGGCGGCAAGTGAACCAAATCTTTGGGATGACCCAGCTGCAGCCCAGGTAATTACAAGCAAGCTATCTAGGGCGCAATCAACTATCAACAAGATTAGTGCAATTAGAAGAAGGCTAGATGATCTGCCAGTGATGGTGGAGTTAGCTGGAGCTGAAAGTGATAAGGCATCGGCTTTCAAAGATATTGATAAAGAGTTAGATGATTTAACAAAGGTAATTAATGAGCTTGAGGTGCAGACACTTTTAAGTGGTGAATATGATGAGCGAGATGCGCTAATGACAATTAGATCAGAGGCAGGTGGTGTTGAGGCGGCTGATTGGGCACAGATGCTAATGCGAATGTATTTAAGGTTTTGTGAACGTCATAATTACAAAATAGATGTTTTAGAAACCTCCTACGCTGAAGAGGCGGGAATTAAATCAACGACATTTCGAATTACCGCCCCATATGCATATGGAAGACTCTCAGTTGAGCAAGGAACCCATCGGTTGGTAAGAATTTCACCATTTGATTCTCAATCCCGTCGTCACACCTCATTTGCAGGCGTTGAGGTTGTTCCAGTAGTCGAACAAAGTGATCATATTGAGATTGAAGAAAAGGATTTAAGGGTTGATGTTTATCGTTCATCTGGTCCAGGTGGACAGGGTGTTAATACAACAGACTCTGCGGTAAGAATTACTCACACGCCATCAGGCATTGTGGTCTCATGCCAAAATGAAAGATCACAAATCCAAAACCGGGCAACTGCAATGGCAGTATTGCAATCAAAGTTATTAGAGCGTCGCAGATTAGAGGAGCGGGCAAAGATGGATGCACTTAAAGGAGACAACTCTGGCTCTTGGGGAAACCAAATGAGATCTTATGTACTTGCTCCATATCAAATGGTTAAAGATTTACGTACTGATTTCGAAGTTGGAAATCCATCTGCGGTATTAGATGGTGAGTTAGATGGTTTTATTGAAGCTGGCATTAAATGGCGCAAAGAGCGCGAGTAATCTCACAATTACGCTAAATTCACAGCGATTATTATCTGAAATTGGCGTTAAATCACCGAAGATAGGTGATTATTTATCTAAACTAGTATCAGTTAACAAGATTATTCGATTTAAGGGGCCAAGGCTGTGATTCGGTTTGAGAATGTAACCAAGATGTATCCACGCCAGGAGAAGGCAGCCCTTGATGGCGTTAATCTTGAAATTGCAAAGGGTGAGTTTGTCTTCTTAGTTGGATTATCTGGCTCTGGAAAATCAACATTTTTAAGATTAGTACTTAGAGAGGAGCGACCAACTGCTGGCGTAATTCATGTGGCGGGTAAAGAGTTAAATTCCTTAGCTGCTCACAAAGTGCCAGAGCTTCGTCGCCAAGTTGGCACCGTTTTCCAAGATTTTAGATTACTTCCAAATAAAACAGTGACTGAAAATGTTGCCTTTACATTGCATGTACTGGGATATTCAAATAAACAGATTAGCCGTGAGGTGCCTGAGGTTTTAGAGTTAGTAGGGCTTGAAGAAAAAGGTGATCGTAAGCCAAGTGAGTTATCAGGAGGAGAGCAACAACGAGTTGCAATTGCTAGAGCTTATGTTTCTCGCCCAACAATATTAATTGCCGATGAACCAACTGGAAACCTAGATCCTGCTACCTCAGTTGGAATTATGAAGTTACTTGATCGTATTAACCGCGAGGGTACAACCGTAGTAATGGCTACCCATGATGCTGGAATCGTTGATCAGATGCGTAAACGGGTTATTGAGTTAGAGGGCGGTCATGTAATACGTGATCAAGCCCGTGGTGTTTATGGCTATACCGGCTAATTAAGTGATGAAAAAGATAGGGTTACCAAATGCGCGCTAAGTTTGTAATGAGTGAGGTCGCAATTGGCCTGCGCCGAAACTTAACTATGACCATTGCGGTAATGATTACCGTTGCAATTTCACTATCTTTACTTGGTATTGGCTTACTTGCTAATTCACAGGTGCGGGTAATGAAGGATTATTGGTATGACAAGATTGAGGTTTCAATATTTCTTTGCGGTTCACTCTCAGAAGGACAATCTTGCACAAATGGAGTCATCACAAATGATCAAAAGATTAGTATTCAAAAGGATTTAAAAGAGCTACCAGCCGTGCAGGAGGTTTACTATGAATCTCAAAATGAGGCGTTCAAGCGTTTTCAAGAGCGGTTTAAAGGTTCTGCAATTGCGCAAAATGTAACAGCTGATCAACTTCCGGAATCTTTTAGGGTAAAGCTAAAAGATCCAACTAAGTTTGCAGTTATTGAAAGTGCCTTCTCCGGCAGGCCAGGGGTTGATGTTGTGCAGGATCAGCGAGCAATACTTGAGAAATTTTTTAGATTACTAGCAGTTCTACGTAATGGTGCTTTAGTAATTGGCGCAGCATCGGTTTTGACCGCATCATTATTAATAAGTAACACACTTAGAATTGCAGCTTTTAATCGCCGGCGTGAGACCGGGGTTATGAAGTTAGT
>CANHGU010000014.1 GCA_947460855.1 Candidatus Nanopelagicaceae bacterium | reverse complement strand
GCAAAACCTAGTAACGGTGCTGATGCTAAACCAGTTCGTGTTTTCCACGCCGGCTTAAAGCTTCGATAAAATTTTTCATTTAGCATGAATATAAATCCCATTACTATGGTGAGTATGCCAAGAGCGATTGAGATAACTCTTGAGTTTTGTGCTACTAATGAACCAAGCCCTCCAAATAAAATTCCGTATGAAACAAATAAAACTGTGAATCCAGAAACAAATAGTATTGAACCAAGCAATACTTTACTTTTTGTTTTTGTCTCACTCATTCCAGTTGCATAGGAAATATAACCAGGGACGAGCGGTATCACGCATGGTGAAAAAAATGAAATAATTCCTGCGATAATTGCAACTAATATTGCAATAAGTAAATTCCCATCAAAAACTTGATTTATAAAAAAATCACGCATCAGCGATTACCATTTCTAACATTTTTCGAAAGCTAGCGACGGTAGCCTCCCCGCTAATACGCACAGCAACTTTGCCTTGTTTATCAATAATCAAAGTGGTTGGAATTGCGTTTGGAATTAATGATCCTTTAAAGCCGATAAGTAATGAGTCATCGATAAAAGTGGGATAGGTTATTTTAAAATTTTCGTAAAATGCTTTTGCTGACGAGATATTATCTCTAGTTAGTACTCCGGCAAATTGAACCTCTGGATACTGAACTGAAAAATCTTGTAATAATGGGGCTTCGGCGCGGCACGGTGCACACCAAGATGCCCACACATTAATAACAGTAACTTGATTTCGATTAAGTGTTTTTTCGCCTGAGGTTAAAGTCTCTCCAGAAATTATTGGCGCATCTTTACGATCTGCCTGGTTAATATAAATTGCTGAACCACTTCCAGCAACATAAGCATTCTCATTTGTATTTGATAGACCACCACCAGCACATCCAGTTAGAAGTAATGAGGTTAAAAAAATAATTATTAACTTCATTTTTTAGCGGGTAGTAAATGTTTGGCAGGTTCTGAGTAAGAAACCGAGGAAATCATTCCTTCGTTATCTAATTCAAAAGATGTTACAGATGCTAATGAACACTCTCGTTTTCTTGGGTCATGAATTAATCTGCGTCCTTCAATAGCTGAACGTAGTATCCATATTGGTAGCTGATGCGATACGCAGATAGCATCTTTTCCATCTGCTGCATCACGTGCAGTAAATAATGCTTTAAGCATCCTGCTTATCAACTTCTCATATGGCTCACCCCATGATGGCCGCCATGGATTCCACAGATATCGCCAAGAGCTAGGGTGTTTTAATACACCACTACCTAACTCAAATTTTTTTCCTTCAAAAATATTGCTTGCTTCAATTAAATTAGAATCACTAGTTAAAACTAAATTGTGTTTAGCGATTATTGGAGCAACTGTTTCTTGCGCCCGTTGTAATGGTGATGAATGAATCGCGCCTAAGTTTAAGTTTTGTGACCATTGACTTACTACTTGCGCCATCTCTTGTCCGCGCTCACTTAACCGCCAACCAGGTTGAAGACCATAAAGAATTTTCTCAGGATTATGGACTTCGCCATGTCTAACAAAGTGAATAGTCTGCGCCATGGCGTAAGCATAAAGCAGAAGAATTTCGCCTAGTTCGCTAGGGTAGTGATATGGCGCTCACAGAAAAGCGAGTTGCATTTTTTGATGTAGATAACACGCTGCTCAAAGGTTCTACGCTCTTTTTTCTTGGTCGCGGGATGTATCAGCGAGGGTTTTTTACAAAAAAGGACATCTCTGCATTTGTTTTAGCAAACCTACGGTATCGGCTCACTGGTAAAGAAAACAAAGATGAAATTACAAGATTTCAAAATGCTGCTTGTGAATTTATTAAAGGCCATAACGTAATCGAAATTGAAAAGATAGGTCAGGAGATATATGAAGAGTATGTATCTCCTGCTATCTGGCAAGGTACGGTTGAAATAGCACAAGAACATTTATCAAAAGGTGAAGAGGTTTGGTTAGTTACAGCCACACCTCTTGATATGGCTAGTTTAATGGTAAAGCGATTGGGTTTTACTGGGGCGCTTGGCACAAAAGCTGAAATAGAAAATGGTGTTTATACTGGAAAAATGATTGGAAATTTACTCCATGGAAGAGAAAAGGCTTTAGCAATAGTTGAGCTAGCAAATCAAAATGGTTTTAGTTTAGAAAATTGTTACGGTTACTCCGACTCTCATCACGACATTCCCCTGCTTGAAGCAGTTGGAAGCCCTCGGGTAATAAACCCAGACACGCTTCTAAGAATTAGGGCATACCGTGACAACTGGCCAGTTTATGATTTTAGAAGAGCTCGGCGGATAAAAAAATTCTTTGGCCCATTTGCAGGTCGGCTTGCTGCGTTAGCCTCATTACTCTCACCTCGTAACTTAAAACGCAAGGGTAAATAGCTAGCTTAAAACCCGAGTAAAGTAGGCCAGTTATGTCTACTGCTGCGATTACTTTTGCCGATGAACTTCGCGCGCGCTCAGATCAAGATTTAGCAATGATATTTCAATTTCGACCAGATTTAGTTTCGCCGGTTCCAAATGATTTTTCATCACTTGCTGCTCGAGCCACCTCCACCCCTTCACTAGTTAGAGCTTTAGATTCTTTAAATCTTTGGCACTATCAAATAGTAGAAGCAGCTTGCGTGCTCCCAGAGCCATTTAAAAAATCGGAGTTAATAGCAGTTACTAATGAAGAAAGTGCCACCGCATTAGATTATTTATGGCAGATGGGACTTTTATATAAAGAAGGAAATAACTTTAGAACACCGACAAACTTAAAATTGTTAATTGGTGATGAACCAGCTGGGCTTGGCCCACAATCTGTTGGCAAAATTGATTTTACTAAGTTAAAAGATGTACCAAAATCTTCATTAGACGTGTTGGCAAAACTTACATGGGGGCCACCAAGAGGTTCAATTTCAAACATTAAGAAACCTGGAAATGCAATTGGATGGTTGCTCGAAAACAATATTTTAGTTGCACTTGATTCACATACCGTAGCTCTTCCAAGAGAGTTTGGTATCAAATTACGCCAAGGAAAAGTGCATAGAGATCTAGTAACTAAACCATCAAATTTAGAAGGTAAGAAAATAGATCAAAAGCAGGTTGATTTAGCAGCTATTGCTAATGTTTCAACTATTTTAAGATGGTGCGAGGAGTTACTGCATAACCTCTCCGATGAGCCACCTACAGCACTTCGTACCGGTGGAATTGGCGTAAGGGATTTAAAAAGAATCGCAGAGCACATGGGGGTCGATGAAGCATGCGCTGGGTTTGTAGCTGAACTTTGTTACTTAAGTGGATTAGTAGTTGTTGATCCAGATGATCAAATTTTGCCAACCTCTGCATTTGATATTTGGCTAACTAAATCCGCTGAAGAGCGTTGGTATTCCCTTTCAATACTTTGGCTTGATACCTCAAGGGCTAGTGGCTTAATCGGAAAAATTAGCGATAAAAATATTGCGCCATTGGGGCCAGAACTAGACCGAGCTGGAGTTTCATTAATTAGACGAACAACATTAAAGGTGCTCATAGAGAATCCAGAGATTTCACCAAAAATTGAATCTTTGCAAGAAATAGTAAAATGGTGGAATCCACAGCGAGTTAATAACGATTTTATTTTCTGGAATCTGCGCGAAGCAGAATGGTTAGGAATAACTGGCCAAGGCGTTATTTCAACGTTTGGTGTTAACCTACTAAATTCAAGTGAAACATTGGGAGTAGAAGCAGCACTTCCCAAACCTGTAGATCATATTTTAATTCAAGCGGACAACTCAGCGGTTGCTCCTGGGCCATTAACCGCTGAATTATCTGCTGAGCTTGGAACGATTGCCGACATTGAAAGTAGAGGCGGTGCAACAGTTTATCGATTTAGCGAAGCCTCAATTAGGCGAGGCCTAGACCACGGTAAAACTGGGGAACAAATTAAAACTTTTTTAACTAAGACTTCTAAAACCCCAATGCCACAACCGTTGGATTATTTAATTGCAGATGTTGCCAAGCGTCATGGCCGTCTTAGAGTTGGAACTGCTCATACTTATATTAGATGTGAGGATGAAGGATTAGTTCAACAAATATTGCATGATAAGAAGTGTGAGCATTTGCGGTTACGTAAAATTGCATCACAGGTGCTAGTGACTGAACTTGAGCTTACTGAAGTGATTAGTGAACTTAGAGAATATGGTTACCTGCCAGCTGCAGAAAATGCAAGTGGTGTTTTACTCTCACAACCAAACTTAAGACGTTCAAAATCAAGGCCGAAGCCGCCAAGAATAATTTCGGAATTTACTGCTCCAAAAGAAGCAATAGTTCTGGCAGCAGTGAAAACAATTAGAGCTGGTGAGCGAAGTAGAAAAGTTGAACCAATTATTCCCGGGACTTCCTCTAACGAAACGTTGGCATTGATTAATCAATACATTGACGAAAAGCGAACTTTAGTAATTAGTTATGCTGATAATAATGGTGGAGTTTCAAACCGAATTATTGAGCCGATTTCTATTTCTCTTGGGACTTTAACCGCCAGGGATGAAACAACTGGAGAAATTGCGCAATTTCGCATACCTAGGATCAATGGCGTAGCTCCATCGCTCACCATTTCAGAAAATAAGGCAGACTTAGGCCTATGACGGCACTTAAAGATATCCAACTTTTAGTTGAGTGTGAGTCTCCTACTGAAGACTTATCTGCTTGTAACCAAGTAGTAAATCTAGCTGTTGAGATTGCAAATAAAGTTTTAAAAGTTCCAGCAAAGTGCATTATCGAAAACGGTAGACCAGTATTTTGGTGGGGATCAAAACAACCAAAAATCATTTTACTTTGCCACTTAGATACGGTTTGGCCAAAAGGATCATTCCTACCAATCTGGCAGGTAAATGGTGATACAGCTAGCGGTCCGGGTGTCTTTGATATGAAAGCTGGTTTTATTCAAGCTCTATATTCATTAATTGAAATTGATAATGCTGAAGATAAAGTTGCACTCATTGCTACCACCGATGAAGAAACTGGTAGTTCAACCTCTAAAGAATTGATTAACCGTATTTCTAAGGAATCTGATGCTGTGTTGGTATTTGAAGCATCTCTTGATGGAAAAGTTAAGACTGGCCGTAAAGGCACTGCTATGTACCAAATTACAGTAACTGGTCGAGCTTCGCATGCTGGGCTTGAACCGGAAAAGGGAATTAATGCAACAACTGAATTGGCAAAATTAGTGATGCAAATAGCAGGTTTAGAAAATTTAGAATTTGGAACAACAGCAGTGCCAACCGTAATGCAATCTGGAACTACTACAAATACAGTGCCTGCACTAGCAAAATTGGATATTGATGTTAGGTCATTCTCAACAGTAGAATTAAATCGAGTAGATAAAGCAATTAGATCACTCACAAGTCAGGTTGCAAAAGTTGAAGTTACCGGTGGCATTAATCGTCCGCCTCTTGAAATTACCAGCACAAAAGAGCTTTATGAAAAAATTGAGAAGGTTGCAAAAAATTCTGGGCTACCGGAAATTGGAAGTGCAAGTGTTGGTGGTGCTAGTGATGGAAACCTTGCCGCTGCTGCTGGTGCCAAAGTATTAGATGGTCTTGGCGCAGTTGGGAATGGAGCTCATGCTCCAAATGAATCAATAAAGATTTCTTCGATTGAGCCCAGAATTAAATTAACGGCAGCATTTATCAATGAGTTGCTTAAATGAGCGATGGCCCTTTAATAGTTCAAAGCGACAAAACTCTATTACTTGATATTGACCATATTCTCTCTGATGAATGTCGAAGAGCAATCGCAGCTTTTGCTGAGCTAGAAAAATCTCCGGAACACATTCATACTTACAGATTAACTCCTCTAGGACTTTGGAACGCAAGAGCATCTGGGCATGATGCCGAACAAGTTATTGATGTATTAATTAAGTACTCTAGATACGCTGTTCCGCATGCATTATTGGTTGACATCGCTGAAACAATGTCACGTTATGGCCGGCTCCGTCTTGAAGCACACCCAGTACACGGCTTAATTTTAGTTTCAAATGATGCAGCGGTTTTAAAGGAAGTTACGCGAGGTAAAAAGGTTGCACCGATGCTAGGCCTGCAATTAGATGATGAAACAATTGTTGTCCACCCCGGGCAACGGGGATTTTTAAAACAAGCTTTACTTAAACTTGGCTGGCCAGCTGAAGATTTTGCTGGATATGTTGATGGCGAACATCATGAGATATCACTGAGAGAAGATGGTTGGAAAATACGTAAGTATCAAGAATTGGCTGCGGAAGGATTTTGGCATGGTGGATCTGGAGTAGTTGTTTTACCTTGCGGTGCTGGCAAAACAATTGTTGGAGCCGCCGCAATGGCGCACGCTAAGGCAACAACCTTAATTTTAGTAACAAATACCGTAGCTGCTCGCCAATGGCGAGAAGAATTACTACGCCGAACTGATTTAAATGAAGATGATATTGGCGAATACAGTGGCGCTAAGAAAGAAATTAGACCAGTAACCATTGCTACATACCAAGTTATGACAACTAAAAAAGGTGGGGTTTATGCCCACCTAGATTTATTTGATGCAATTGACTGGGGATTAATCATTTACGATGAGGTTCACCTACTCCCAGCGCCAATTTTTAGATTTACAGCAGATATTCAATCTCGCCGCAGACTTGGGCTTACCGCAACTCTTGTTCGTGAAGATGGCATGGAAGGTGAAGTTTTTTCACTCATTGGTCCAAAAAGATTTGATGTTCCATGGAAAGAAATTGAAGCACAAGGATATATAGCACCAGCCGATTGTGTTGAAGTAAGAATCACATTAACGGATGAAGAAAGACTTAATTACGCAACCGCTGAACAAGAGGACCGCTACCGCTTCTGTTCAACTTCACAAACTAAAAAAGCTGTTGCAGTTGCTTTGGCTAAGCAACATGCAAATGATCAAGTTTTAGTTATTGGACAATATATTGACCAATTAGATCAACTCTCAGAAGCGTTAGGAGTTCCTGTTATAAAAGGTGACACTCCAATTAAAGAACGTGAAAGATTATATGCACTGTTTCGTAGCGGTGAGATTAAGTGTTTGGTTGTTTCAAAGGTGGCAAACTTTTCAATTGATCTACCAGAAGCAACTATCGCAATCCAGGTTTCGGGAACTTTTGGATCAAGACAAGAAGAAGCACAAAGACTTGGCCGAATACTTCGCCCTAAAGCAGATGGTAGAGGGGCCCGTTTTTACTCACTAGTTGCCCGCGACACTATTGACCAAGATTTCGCGCAAAACCGACAAAGATTTTTAGCTGAGCAAGGATATGCCTACCGAATTATTGATGCTGATGAAGTGATTAATAAAAATTAAGATTTAATTGCCTTACTAAATCTATCTAAATCAACTCTCCAGTAATCATGAATTTTATTATCTATCATGATGACTGGAACTTGTTCGCCAAACTCTTTTTCTAACTCAGCATCTGCATCAATTAGCTTAATTTCTAAGTCAAAATTAAGCTCATCTTTTATAGAGTTAATTTTGTCTATTGCAATTTCGCAAAGATGACAACCAGTTCGTGAGAAAACTGTAACTTTCCTCATTTATCTCCCAGAAAAAGGTTTATTGTTGGCTTACCCGTAAAAAATAGTACTAACAAATCTGCTTCGACTGTTAGCCTATCGCAGTGCGCGTACGGACATTTCTAATATCGGTAGGTTTGTGTCTTTCTGTTTTGGTTGCGCCAGTTTCAAATGTAAATGCACTAGAAGTTAAGGTTGCCCCCGCTGGGTGGGCATACATATACGCAACCGGAGTATCTGTTCAGAGCCCAGCGACACCAAGGGCATACGCCACAAATATAGATCGAAAAAGTACTTTTGTTCCTACTTATAACAATGTCCCGCAGATTGCAAAAGAATCAATTCAATCCGCAATTGATATTTGGTCAGAAAATTTTATCTCAGCAGTGCCAATTAATGTAAGTGTTGCTTGGACTAAATCTCCTGATGATTCAATACTAGCTTCGGCTAGTGCCAAAAATGTATTTGCAAATTTTGCTGGGGCGCCAGATAAAACACTTTATTATGCTTCAGCACTTGCCAATGCGTTAGCGGGTAAAGATTTAGATCCCAGCGAACCAGAGCTTGAAATAAATGTGACATCTGATGCTGCTTGGTATTACGGATTAGACGGTAAATGTCCATTTAACAAATATGACTTAGTTTCAGTAATTCTGCATGAGATGGCTCACGGCTTAGGTTTCATGTCTGGAAGTTATTACGATCCAGCAACTAAAGTTGGAAGAATTGTTCAACCCACTCCATTTGATGCATATACACAATTACCAGATGGCAGACGTTTGGTTGATATGCCATCACCATCATTAGAAACTGGAACAGCAATAACCTCTACTTTATATTGGACTGGCGAAAATGGCGTAAAAGCAAATAATGGAGTTAAGCCACTTTTGTATACGCCCGCTAGATATGAGTTTGGATCATCAGTAAGCCACTTAGATGAAAAAACTTTTTCAGGCTCAGCAGAGAATGCTGTCATGACACCAAACCTAAGCGCGGGTGAAGTTTTTCACCTACCTGGAGCAATAGTGCTTGGTATGTTCGCAGATTTAAGGCTTAAACCTCCTGCTGGTAAAGCATATGCCCTGCCAGGGCCAGTTCAAAACATTCGGGCCTTAGTTGGCGATAAAAGCGCAATAATTAAGTTTGATCCGCCAGCAGATTTTCGATTTTCTCAAATAGAAAATTATGAAATTGAAAATTTAGTTACAAATGAAATAGTTAATGCAAATGAAAGCCCAGTAACTATTAGTGGTTTAAAAAATGGTATTAAGTACACTTTTTCAGTTAAAGCTAAAAATAGTGCCGGATCATCTGAGGCAACAAAATCAAATCAAGTGATTCCGCAATCAGCGTGGAAAAGTACAGTGATTGACCCAAATGCTGATGCTAAATACATTGCTGTGGCAAATTACATTGGTAAACCAACTATTGCATACAGTGATAGTAAGAATGGTGACTTAAAGCTAGCTACATTTTCAAATAATAAATGGAGCCTAAAAACTATAGATGGTGACACAGATTCGGCTGGAAAAACCTTGAATAATGTTGCTGGCAATATTTCAATCTGTACTTCTGCAATTGGTAAAATAAATTATCTCCATATCTTTTATACTGATTTAACTAATAAAGACTTAAAGTACGCTCTTTATAATGGTAAGTCTTGGAAATATGAAACCGTCGATGGTAATGGTTTAGTAGCACAAGATTATAAAGAGGTTGATAGAGTTAGAGGAGCCTCTGACGTCTCTGTCTCTAACGCCTGCGCTATCGCAAACAACACAGTACAAGTATTTTATAGAGATGAATCACAAGGAATTTTACTAGGTGCAGTTAAAGAAAATGGTAAGTGGAAATATGAGATTGTTGATGGAGATAAAGACACTGAAAATAGGACAACTGGAGATGTTGCATTCCACTTAAAGGCATTAGCCGTTAAAGGAAATATAAATTTAATTTATGATTCAGTTAAAGGATTTGATTCTGATAGGAATGTAACAAAAGGTGAAGTTAGATATGCCACCAGAAGCTCCTCATCAAACCTAGATTGGGAATACAAAACTCTAGATCTTCCAACTGAACGTATTTATGCCACTGGATACGATGTCTCGATTTTAAATTCTGCTAAGGGTTTAGAAATGGGCTGGTTTACAGCAACAGGCTTTACTTATCCCAACCCAGATCAAGTTAGATACCAAGACCTAAATGGCAATTCAATAATTAGTGTAAAAGCTGAGCAATTTGGCACAATTAGTTCACCAATATCAGTTACTGATAAAAAAGTTTTGTTTAGTTGTGAGCTTAGGTTATGTGCTATTAACAAATCTGATAAAAGTGTAAACTTGATTTCAAAAGATAATTTGCAATCCGGTAGTCAAGGAAATTGGCTCACTGTCAATAAAATCCAAAATGTAGTCGCTGGTATATCTGGAAAATTGACGCTTTTAAAACCTTAAATTCAAATCGAACTTACTTAGCGTTACGACGTTGAATTCTAGTTTTCTTTAGAAGTTTCTTGTGTTTCTTTTTTGCCATGCGCTTGCGGCGCTTTTTAATAACTGAACCCATTTTGCTCCTTTAAATAAATTAACTAATAAGAGAAGATTACTAGTTAATCACCACTAAACCAAAACTTACACCCGAATCAGTGATTAATACTGTACCAATTTGGTTATTAGCGGCAATTGCAACCGCAGGTGCAGAAAGTGTGTAGGAGGTAAGAACCTCCCCTTTCTTGCCAAGCTCTAACACAACTGGAGTTGCTACTTTCGGCTTCCATTTTGGAACTCCGCTAATCACACTATTAGATACAAAACTAGCCCATGAGCTCTTGTTACTTACAACTAGTGCGCCAGACTTTGACGAATACCTAACATTCCAAGATGGTTTACCGAGCGAAGCAAACTTGGTAATTGCGGCTTCGGTTTTATTTGAGTAGGAAACCTTTCCACCTTGTAGTAAACCGGTACTAATTGAATCCCAACTTCTAGTAGTTTTTTTCAATGTTGCTCGCCCTACAACCTGTAATTCACCTATTGAACTAATTTTCATAGTTACCGCATCTAACTTACTCAGTGGTTTTGTTTTTAACAGTTGATCCCCACTCATTCCAACTGCAATAATACTTGAGTCAGAATTAATTATTGCTGAGTTAATTTGAGTAGTCTTAACGCCGTATTTAATAATTGGTGAAAAAACTCCAGTTTTAGTTGCGCTTACGTAAAATCCTTTTACTGCTGATTTTTCATAGCAGTCACCAATAATTATGAAATTATTGCCAGAACTTAATATTTTTTTCGGATTTATAATATCTTCGGAGATGTACTCAAAGGCATTAAGCAAGCTTCCGCTACTACTCACCTGCCATAATTTGATTCTATTTAATGGTGAATTCCTGCTTTGTAATGCTTCAATTGCTACATTATCTGGGTTTAATACATTACCCACTGTTGCTGCTGGTGTTGGTGTAATAATTGAGGTGCCAGCGCCAACAATCCAAATACTTCCATCCACATCTACTAATAAAGATGTAGCTATTTCATTTGTTATTGATCCTAATCTTAAGTTCCATATTTGAGAACCTGAGGGAGAATAACTTGCTATAAAAGCATCGCTTAAACCTCCAAGTGGACCATTTATCCATGAAGAGTTGGGAGATTCAGTTGTACCGGTTAAAATTATGTTATTCGGAGTTAGCGCAGTATCGCTAATCTCATCTGATTTTACATAAGGTAAATCAATTACTGATTTAGTACTTTTCATTACTGCTGCATCGGCAGTAGATATTGGTAGAGAGAAAACAATAAAAATTACTAAAAACGCTCTTTTCAAGCCAGCTCCTGGGCACGCTTTTTTGCTGCAGCCATTGCCTCTGAAACAATTTTTTCAATATCTTTTTTATCAAAAACATCAAGTGCTGCTGCGGTAGTTCCGTTTGGGCTTGTTACATTTTTTCTAAGTGTTTGTGCATCCAGCCCACTTTCTTGCAGCATTGCTGCCGATCCAGCGATAGTTCCAATAGCAAGTTGAGTTGCAATTTCAGTTGTTAAACCCATTTGCTCCCCTGATTTAATCATTGCTTCAACAAACTTAAAGAAGTAAGCAGGGCCGGAGCCGCTAAGTGCGGTAACTGCATCTTGATCAGATTCAGCAACCTCAACTACAACCCCGCTTGCTGATAACAATTCCTTGGCTAAATTCAAATCATCCATGCTTACGTTTGAGCCAGCAGAGACTGCAGAGACGCCTTTGCCAATTTGAGCTGGAGTATTTGGCATTACACGTACTACTGCGTTTTTTGTTTTCAAGTTACCTTCGATAAATTTTGTTGTTTTACCAGCTGCAATAGAAATTATAAGTGAACGATCGCTCAGGGATGGACTCAGCTCTGAGAGCATAGCCTCAAGATCTTGAGGTTTGACTGCTAAAAAAATTACATCACAACTTTGTCCAATTTCACCAATGCTTTTTAAATTGATTTTATATTGCTCTTTAATCTGCCTAGCTCTTTCCTCACTTTTTTCATTAACACATATTTGCTCAGGCTTAACCGATGCTGAAAGTAAACTTTTAATAATAGAAGAGCCCATAACCCCTGCGCCTATAAAGCCGATGCATTTGTTAGTGGTTGCTGATTTCATACTTTAAGCCTACCCAATTAGTCATTAACCTCACTGAACCCTTAAACTGCCGCTCTATGTCAACGAAAAAAAGACCAAAATCGAAGTTGTCTAAGAATGAGGTCGCACCTAATTTTGTGCGGGATTGGGTTGAGTTTGTTAACCCAGCCAATTCAGAGGAGATCTTCAAGTGTGATCTAACCTGGCTAACCTCATACTGGCAATGTATTTATGGAAATGGTTGCTGTGGCATTGATGGCGATAAGCCAGATGCAGGTTGTTGTTCAGATGGAGCTTATTACACAAGCAAAGAGGATGAGGCGCGAGTTTTAAAAGCGGCCAAGAAATTAACAAAAGCTCAGTGGCAGTTTTATGATCAAGCCCGCCCTAAAAAATCTGGTGGTAAATTACAAATTAGTGAAATAGGTTTAGATAAAGATCGAAAAACTAAAAAGATAAAGGATTCATGTATTTTTTTGAATCGAGTTGGCTATGAAGCGCCTGGATATAACGGATCATTTGGTTGCGCCCTTCACCACCTTGCTGTTAAAGAAGATGTTCATTTTGTAGAGACTAAACCTGATATTTGTTGGCAGCTTCCGCTTCGCAGATCTTGGGAAACACGCGAATTAGGTGACAAGGAATTAACTATTGTTGTAATTGGTGAGTATGAAAGATTGGCTTGGGGCGAGGGTGGTGAGGACTTTGATTGGTATTGCACAAGTAACTCAGAGGCCCACACAGGAAAGCTTCCTGTTTATAAATCTAGCAAAATCGAATTAGTGACCATGATGGGTAAATCTGGATACGCCGAACTTGAAAAGCTATGTGATAGCCGTATGGCCGCCATTGCAGCTACACGAAAAGAACAACGAAAGCGAGAGTTGCCGTTATTTGTTATCCACCCAGCAACTAAGGCGGCACAAAACCAACGATAGTCAGTGGTTACCATTAGATTATCGCCATGGCTAAAGCACCCGCTAAAGATCCCTTCCGTTGTGTTGAGTGTGGTTGGAGTGCAACTAAGTGGGTTGGCAGGTGTGGTGAGTGCCAAGCTTGGGGAACTGTTGAAGAGATAGCAGCTCCAAAAAAACTTTCGCTAGTTGCTGGATCAATTACATCTGCTGCAAAACCAATTGGTGATGTGGATTTAGCAAGTGCTAAGGCTAGAAGTAGTGGAGTTGGTGAGTTAGACAGAGTTTTAGGTGGGGGTTTAGTACCTGGCGCTGCAATTTTATTAGCGGGTGAACCAGGAGTTGGTAAATCAACACTACTTTTAACAGTGGCAGCTGAAACCGCTAAACAAGGTGTTTTAGCTTTATATATAAGTGGTGAAGAGTCGGCTTCACAGGTCAGGCTTAGGGCAGAACGATTAAACGCAATTGATAAAAATTTGTGGTTAGCTGCCGAATCTGATCTTGGCGCAGTAATCGCTCATATTGATTCAGTTAAACCAGAATTACTTGTAATCGATTCTATTCAAACTATCTCTAGCTCAACCGTTGATGGCTCACCTGGTGGTGTTACGCAAGTAAGAGAGATTGCTGCAGCACTTATTAGAATTGCAAAGGAGCGAGCAATAACTTTGGTTTTAGTTGGTCATGTAACTAAAGATGGCTCAATCGCTGGTCCAAGACTGCTTGAACACTTAGTTGATGTAGTGCTTAATTTTGAGGGGGAGCGCCACTCAAGACTTAGGTTAATTAGGGCTATCAAAAATAGATTTGGCGCATCGGATGAAGTTGGTTGTTTTGATTTAAATGATTCTGGAATTGTTGGATTGCCTGATCCGACCGGGTTATTCACATCTCGCCATACCGATCCAGTCCCTGGCACATGTGTAACAGTCGCGTTAGAGGGAAGGCGGGCCCTACTTGCTGAAATTCAATCACTGGTAAGTAATGCAAATCCAGATGGTAGTAATTGGGGTAATTCAAGGCGAGTAACTAGTGGATTAGATAACGCCCGAACTGCAATGACATTAGCAGTTATAGAGTTGCGTGCTGGAATTAAAATCTCTGGCCGGGATGTCTACGTTGCAACAGTTGGCGGAATGAAAATTACCGAACCATCTGCAGATCTTGCAGTGGCTCTCTCAGTTGCCTCGGCTGCTAAAGGATTAGCACTGCCGGCAGATTTAGTTGCAATTGGTGAGGTTGGCTTAGCTGGTGAAATAAGAAAAGTAACTGGTGTTACGCAACGAGTTACCGAAGCTGCCAGGCTTGGATTCAAACGTGCAATTGTGCCAATGGGAAGTGATTTAAAGATTTCTGGAATAGAGATACTAGAGGCAGCTAGATTAGAACAAGCGATAAGTAAGGTGAAAATTAATTAGTTGCTTCAGCTAAATCACCAGGAGTATCTGGCAACGCAGCCTTAGGAGTGCCTTTGAAGGTAAATGTTGCACTCTCTGTTTCATCTGAAACATCTACTAAAATAATTTCACCAGCCTTTAGATCCCCAAATAACATTTTTTCAGATAGAACATCCTCTAACTCACGTTGAATAGTTCTGCGCAGTGGCCGAGCACCAAGTACTGGGTCGTAACCACGCTTTGCTAATAATGCTTTAGCGGCTGAAGTTAACTCGATTCCCATGTCCTTTGCGCGCAAACGCTCATCTAATTGGGCAACCATTAGATCGACAATCTGAACAATTTCTTTTTCGGTCAACTGGTGGAAGACCACAATGTCATCGATACGGTTTAAGAACTCTGGTCGGAAGTGAGTCTTTAGTTCATCACTAACCTTTGCCTTCATTCGCTCATAACTTCCCTGTGCATCTGCCACATTGGCAAAGCCAAGTGAGAGAGATTTAGAAATATCGCGAGTACCTAAGTTTGTAGTCATAATAATGATGGTATTTTTGAAATCTACTACCCGACCTTGAGCATCGGTTAAACGACCATCCTCTAGCACTTGTAAAAGTGAGTTAAAGATATCAGGGTGTGCTTTTTCAATCTCATCAAATAGCACCACAGAGAACGGGCGACGACGAACTTTCTCTGTTAATTGACCACCCTCGTCATAACCAACATAACCAGGAGGTGCACCGAATAAGCGAGATGCAGTATGTTTTTCAGAGTACTCCGACATATCTAATTGAATTAATGCATCAGAATCACCAAATAAGAATTGAGCAAGTGTTCTAGAAAGTTCAGTTTTACCAACACCAGATGGGCCAGCAAAAATAAATGATCCGCCAGGACGTTTAGGATCTTTAAGTCCAGCTCTAGTTCGGCGGATAGCTTGTGACAAAGCCTTGATCGCTTGATCTTGGCCAATTACGCGACGATGTAACTCATCTTCCATTTTAAGTAACCGAGCAGTCTCAGCTTCAGTTAACTTAAACACAGGAATTCCAGTTGCTGTAGATAACACCTCAGCGATTAACTCTTCATCTACTTCGGCAACTACATCAAGATCGCCAGCCTTCCAATTCTTTTCGCGCTCAGCTTTTTCAGTAATTAAACTCTTTTCTTTGTCGCGAAGAGAAGCAGCTTTCTCAAAATCTTGTCCATCAATTGCAGACTCTTTCTCTTTGCGAGCCGCAGCAATTTTGTCATCGAACTCACGAATTTCCGGTGGCACAGTCATTCTGCGAATACGAAGGCGAGAGCCAGCCTCATCAATTAAATCAATTGCCTTATCTGGCAGGTGACGATCTGAAACATAACGATCAGCAAGAGTTGCTGCTGATACTAATGCGCCATCTGAGATTGAAACCTTGTGGTGACTCTCGTAGCGATCGCGAAGTCCTTTGAGAATTTCAATTGTATGAGCAACAGTTGGTTCAGAAACTTGGATTGGTTGAAAGCGGCGCTCAAGTGCAGCATCTTTTTCTAAATGCTTACGATACTCATCAAGAGTAGTTGCGCCAATTGTCTGTAACTCACCTCGAGCAAGCATCGGTTTTAATATTGAAGCTGCATCAATTGCGCCTTCAGCAGCACCTGCTCCAACTAACGTATGAATTTCATCGATAAATAAAATAATATCGCCACGAGTTCTAATTTCTTTTAGCACTTTCTTCAATCGCTCTTCAAAATCACCACGGTAGCGAGAACCAGCCACTAATGCGCCAAGATCTAATGAGTAAAGTTGTTTATCTTTAAGTGTCTCTGGAATATCACCTTTGACAATTGCTTGGGCTAAACCCTCAACAACTGCAGTCTTACCAACTCCTGGCTC
>CANHGU010000013.1 GCA_947460855.1 Candidatus Nanopelagicaceae bacterium | reverse complement strand
GCATCGACTACTAATTCGATTCCACCAATCAATCCGATTTCATCTGCTAATTTAAGGGCTGCTAATTGAATTTCCTGCATTTGCTCATCTGCTATTCCGGGTGCTGGCGTAATACTCAGATTGTTGGTTCTGAGCGTTGCTGTCCAACTCGAAACTTGGGCATGGGCAGATCTAGCAACTAAAATCGATATGGATTCATCGCGTTGTTCAAATATTTCTATTTGACTTAGTAATTCAAGTGTTTTAGATGATGGATATATCTTTACTCCAGATTTTTCAACCGTTTTAATGGTTGATAGCGGTATTAGATTTGGGTCTACGCATAGTAAATCACAGCCATCTGCAAATTGAATTAGCTCATCTGTCGAAATTCTCTCAGAGTTAAACTTTACTTTAATGCCTAAATTTACCGCTTCATGCTCAAAATAATTCCAAACATTTGAGAAGGCAACAATGCCAACAGTTGGGAATCCCATGTAATAAGGTTACCTGCATAATGACTCAATTAATTCTTGCCTCATCTTCTGCCTCTAGGTTGCGCCTTTTAAAAAGTGTTGGAATTAATCCAATCGTTATGGTTAGTGGGGTTGATGAGGATGCTAAAGAATTTGACTCCCTCCTACCGGCTGAATTAGTAATGGCCCTTGCAATTTTAAAAACTCATACCGTAAAAAACTCTGCACCAGAAGGTTCGATTATCATTGGTTGTGATTCAACATTTGAATTCAATGGAAAATCTCTTGGTAAGCCAGGTACAAGGGAGAACGCAATTAGTAGGTGTAAGGAGTTGAGTGGTAATTATGGCTACCTTCACACCGGACATTGTTTAATTGATTTAAAACAAGGTATTGAAATTAGTGAACGTTCAACATCAAAGGTTCAGTTTGCACAAATGAGTGATACCGAGATAGTTGATTATGTAGATTCAGGTGAGCCATTACAGGTTGCTGGTGGGTTTACATTAGATGGGCTAAGTGCTCCGTTTATTACAAATATTGAAGGTGACCCTAGTGGAATTATTGGCTTATCCCTTCCCTTGTTGCGCAAGATGATTATCTCTCTCGGTTACAGCTGGCCTGATTTTAAAAATATTTAATTTTTTAGGATAAGTTAGTCGCATGAGTGATCTCTATAAGGACCCAATTGGTACTGCTGAAAAAGCGGCAAAAGATATTGCAAAAATAACTGGTAAAAATAATCACGATGTGGCATTGGTTATGGGATCAGGATGGATTTCAGCGGCAGATGCTTTGGGCAAACCATCACATGAATTTCCAGTTACAGATTTATCAGGTTTTCCTGAACCAACAGTTATTGGTCATGGCGGAAAAGTTAGATCTTATAAATTAGAAAACTCAGTTAACGCGCTTGTATTTTTAGGTCGAACACATTTTTATGAAGGCCTTGGCATGGAGCCAGTTGCACATGCTGTTCGAACTGCAGTTAAGGCAGGATGTCGAACAATAGTCTTAACAAATGCATGTGGTGGCATAAATACTGATTATAAAGTTGGCCAACCAGTTCTTATTAGAGATCATATTTCACTAACTGCAGCCTCTCCTTTAATTGGTGCAGATTTTGTGGATTTAACAGATCTTTACAGTAAGAGACTACGTGAAATTGTAAAAGCAGAAGATCCATCTCTTGCTGAAGGTGTGTATGCACACTGGCGAGGACCTTCATATGAAACTCCAGCGGAAATAAAAATGATGAGGACAATGGGTGCAGATTTAGTTGGTATGTCTACCGTACCTGAAGCAATTGCTGCTCATGCACTAGGTGCGCAGATTTTGGCTATATCACTAGTAACTAATGCAGCTGCAGGCGTTACTGGCGAAAAGCTAAACCATGCAGAGGTTATAGCTGCTGGAAAAGCTGCGGCTGACCGGATGGGTAATCTTTTGGCAAAGGTGCTGCCTAAGTTGTGATCTCAGATCAACTAAGGAGTGAGGTTAGAGACTGGATCATTTCTGATCCAGATAAAAAAACTGCGGCTCAGTTACAAAATTGGCTAGATGAAAACAATGAGATCGAGTTAAAACGTTGCTTTAATGGATTTTTACAATTTGGTACCGCAGGGCTAAGAGGGCCAATTGGCCCTGGTCCTTCCTGTATGAATCGAGCTGTTGTTAGCCGAACAGCTACTGGAATTGCTGCATTTATGAATAGCCATGACTTGACCTCTGTGGTGATTGGTCGTGATGCTCGCCATGGATCGGCTGAGTTTGCACTAGATAGTGCAGAAATTTTTGCTGGAGCCGGCATCAAAACTTTCGTTCTACCGCGAGAACTTCCAACGCCTGTTCTAGCTTTCGCAGTAAAAAAGTTAAGTGCAAGTCTCGGAATTATGGTTACTGCGAGCCACAATCCAGCATCTGATAATGGATATAAAGTTTATTTAGGTGATGAAATAGGAGGAGTTAAATACCAAGGATCGCAAATCATTGACCCAATTGACCAAGAAATATCAAAACAAATCTTAAAAGCAGATTTATCACCTGAAAGATCATCATCATTTGAAATTGTTAGTGAAGAAGTAGTTAACGACTATATTTTGAATGTTACAAAACTAGTTAATGTACCTAATAGCCTTAAGATTATCTATACAGCCCTTCACGGCGTTGGTACACAAACTGTGCTTAAAGTATTTGAAAAAGCAAAATTTGCTCCACTTATTTTAGTTGCTGAACAATCTCAACCAAATCCTGATTTTCCAACAACTCCATTTCCTAATCCAGAAGAGAATGGCGCGATGGACTTAGCGATGGACTATGCTAAAAAATACAACGCTGATTTGATAATTGCTAATGATCCAGATGCAGATAGATGCGCTATTGGAATCAATGAACCAAACTCAGGTTGGCGAATATTGCGTGGTGATGAGGTTGGTGTGATTCTTGGAAAATATCTGATTGATAGCGGTAGATTAACTGGCAAAACTATGTCAAACTCTTTAGTTTCATCAACGTTACTATCCAAAATAGCATTTAAATACAAAATAAATTTCGAAGAAACCTTGACTGGATTTAAATGGATTTCAAAGGTTCCTAATCTTGGATACGGCTACGAGGAAGCGCTTGGATACTGTGTTGATCCTGATTCAGTAAATGACAAGGATGGAATAAGTACTGCAGTATTAATTGCTCAATTAGCAGGAGAATTAAAGGCTAAATCCAGTTCATTACTTGATTATTTACAAAGCATTGGCGAAGAATTTGGTTTCCATGCAACTGATCAAATCTCAATTAGAGTAAAGGAGCTAGTTGAAATAGATAATTTTCTCATTAAAATAAAAAGTAATCCGCCTAAACAGATCGCTGGGCAAGATTTAGAATCTATTGGAGATTTAGGTATCTCTAAAAAACTAAAAACTCCTGGAATCCGCATGATATTTAAGGGTGGCACCAGAGTCATTATTAGGCCAAGTGGTACCGAGCCAAAGTTAAAGTGTTACATTGAGGTAGTTTGCAATACCAAAGATGAGGCTGCGGAACTGCTCTCGCAAATAAAGGCCGCATTGACTAAAGTACTCTCATGATTGTTGATGGTAGTGAGGGATCGCTTAAAAAATTTTTAGCTGATTTAGCACCAGTTGATCAGGTCGGAGCTGATTCAAGAGCGGCAATGCTGGCCACACGAAGTATTAAAACCACAAGCAAGGCTTGGGCAATTGATATGGCAATCAGTATGGTTGATTTAACAACTCTTGAGGGAGCAGATTCACCTGGAAAAGTGAAGGCACTTTGTTCAAAAGCGGTAAGGCCTGACCCAACTGACCCTACTGTGCCAATGGTTGGAGCGATCTGTGTTTATAACGATATGGTGAAAATTGCTCGTACTGAATTAAACACTCTAGGAGGAAAAGATATTGCAGTTGCAGCTGTTGCTACAGCATTTCCATCCGGAAGAGCATCACTTGCTGTAAAAAAGCTTGATACTCAAGATGCCCTTAATGCCGGAGCAAATGAAATTGATATGGTGATTGATCGTGGGGCATTTCTTTCTGGAAGAGTTGGTGAAGTTTTTGAAGAGATAAAAATAATTAAACAATTGTGTGGAGATAAAGCTCATCTTAAAGTCATTTTAGAAACTGGTGAATTAGTAACTTATGATAATGTTAGAAAAGCTTCATACCTTGCGATGTTAGCAGGAGCTGATTTTATAAAAACAAGCACCGGTAAAGTAACGCCGGCTGCTACTGCACCAGTTGTACTTGTAATGCTTGAAGCTGTTCGTGATTACTTCATACTAACTGGAAACAAAATTGGAGTTAAACCAGCTGGTGGAATTAGAACCACCAAGGACGCGATTAAGCAATTAGTGCTAGTAAATGAGACGGCCGGGCCAGAGTGGCTAAACCCTTCCCTTTTTAGAATCGGTGCCAGCGCACTCTTGAACGACTTACTTATGCAGAGAATAAAGTTACGTACTGGGCACTACGCTAGTGCCAATTACGTAACAATGGATTAGGTGGTTATGAGCGGTTTTGAATATGCAAATGCGCCGGAATCTAAGGCAATTGCAAATATAGACAATTCATATGGATTATTCATTGGTGGAAAGTTTGTTAACCCTAAAAAAGGGAAAAGTTTTAATACTATTAACCCAGCAACCGAAGAGATACTTTCAAAAATTGGATACGCAGATAGATTAGATGTTGATTTAGCTGTAAAAAGCGCACGAACTGCTTTTACAAAGATCTGGTCTAAAATGCCAGCCAAAGAGCGTGGTAAATATCTTTATCGGATCGCTCGAATCATGCAAGAGCGAGCACGCGAGTTTGCCGTGGTTGAAACTTTAGATAATGGAAAACCGATCCGAGAATCTCGGGATACCGATATACCGCTGGCTGCTGCACACTTTTTTTATCATGCCGGCTGGGCAGATAAATTAGATTATGTAGGTCTTGGTAATAAACCAAAGCCGGTTGGTGTTGTTGGTCAGATAATTCCTTGGAATTTTCCACTGTTAATGCTTGCGTGGAAAATAGCTCCGGCACTTGCTGCAGGCAATACCGTTGTTTTAAAGCCAGCAGAAACAACGCCACTAACAGCATTGCTATTTGCTCAAGTATGCCAACAGGCTGGTCTGCCAGATGGTGTTGTGAATATCATTACTGGTGATGGCGTAACTGGAGCGGCGCTTGTAAATCATCCAGATATAAATAAAATAGCATTTACGGGCTCAACTGAAGTTGGTAAAGCAATAGCCAGGTCTATTTCTGCGACAAAAAAGAGTGCAACATTAGAACTAGGTGGAAAGGCTGCCAACCTTGTATTTGATGATGCAGCAATTGATGAGGCTGTTGAAGGAATTGTTAACGGAATATTCTTTAATCAGGGTCATGTTTGCTGTGCCGGTTCAAGATTATTATTGCAAGAGAATATTGCTGATGAAGTATTAGAAAAACTTAAAAAACGAATGAGTTTAATTAGAGTTGGTGATCCAATGGATAAAAATACCGATTTAGGAGCTATTAACTCTGCCGAGCAACTAAAGAGAATTCAAGAAATTTCAAATACAGGTGATGCTGAAGGTGCTAACAGGTGGTCACCGGAATGTAAATTGCCAAGTAAGGGCTTTTGGTACCCACCAACAATATTTACGGGAGTTTCTCAGTCACACCGAATTGCACGTGAAGAAATATTTGGCCCCGTGTTATCCGTTCTTACGTTTAGAACTCCTGCTGAAGGAATTGAGAAAGCAAATAACACTATGTATGGACTATCAGCTGGAATTTGGAGTGATAAGGGATCTAAAGTTTTATGGGCTGCCAAGCAATTAAAGGCTGGTGTAATTTGGAGCAATACTTTTAATAAATTTGATCCAGCAAGCCCATTTGGTGGGTACAAGGAGTCTGGTTGGGGACGTGAAGGTGGCCGTCATGGGCTTGCCGGTTATTTAACTTCTGATGTAAAGGCAAGTAAATGAGCCGCATAGATGTAAATAAAACTTACAAACTGTTCATAGGGGGAGCTTTCCCAAGAAGTGAATCCGGTCGCGTATATGAAGTTAAAGGTGCTAATAAGAAATTTATTGCAAATCCCTCATTAGCTTCTAGAAAAGATTTACGAGACGCGGTAGTTGCAGCTAAGTCTGCTCACTCTGGCTGGGCTAATGCCACTGCATTTAACCGCGGTCAAATCTTGTATCGAATTGCTGAAATAATGGAGGGTCGTAGCGAACAGTTCATTGATGAAATATGCGAACTAGAAGGTGTGACAAGCAAGGCGGCAAAAATTCAAATCGAAGAGGCAATTGATACTTGGGTTTGGTACTCCGGTTGGTGTGACAAATTATCCTCAGTTACTGGATCATTGAATCAAGTATCAGGTCCTTTTTATAACTTTACAAGCCCCGAAGCATTAGGAGTAGTTGCAATCTTTGCAGAAAATAAACCATCCTTACTGGGTGTTGTTAGAACTCTGGCACCCGTAATTGCTGGAGGAAACGCAGCTGTTTTGATTGCAAGTGAGAATTATCCGCTATCGGCAATTACTTTGAGTGAAGTTATTGCAACAAGTGATATGCCTGCCGGTGTTGTAAACATTCTTACCGGAAAAAGTTCTGAGTTAGCGCCTTGGGTAGGAGCCCATATGGAAATTGATGGTGTAGATGTTGCTGGGTTAAGTAAAAAACAAGAAGAAGAATTAAGGCTTGTTGGTGCCGATAATCTAAAGAGGGTATTTAGATTTAGTTCGATTAATCACCCAGATCGAATTACTAGTTTTATGGAACAAAAAACAGTCTGGCACCCAATTGGTATTTAATTTTATTCAGCAGAAATTGCCGCATAAGCTGGTTTAATTACCTTTTCGATTATTTCAAGCCGTTCTTCAAATGGAATAAATGAGCTCTTAAGAGCGTTAACAGTTACGCGTTGTAGATCTATAAATTTCCAATCAAATGATTTAACACACTGACTCATCTCATGACTCATTGATGTATTACTCATCAGGCGATTATCAGTGTTTAATGTAACTCGAAAACGAAGTTTGGCTAACTTCCCAATTGGGTGCTCAGCATAAGTTTTAGCCGCACCAGTTTGAAGGTTCGAAGTAGGACAAAGCTCTAACGGAATTCTTCGGTCTCTAACATACGAAGCAAGTGGGCCAAGTTTTGGTGAGCTACTAGAAAAATCAATATCATCAATAATTCGAACGCCATGTCCTAATCTTTCCGCGCCACAAATTTGGATAGCCTCCCAAATAGAGGGTAAACCGTAAGCCTCGCCTGCATGGATAGTGAAGTGGGCATTTTCTTTTCTTAAGTATTCAAAGGTTTCTATTTGATTAGATGGTGGAAACCCATCCTCTGGGCCGGCGATATCAAAACCAACTACACCTTTATTGCGATACTTAACCACAGCAGCAGCAGCTTGCTGTGATTTATTATTTTGTCTCATTCCGCAAAGTAGGGATTCAACTCTAATATTTTTTCCCTCTCTTGCTGCTTCGACCATACCTTCCTTATAACCTTCAATTGTTGCCTCAACTACCTGATCTAGCGTTAAGCCCTGTTCGGTAAATAACTCAGGCGCTCCTCTTACCTCAGCATAAACAACACCATCTCGAGCTAAATCAATTACGCACTCACGTGCAACTTGGATAATTGCTTCTTTTGTTTGCATAACAGCAATTGTGTGTGAAAAAGTTTCTAGGTATCGAACGAGTGAGTGAGAATTACAAGATTCTTCAAACCAATCTGCTAATTTTTTAGGGTCATTTGTTGGTAATTTTTTATACCCAATTTTTTCTGCAATCTCAATAATTGTCTGAGGGCGTAATCCACCATCTAAATGGTCATGCAAAAGTGCTTTTGGTACTCGCTTAATCTGCTCATCGGTCGGTGAGTTTGTTAGCGACACTTAACCCTCAATTCTTTCAATTACTAATGGTAATCGGTTAATTTGATCATCATTATTACCAATTGAAAATGAACCTACTAATGCTTCGGATGCTCGATCAAATCTGGTGGAATCGTCGGAATGAAGCGTTAATATGCTTTGACCTTCCTTAACAATATCCCCTGGTTTTGCATGAATTTCTATACCAGCACCAAGTTGCAGTGCCTCACCTTGTTTCTGTCTTCCAGCACCTAGTCGCCATGCTGCTACGCCAACCTTCATTGCATCTAAAGTTAATAACTTTCCAGATTTATGTGCTTTTACTTCTATTTTTTCCTTTGCTACTGGCAGTGGTGCATCATTATCGCCACCTTGAGCCTTAATCATTTTGCGCCAAACATCCATAGCCATTCCATTTTTTAAAGCTTGTGCAGGATCTACTTTCGGCTTTATTCCAACTGCATCTAGCATTTCATTTGCTAATAAAAGTGTAAGTTCAACAACATCACTAGGTCCACCACCGGCCAAAACTTCAAGCGTTTCCCTTATTTCTAAGGCATTTCCAGCGGTTAATCCAAGTGGTACATCCATTGCAGTTACTAGTGCCCTAGTAGTTACTCCTGCTCTTTTACCTAAATCAACCATAGTTCTTGCAAGTAGAGCAGCATCCTTAGGATCACTCATGAAAGCACCAGAGCCAGTTTTCACATCAAGAACTAAGGCACTTGTACCCTCTGCGATTTTCTTGCTCATAATTGAAGAGGCAATCAAGGGAATAGCTTGTACAGTCCCTGTAACATCTCGTAACGCATAAAGCTTCTTATCTGCAGGTGCAAGTCCTGTACCAGCTGCGCAAATAACTGCACCACATTCTTGAATTACTTTTAGCATCTCATTATTGCTTAGCGATGCTTTCCAACCTTTTATCGACTCTAACTTATCAAGTGTGCCGCCAGTATGGCCTAGCCCGCGACCAGATAATTGTGGAACAGCTGCACCGCATGCAGCAACTAATGGAGCAAGAGGTAATGTTATTTTATCTCCAACGCCACCTGTTGAATGTTTATCAACTGTTGGACGATCTAACATTGACCAATCCATACGTTCACCACTTGCAATCATTGCATCGGTCCAACGTGATATCTCACGATTATTCATTCCATTAAGCAAGATTGCCATTAATAGCGCAGACATCTGTTCATCAGCTATCAAACCTCGGGTATAAGCTTCTACGGTCCAATCAATTTGTTCATTACTTAGTTCATGTTTATCTCGTTTTGCTGAAATTATCTCTACTGCGTCAAACCTTTCACTCATTTAAGATCCTCTGGGCCGAAAGCCCAAGGAAGTAATGTTGAAAATGGTTTAGGACCCTCTGGTGTCATAAACAACATCTCATTACCGCCATGTTCAAACAGTAATTGTCTACATCGACCACATGGAGACAGATACTCTCCATTTCCATCTACACAAACAACTGCAACTAATCTCCCACCACCGGTTGCTGTTAATGATGAAATCAACCCACACTCAGCACATAACCCAACACCATAGCTAGCATTCTCACTGTTACAGCCAACAACAATTCGGCCATCAGAAACTAAACCGGCTACTCCTACTTTAAATTTTGAATAAGGTGCATATGCATTCTTCATAACATCTTTTGCTGAAGAATGAAGCTGGTCCCAATTTACTTCCATAGGATAATTGTCCTACGAAAATTTATTATTTATTACCGCGTGTATATGGAATTCCATCTGCGGCTGGGGCTCTTACCCGGCCAACTACGCCCGAAACAGCGATAATTGTTGCAATGTAAGGCACCATTAACATAAATTCGGATGGAATTGATACGCCAATAATCGAAAGATTTCCCTGCAGGTTATTCGCAAAACCAAAGAAAAGTGCTGCAACTATTGCACCTCTTGGTGTCCACTTACCAAAGATTAAGCAGGCAAGGGCAATAAATCCGGCTCCAGCGGTCATGTTCTGAGAAAAAGGTCCAACTGCGCCAACGGTGAAGTATGCCCCGCCAGTTCCCGCAACTAATCCTGCAAACATTACGTTCTTAAATCGCAAGCGATTAACATCAATACCGACACTATCTGCAGCTACCGGAAGTTCGCCAATTGCTCTTGTGCGAAGTCCCCATCTTGATTTAAATAATGCAAATTGAATGAAGATAACAAAGGCGTACATTAGATAAACGATAATTGTTTGATTAAACAATGTTGGCCCAATTATAGGTAGATTTGATAGTAATGGAATTTTAATTGGTGAGAAACTTACACCCATATTCCACTTATCTTCATAAGGAATTAACAACGTCGTGTAGAAGAAATTAGTTAGCCCTAGAACTAATACATTTATAACAAATCCAAGAATTACCTGATCTACCTGAAATTGAATTGAAAAATAAGCAAGTATAAGAGAGATTAGTGCGCCGGCTATTGGGGCAGAAAGTAATCCGAGAACGGCATTTTGAGTTATGCTAGAAACTGCTGCTGAAACAAAGGCAGCAAAAAGCAATTGCCCCTCAATTGCAATATTAATTACACCTGATTTTTCACATAATAATCCAGACATTGAACCAAATATGAGGGGGACTGAAAGCATAATTGCGCCTTGTAGTAAGCCCGTAAATGGAATGAACTTTCCAGCTGCTGCCCAACACAAGAATGCTAGGATGCTTCCAAATCCAAATAAAAAACTTCCTAATGAAAGATTCTTCTTTTTTCTAAAAAGAAGATATGAAATTGCCACACCCAATAAGGCAATTAGTAAGAATATTAACGCCCCACTCTTTGAAGCGATTTTCCACTCATTAATTAATTTCCATTCTTCACCAAGAACAAATCCAAAGGTTATATCCTCTGTTTTATTAGATTTTAGGTAAAAAACTACGGCAAAAAAAATCCAGAATATAAACATAGAAATAACTCCACGCATTTGCCGTTTCTGTTTTTCACTTAAATTATTCATTATCCATTCCAGCCTTTAGCGGTCATAGATTTATCAGTGAGTGATTTCTTTATGCGGAAAATTGATTTCATTAATGCAGGAGCAGCGATAAACAAGACTATTAAAGCTTGAATTACTTGCACAATATCTGGGGATGTTCCCGTGTTAGATAAAAGAGTACGACTTCCAGTTTGAAGTGCACCAAAAAGAAATGCGCCAAAAACTGTACCGATAGGTGTTGCCTGTCCCAATAAAGCCACGGTGATTGCATCGAATCCAAGGCTGCCAGCAATTCCAGCAGCCAATGCATGTTCGGTGCCAAGAAGATGAACAGCACCACCTAAACCAGCTAAACCACCACAAATAAACATAGTCATTGTGGTCACAAATGGAATCGATATTCCAGCAGTTCTAGCAGCATTAGCATTTGCACCTACTGCGCGAAATTTAAATCCAAGAGTACTTTTGTTTAATAACCACCAAACAAAAACCGCCGCGATTAGTGCTATAAAAATTCCAGCATGAATGCGTAAATTCTCACCAAATAATTTGGGTAACTGTGCGCTTGGATTAACCTCAGGTGCTAGTGGATCTTGCCTGCCTGGACGTAGGAATGTACTTGTTTTTAACAACCAGAGAATAAAAAGTGATGCGACGTAATTTAACATAATGGTGACAATAACTTCATGAGCACCAGTCTTTGCTTTCAATAATCCAACTAATCCACCAAACAATCCACCAAGTAAAATTCCAACTAGAATTGCTATTGTCACATGAAGTACTGGGGAAAAATTATAATGAAAACCTACATATGAAGCACCAATCGCACCAAAGATAAATTGTCCTTGTGCTCCAATATTAAATAATCCAGATCTAAATGCCAATGCAACTGAAAGCCCACTAAGGATTAAAGGCGTTGAAGTTACTATTGTTTCAGATAAGGGATAAAAGCCATTAAGTATTCCTGACTGCCTTGATAAGTTGATATCGAAAATAGATCCTTGAAAAACTGCTAAATATGAATTACCAATTTTCGCTCCAGCAGAAGTTAGAAATTTACCTGGTGATGAGATTTGTGACATCACTACAGCATCTGAAAGAACAATAATTATTCCACCAATGAAGAAGGCAAAAATAAATGCTAAGAAAGGTAACAACATATTGTTGCGGAGTTTCTCAAGAAATTTCTTCATTAGTTTATTCCAGCCATCATTAATCCAAGTTTTTCCCTAGAAATATCAGGTGAAACTATTCCAACAATCTCACCCCTATAAATCACAGCAATTCGATCAGCCAGGGCAGAGACTTCATCTAATTCACTGCTTATTAATAAAACTGCTCGGTTGGCAGCTCGCTCTGCCATTAAACGTTGATAAACAAACTCAATAGAGCCAACATCTAATCCTCTCGTTGGTTGCGATGCAATCACAAGTTCAACATTACGAGATAATTCTCGAGCTAACACAACTTTTTGCTTATTACCACCTGAAAGAGATGAAGAGGTATCAAAAATACTTTGAGTTCTTACGTCAAATTCTTTAACTAACTTAATTGCGTTTTCTCGAACATATTCCTTATTGATCTGGCCGCGTTTAGCAACAGGTTCTAAATCGTGGGTATCTAAAATTAAATTCTCTGCAATACTAAAACTTCCAATAAGCCCGTCTAGTTCCCGAGATTCTGGAATAAATGCAATGCCAGCTCGAAGTGAATCCCTAACACTTTTTTTCAATATTTCTTCATCATTAATCTTTATAGATCCGGTTACATGGTCTTCCAAATTTACTAGCGCTCGTGCAAGTTCGGATTGTCCATTACCTTGAACACCTGCTATAGCTAGAATTTCTCCGGCTCTAATTTCAAGTGAAATATTGTTAACAATTTTTCTACCGACTGTATTAAATATACTCAAATCTTTAACGGCCAGTATAGTTTTTCCAGTTTTTACTTCAGGCTTATCTGGAATCAGATCTACTTCTCGGCCGACCATCATGCTAGCCAATTCTTCTTGAGAGCTAGATGGTGAAGCAACTCCTACTACCTTACCAAGTCGAATCACAGTGATTTTGTCTGCTACGGCCTTAACCTCGCGTAATTTGTGCGTAATGAAAATTATTGCAGTGCCTTTTGCTTTTAAGGCACGCATAATATTTAATAATTCATCTGTCTCTTGTGGAGTTAGAACTGCAGTCGGTTCATCTAGAATTAATACTTTGGCGTCGTACATCAGTGCTCTAATGATTTCTACACGTTGCTGAACGCCTACCGGTAGATCTTCAATTAGAGAATCTGGATTAATGTCAAACTTAAATTCATTCGCAATACTTTGAATTTTCTTTTTTGCTTCATCGAGGGTGAGAATTCCTCGCTTAGATTGCTCATGTCCTAAAACTATATTTTCTGCCACTGTAAAAACTGGTACTAACATAAAGTGCTGATGAACCATACCGATACCAAAATTTAAGGCATCAGAAGGTTCTTTGATCGCTACTTGTTTGCCATCAACTAAAATTGTTCCGCTATCTGCCTCTAATAATCCATAAACGATATTCATTAGCGTAGATTTACCGGCGCCATTTTCGCCAAGAATGGCATGTATCTCGCCTTTTTCTACCTTTAAATTAATTTGGTCATTAGCAACTAAGGTATTGAATTTCTTGGTAATCCCTTTTAGCTCTAACGACACCTACTGCTCCTTAAATAAAACTGGGTGAGTTAGAAATCTAACTCACCCAGCGATAATACAGATTGAACGACTATTAATCGATCAATTAATCAACTGTTACGATACCGGATGCAATGTTTGCAGCAATACCCTTAACATCTTTCTGCAATTTTGCAGAGATTTTCTTTGACCATGCTGGTGTGATTACGTAAGAAACACCTTTGTTCTTAAGAGTTCCAACGTATGGCGTATTTGTGAACTTGCCATCGTATGCCTCTTTAACAGTAGCAAGTACACCCTCTTTTAGGCCCTTAAGGGCTGAAACTGGTGTAACGCTTGCAAACTGCTTACCGGTATCCATTACTGCAGCATCTACCCAGATAACGTTTGACTTTCCAGATTTCAAACTGTTACCAGCAGTTGTTGCTTGCATGTTTCCAGCAACTGGGAAAATGAAATCCGCACCTTGTTGTTCAAATGCAATTGAAGTTGAAAGTGCCTTTGTTGTGTCATCAAAGCTACCTAGGAACGTTCCCTTTTTAGTTGATGGATTCCAACCAAGAACTTGAACATTAGTTCCATTAAGTGCGTTATAGAACTCAACGCCATTTGCATAACCATCCATGAAGATAGTTACGGTAGGAATTTGCAGACCTCCGTATGTAGCAACCTTGCCAGTCTTTGACATGCCTGCTGCAAGGTAACCAACTAAGAATGAGTTCTCGTCAGTTTTGTATGTAATACCCTTTTGATTTGGTCCACCTGACCAGCCATCAACAAGTGAGAAATTGATCTTTGGATTTTTCGCAGCTGCAGCGCCAATAGCGTCACCTAGCAAATATCCAACACCAATAATTGAGGTACAACCCTTATCAATAAATTTCTGAACATTTGGTGCGTAATCTGCACCAGATTTAGCTGGCAAATACTCTATTGATGATGCATAGCCAGCAGCCTTTGCAGCTTTAGCACCCTCGTATGAAGTTTGGTTAAAAGACTTGTCGTTGATTCCAGCAGTATCTAGAGCAACGCATACCTTCTGCATAACTCCTGCAGCTTGTGCCGGAGCTACTGCAACTGAAGTCAATAATGATGCAGCTGCGATAGCTACAACTACTTTGTATGATTTTTTCAAAATCCCTCCCAAGGACTAAGCCCAAAAAATTTGGGTTATTTGTAGGCTGACCCTATCTGTAAGGCGGATTTACGCACTAGCAACGCCCTATGGAGCAGATTACGATTTGTTTAGAATTACTTAAACTCTTACTTAAGAGTTAAGGGTTTGCTCTAAAAACCTGCAGGTTTTCAACTTAAACCAGTCCAATAGCTGAATATACGGCCTTAAGAGTGGCTGTGGCTACCTCATTTGCCCTTGCGGCCCCTTTATTTAAGATTCGAATTAACTCCCCTTGGTCATCCATTAATTCCTTTGTCCGTTTGCCAATCGGTTCAAGTTTACTAATCACTACCTCAGCAACCGCTGCTTTAAAATCTCCATACCCTTTACCAGAAAACTCACCCTCTAAATCTTGAATAGATTTTCCAGAAAGAGCTGAATGGATTGTTAGCAAATTCGAGATACCGGGTTTTGATTTTTCATCGAACTTAACCTCTTTGCCATCATCAGTAACTGATGATTTAAACTTCTTTAAAGTTACCTCTGGAGAGTCCAGCAACTCAATAACGCCAGCCATTGATGAAGCTGACTTGCTCATCTTTGCGGTTGGATCTTGTAAATCATTAATTTTTGCTAGCGATTTTATTATTTGCGGTTGTGGGATATTAAATATTTCATTAAATTTACTATTAAACCTTTGGCCTAAATCTCTAGTTAATTCAATATGCTGTCTTTGGTCTTCTCCTACTGGAACAAAATCTGCCTGATATAGCAAAATATCTGCTGCTTGCAGAATTGGATATGTGAATAATCCAACATTAGTTCGATCTGTGCCACCTTTTTGTGATTTATCTTTAAATTGAGTCATTCTGCCGGCTTCACCAAAACCGGTTATACATTCAAGTACCCAAGCTAATTGATTATGTGCTGGGACATGAGATTGAATAAATAGTGTGCATTTGCTTGGGTCAACTCCAATTGCAATCAATTGTGCGGCGGATAACAAAATTCGCTTCTGTAATACTTTTGGGTCAGTTTCGATAGTCAAGGCGTGTAGGTCTACTACGCAATAAAATGCATCATGATCATGCTGAAGCTCAACCCATTGCTTGAGTGCACCTAAATAATTACCAAGATGAAAAGAGTCATGGGTTGGCTGTATGCCAGATAAGACTCTTTTTTTGCTCATCACTTCACATCATCTCTGGCAAGTAAAAGTTTGCCCACCCGCTTGCCGCTCATGCTGATAATTGTAAAGCGTGCACCATTAATTCGAACTACATCATTAACCTGCGCAATTCGCCCTAAATAATGCATTACAAAGCCACTGATAGTTTCGTATGGACCCTCCGGTAAACTTATCCCGGCTAATTCGTGTAAATCTTCAAGTGAAATTAAACCGTCAATTTCAATATCTCCGGTCCGTGGTTGCACTTGAGAAGCTGATTCATGAGAATCATATTCATCATGAATATCACCAATAAGACATTCAACTAAATTTTCTAAGGTGATAATTCCATCAGTACCACCATACTCATCCAGCACAATTGCAATATGTTGGCGTTTACTACGCATCTCAGTTAAAGCTGGTAGTACACCTTTAGTGCCAGGCAAGAAGATTACATTCCTAACAATCTCCATAATTGTTATTTGAGTGTCATCTAATTTCGGATTAAGTAAATCGCGAACATGTAGGAAACCAATTACCTCATCACTACTTCCTCGTACTACTGGATAGCGTGAGTGAGCAAGGTCAACAGCAACTTTACGCGCTTGCGAAATACTCAGTGATGCATCTAAGAAATCAACCTCAGTTCTTGGCACCATAACCTCATGGATTAGGCGATCACTAGAGTTAAAAACCTCTTCAACAATATCGCGCTCTTCTTTTGTTAAATCCGCATGGCCACTTACTAAATCCATTAACTCAGCCTCAGAGATCTGATTCCTCGTAGACTTTGCAGTAATGCCGAACAATCTGACAACTAAATCAGTCGAATTTGAAAGTAACCAAATTATTGGGCGAAATATAATTGCAATTCGATCAATTGTTGCAGCAGATGCGAGCGCAATTGATTCAGTTTTATAAAGCGCTAATCGCTTCGGAACTAACTCACCAAATACCAAAGAGATGTATGCAATCACTAAGGTAATTCCGACAATTGAAATAATTTCACTTGCTGAATTAGAGATTCCAAGCTCTTCTAATCTAGGAATTACATAAACTCCAAGTTGATCAGCACCCAAAGCTGCAGATAGAAAACCACAAAGTGTTAT
>CANHGU010000012.1 GCA_947460855.1 Candidatus Nanopelagicaceae bacterium | reverse complement strand
TCACTCAGTAATAAATAATGCGTAAATTAGTTTTGGCAACAAAAAATCTTGGCAAGGTAGCTGAGTTTGACCGCTTACTTAGTAATTACGCCCCAGATATTAAAGTTTTAGGATTGGCAGATTTTCCCGATATGCCAGAGGTGGTAGAGAGTGGGAAAACATTAAGTGAAAATGCCAGGTTAAAAGCTAAAACAATCTCCCAATTCACTAACTTGCCAACCCTTGCCGATGACAGCGGTTTATTTATCGATGCATTAAATGGTGACCCTGGCATCTACTCAGCACGTTGGGCCGGGTATGAGGGCGATGATGCAAAGGTGCGGGATAAATTAAATATTCAAAAGGTTTTAACCCAATTAAAGGATGTACCAGTATCTGCCAGAGCTGGGCAATTCAAAGCGGTAGTAGCTTTTTATAAAGAGAGTAGTGATGGCTCAATTATTGAAAAAGAGGAGTTGGGAGTTTTGCCTGGGCGAATACTTACCCAACCAATTGGCGATGCTGGCTTTGGTTATGATCCAATTTTTTCACCAGACCAGTTTGATCTATCACTAGCTCAACTTGCGCCGGGGGTGAAGGATGAGGTTAGTCATCGCGGCATTGCACTTAGGGCAATTGCGCCATTTTTACGCGATCACCTCTGATCGCCTGAAGTAAAACTCAATTTTAATGTTGTATCCTTATCGCATCCTTCCCTAGGAGAATTACTTCAAATCAACCTAGATAATTAGCGAAACAATAATAAAAGGAGTCATAAGTGGCAGCAAAGAAGAAAGCGGCAAAGCGTCCAACTGCTAAGCGCAGTTCAGCCAAGCGCAGCGTTAAGAAATCGGCAAAGCGTCCAACTGCTAAGCGCAGCTCAGCAAAACGAAGTGTGAAGAAAGCAGCAAAGCGTTCTTCAAAATCAGCTAACCGCTATTCAATTCCAGCGGTTCCAATCAGTGGTTCATCTAGATCTTCAGTTTCTACTATTTCAACTACACCAAAGCCTTCATCAGGTAGCTCATACTCTGCTAAATCCTCAAGTAAGAGCAGCAACGCTGGTTCATCGAAGGCGATTGTGATTGCAGTAGTTCTTGGTATTTTAGTTTTGGCAATTGCAGTTATCTCAAAGAGCTCATCATCAGATACAGCAACTGTTACACCAACACCAGCTGCTTCTGAAAGCAATATGCCAACTACCACTCCAACCTCTGAGCCAACAGGTGCACCACTTGCAGCACATGAGGCACCGGTTGGAATCGTTTCTCTTTATAACGCAGATGGCGCAACTGTTAATTGGAAGGCACCTACTGCTGCCGAGGGAATTACCGGTTATAACGTTGAGCTTCGCGCAAATGGAGCTGGTGATTGGAAGTTGGTAGCAACTGTGCCAGCAACTATATTCAAGCAACAGATTACTAAAAATGACACAACTGGCTGGGTACAGGTAAAGGTTTCAACTGTTTACTCAGATGGTGAGGTTGTTGCTGGAAAAATTCACGGACTTCCAGGTAGCTGGTCTTAGTCTGTAATTAAAGTAATTTAATTAGCCTCCAAGAAATTGGGGGCTAATTTATTTTAAAGGTATGTCTTGTTATTTCTTTAATACACTTAAAACTAAATCAACATAAACATCAGAACCAGTTGGACTTAAATGAACGCCATCTGGTGCAAATAATTCAGGTCGTCCGTTTGAGACTCGAGCCCAATCAACTAATTTCACATTCATATATCTAGATGCAACTCTTGAAATGATTGCATTATTAGCATCACGCCATGGCCTTGGTACTGCAGTGTTAACCACAATAATCTGTGGTTGATTTTTTACAACCTCAAAAATATCAATCACTGTTTGTTCAGTCAGCGCATTGTTATTACCCAGGTTAAATATCACAGGTGATTGCGGAACTGAGCTTTGATCAACTTGCATAACAGCAAGAAGCTCTGGGGCCTGTCGTCCTACTCGAGCATTTACTAGAGAGATATGTTCTTTATTTTCCAGCTTGCTCCTTATTCCTAAAATAACACTATCTCCTGTTACCCAAAGGCCGGTTGTACTACCAAGATCAGCATCTGATTGGTTTTGATCAATTTGTTGCTGATTTGATTCTTGAACAATTTGATTTGATTTATCTATCGCTTGAACTGAGATCGAAGTGGTAATTACTAATACGGTAATTATTGATAGTAATACCGATATTTGCTGGCGAAGCTTTACCTTAGCTGAGCGATACTTCATACCTCTAAACCAGGTTTGTACTAAACCTTGTCTAAATGGAATTTCTACCCAGCGAAGTGAGATATCGGCCAATGCTAAAACTAATAAAACTCGGGCTAGGTATAGCGCCCATGTTTGTCCAGATAGATCCACCGATGGTCTGGTAACTTGAAAAATAACCCAGTGCCAAATGTAAATACCGTAACTTCGCTGGCCAACCCAGCGAAAGGGTGCGGTACTAATTATTGGGGCAAATCTTGATGCTGGGTGAACTAACGAGATGATTACTAAGCAACCAAAAATGCCGGCGAGTGGGAATGCAATTCGGTAGAGGCTGGCATTGGTTTCATCAATGAATAAAAATGTTGAAATTAAACCGAGTAAACCAACTACACCAATTCCATCAATTACATCTTGAGCACGCTTTTCGATATCCGCTGAGAGATTTTGCGGAATCCAAGAAACTGCTAACGCTGAGCCAAGAAATAAACCTAATGAGTGAGTATCTGTTCCAAAGTAAATATGGCTAACTTGTTGAGCATTTGATTGATCTAGTTGCAATGAAACAAAAAATAGCGCAGTACCAGAGATAATTGCGATAATGAGTGCAATTCGGGCGATATTTCTCTTTCCAAAGTATTTTAAGATTGTAAGCAAAATTATTGGCCAGATTAAATAAAACTGTAATTCAACTGCCAGCGACCAGGTGTGCTGAAGCAGGGGAGGACGGCCAATTGTTTCGAAGTAATCTTGATGGCGGGCTACTAGAAGCCAGTTAATTGTGCCGGTTAACGCATATGGTAAGTCTGATAAAAATCTCTTAATCGCCTCTGGCGCCCAAACACCAATAAATAAGATGGTGCAAACAACCATAAATAAAAATCCCGGATAAATTCTGCGAAGCCGGGCAGCATAGAAGGCTCTTAAATCAAGTGCACTTGATTGATTTATTGAGTCAAGAATTAATCTAGTAATTACATAGCCAGAGATTACGAAAAATAAATCAACCCCTAAAAATCCGCCAGGAATCCAAGAGATTCCTAAGTGGTAGAGCACAACTGCAGTAACTGCAATTGCGCGAAGACCATCAATTGATGAAATATGGCGGACATTTTTTTGCCCGCTACTATTTTTAACGCCCATTTATTTAAGTAGTAAAAAAGTTTAAACTCAGTAACTCAAATTAAGCGAGTTACTTCTTTTTCTTTTTTACTGGCTTCTTCTTTGCAGCCGCTTGGTTTTTATTGTTGGCAGCTTTTTGCTTACGAGCCGCTGATTGTGCTGCTTTCTTACCGGCACCAACTACAAAGGTTTTTCCAACCGGCTTACTTTCACCATCTAGATTGGCGTTGATATCCATTTGAAGTTGAGATAGTCGTTCGAAGGCATGCTTTAACTTCTGCCTTGATTCATTAATTGCATTCTCAGCAGCATTTAAAGATGCATTTTGAGCACGGTGTAAGCGCTCAGCCTCTGAGATTGCTGAAGAGAGCCAAGAGCGGTAATCAACAATATTTCTAGCGGCTGTTTCAATTAATCTTTGAGCATCTCGTTTTGCTGCTGATGTTAATTGAGAAGCATTTCTTGCTGATTCATTAAGAATTTCATCTGCTTCACCTTCAGCGGTTGAAATAAGATCGGCGGCATCACCTTCTGCAGCTGAAATGTATTTGCGACCACGAGTTTCAGCTGAACTTAGAATCGCCTTTGCTTTTGCCTCAGCAGAATCTAATTTTTCTTTTGAATTTCTATTTGTTTCAGCAAGTAAGCGCTGTACTGCAGCATTAGCTTTCGCCTCACGTTGCTGAGCAGACTTAATCATGCTCATTGCAGTTTCAGTAGCTAAAATTTCAAACTCTTCGCGGCTTAAGCCAGTAATATCTCTGCGAGAGCGAAGATCGTTTAGTTGACTTTCTAATTCACGAATTCGTTCTAATGCATTTTGTGTAGGCGCAGGTTTACTTTCATCCTCGCCTTTGAATCCAACCCAACTTAGAAAATTTTTCTCGGCCATAACCTAAGCGTCCCCTACCTTTAAATTAAAAACAACTGGTGCGGGAGGTGGGACTTGAACCCACACGCCGAAGCACAGGTTCCTAAGACCTGCGTGTCTGCCATTTCACCACTCCCGCATTATTTACTTGAGCAGGGGGCAAAGATTACGGTGTATCGGCGGCTTCACCAAAACCAGCGACCTTTAGCAAGGCCTAACGGGTAACCTTGCTCAAATGAGTGCAGATTCGGTGCAAAGTAAGGTTGCTTCGGCAATTCTTAAGGCGCTGGAGATAGCCAAAAACGATGGATCACTGCCTACTAATGTGCCATCAAAGTTAATTTTGGATCGTCCAAAAAATCGTGACCATGGAGATTATGCAACATCAATTGCACTTACTTTAGCTAAATCCGCAAGTATGCAACCCGGGGTGATAGCAAAGGTGATTGTTGAAAAACTTAACGCTAACAACTTATTAACTCCAGCTGGCATTAGCAAAGTTGAAATTGCCGGTCCAGGCTTTATAAATATCATATTAGAAAGTGCTAGCCAGGCAGTTGTAGTGGGTGAAATTTTAAGTGCTGGAAATAAATATGGCAGATCAAATTTACTAGCTGGGAAAAAAGTAAATCTTGAATTTGTAAGTGCAAATCCAACCGGGCCGCTTCATTTGGGACACACCAGATGGGCAGCGGTCGGGGATTCACTTGGCAGAGTTTTATCAGCAGCCGGCGCTGATGTTAGTCGTGAGTTTTATGTAAATGATCGTGGAAACCAAATGGAGTTGTTTGGTGCATCCCTTCGATCTGCTGCACTAAATCAGCCACGTCCGGAAGCTGGCTATCACGGTGAATATATTGAAGAGTTAGCTAATGAGATTGTAAAGAATAATCCAAAGATCACCCAGTTGCCTGAGAGCGAATCAATCTCAGCATTTACTGAGGCAGGTTATAAGTTACAAATTGAAGATCAAAAAGGTGTACTAGATAAATTTGGTACACACTTTGATACCTGGTTTTCTGAGCGCACACTTTATGATAATAATTTTTTTAATCACTCACTTGAAAAGTTAAAAGCTCAAGGCCATGTATTTCAGAGCGAGGGTGCTACTTGGCTTAGAACCACAGATTTTGGTGACGATAAAGATCGAGTAATGATTAAATCTGATGGATCATTTGCTTATTTTGCATCTGACACCGCTTACTACGTTAGCAAACGTGAGCGTGGATTTAATTTATGCATCTATATGTTAGGCGCAGATCATCATGGTTATGTCGGTCGAATTAAAGCAATAGCTGCATGTGCAGGTGATGATCCGGAAAAAGATGTTGAGATCTTAATTGGACAGATGGTAAAAATAATGGAGGGTGGGTCAGAGTTAAAACTCTCAAAGCGAGCCGGCACAATTATTACCCTGGCAGAGCTGGTAGAGAAGGTTGGAACGGACGCGGCTCGCTACACATTAATTAGGTATCCAACTGATACTCCAATGATTATGGATGTGGATTTACTTAAGAAAAATACAAATGAGAACCCGGTTTATTACGTTCAATATGCACATGCAAGAATTTGTGCAGTGTTAAGAAATGCTAAAGAAATCGGAATTAAGTATGGAGCTGATATCTACGCACCTGAGTTACTAAATCATGAACGCGAGCGAGAGTTAATTGGACTACTTGCACAATATCCAAAGGTGGTAGCAACTGCAGCAGAGCTGCGTCAGCCTCATCGAGTGGCTAGGTATATTGAAGAGTTGGCGGGTCAGTACCACCGTTTTTATAATGATTGCAGAGTTTTGCCACTTGGTGAGGAAAAAATTACTGATTTAAACTCTGCGAGAGCAACTCTCTCGCAGGCAACTGCACAGGTAATCAGTAATGGTTTAGATTTGCTTGGTGTTAATGCCCCGGAGAAGATGTAATGAGTAATCAAAGCAATTATCCAACCTCATTATTTTCAAGTAATTTAACCTTTAAAAATGAGAATCAAAGTGGTGGTGCCTTATCTATTGCAGGCTGTTCTGCTGAAAAATTGGTAAAGGAGTTTGGTTCACCGTTATTTGTACTCGATCAAGAAGATTTCTACCTGCGCGCGAGAGCTTGGCGCGCTGCTCTAGATAACTCATTTGGAAGCGGTCAGCTTTATTACGCAGCAAAATCATTTATATGTGTTGAGGTGGCTAAGTGGTTAAAGGAATTGAAACTGGGTTTAGATGTTTGTAGTGGCGGCGAGTTAGCGGTCGCACTAGCAGCAGATTTTCCAGCGCAAGATATTGAGTTTCATGGCAATAACAAATCAGAGGTTGAAATAAGGAAAGCAGTAAAGGCTGGTGTTGGCACAATTGTTATTGATTCATTTGATGAACTAAATCGAGTTGCAACAATCGCAAAAGAGTTAGGTGAGGTTCAAAAAGTTTATTTACGACTAACACCTGGAGTTGATGCGCATACTCATGAGTTTATTTCCACAGCTCATGAGGATGTTAAGTTTGGCTTCTCAATTGCTTCAGGTGCTGCCAGTGAAGCGATTGAAAAATGTATGTCACAAAGCTCATTGAAACTTTCAGGTATTCATTGCCATATTGGTTCTCAGATTTTTGAAGTTGCTGGTTTTAAAGCAGCAGCAGAGCGCTTAGTTGCCGTGCTTGCTTCCTTTAGAGATAAATACTCAATGGAGCTACAAGAGTTAAATATTGGCGGCGGATATGGAATTGCTTATACAAAAGATGAAAGTGCTATCTCACCAGATCTGGTAATTCCAGCAATTGCTGCGGTTATCAAAGATGAGTGTGCAAAAGCTAAGTTAGCGCTACCAAGGATCTCAATTGAACCCGGTAGGGCAATTGTTGGACCGACAACTACAACAATTTATGTAGTTGGTACAACTAAATCTGTAAAGCTAGAAAACGGTGCTGAACGTAGGTATGTTTCAGTCGATGGCGGAATGAGTGAAAATATTCGGCCAGCTTTATATGGCGCGGTCTACTCAGCATTTTTAGCTAACCGAAGTTCAACTGCAAAATTAATCTCAAGTCGAGTAGTTGGAAAGCATTGCGAGAGTGGTGACATATTAATTTCTGAGATTGATTTACCTGCAGATATTGCTGCGGGGGATCTACTTGCAATTCCAGCAACTGGCGCATATGGAAGAAGCATGGCTAGCAATTACAACCATATTGCACGCCCATCTGTTGTAGCAGTCATAAATGGCACCGCTCGTGAGATTTTGCGCAGGGAAAATGAGCAGGATTTGCTTAATTTGGATGTAAATCAACCGCCACGGCAGCTGTCATAAGTTTGAGATACTTCTCTAATGAAGACTCTTAAAGTTGGCATGCTTGGCGCTGGGGTAGTTGGTTCCCAAGTGGCCAAACTTTTAGTTGCCAATAAATCAGATTTAGCAGCCAGGGCAGGTGCTAATTTAGAGTTAGTTTCAGTTGCGGTGAAAGATATCAAAGCCAAGCGTGATGGCATTGCTAATCAGCTGTTAACAGCCGATGCACTTTCAATCGTAAATGATCCACAAATAGATTTAGTAATTGAAGTTATTGGCGGTATTGATCCAGCCAAAGATTTAATTTTAAAAGCACTTAACAATGGAAAATCAGTTGTAACTGCAAATAAAGCACTGCTTGCCAAGCATGGCGCTGAGCTATATGCCGCAGCCGACAAAGCAAATGTTGATTTATATTATGAAGCAGCAGTTGCCGGAGCAATTCCAATTCTTAGGCCACTACGTGAGTCATTAGTAGGTGATCATGTAATTAGAATTATGGGAATTGTTAACGGTACAACTAATTACATTTTGACAAAGATGGATGAGAATGGCGCAGCATTTGCAGATGCGTTAAAGGAAGCACAATCACTTGGATTTGCTGAATCTGATCCAACTGCAGATATTGAAGGCTTTGATGCAGCAGCAAAAGCTGCAATCTTGGCAGGCCTAGCATTTCACTCTCGAGTAAGTGATGCAGATGTTTATCGAGAAGGTATTAGCAAAATTACTGCATCAGATGTAAAGGTAGCTAAAGCAATTGAGATGGTAATCAAATTGCTTGCAATTGCTGAGTTAACTCCAGAGGGTGCAATCTCAGTGCGAGTTCATCCAGCATTAATTCCTCGCACTCATCCACTTGCATCAGTACGTGAATCATTTAATGCAGTTTTTGTGGAGGCACAATCTGCTGGACAAATGATGTTTTATGGCAAGGGTGCAGGTGGTGAGCCAACTGCAAGTGCAATTCTTGGTGATTTAGTTGCAGTAGCCAGACATAAAGTAAGTGGTGGAATTGGACCAAAAGAGAGTGATTATGCCGACTTAAAGATTGCTCAAGTTGGTCAAACAAAAACTCGTTATTTAATTAGATTAAATGTGGCAGATAAGCCTGGTGTTTTAGAGTCAGTAGCCCATGTATTTGCATCTCATCAAGTATCGATACAAACAGTTAGACAAACCGGTGCTGGCGATAAGGCTGAGTTAATTGTTATGACTCACATTTCAAGTGAAGCAGCATTATCGGCAACTGTTAAAGATCTTAAAAATCTACCTGCCGTGACTGATGTAGCGAGTGTGCTTCGGGTTGAAGGTGTTAACTAATGGGGTTATTTAGCAAAAAAGGTAAGCATCAATGGCGAGGAGTAATTGAGGAGTATCGAATCTGGCTGCCGGTAAGTGATCAAACTCCAGTCATATCATTATGCGAAGGTGGAACACCACTCGTGCATGCCGGTTATTTATCAAAGTTATTAGGAAATGATGTTTGGTTAAAGGTAGAAGGTGCTAATCCAACTGGATCTTTTAAAGATCGCGGTATGACAATGGCTATTTCTAAAGCAGCCGAGGAGGGTGCTAAGGCGGTTATCTGTGCATCAACAGGTAACACCAGTGCATCTGCAGCTGCTTATGCAAGTAAAGCTGGAATGCGACCTGTTGTATTAGTTCCACAAGGAAAGATTGCAATGGGAAAGTTAGCTCAGGCTATCGCTCATGGCGCAACACTTTTGCAAGTTAAAGGAAACTTTGATGATTGCTTAACACTTGCGAGGAAGTTATCTGAAAATTATCCAGTTGCACTAGTTAACTCCGTTAACCCGTATCGAATTGAGGGTCAGAAGACCGCTGCCTTTGAGGTGATTGATATGTTGGGAACAGCACCAGATATTCACGCACTTCCAGTTGGTAATGCTGGAAATATCACCGCATATTGGAAGGGTTATCAGGAGTATAAAAAAGGAAATATGTCACGTTCACTGCCAATGATGTGGGGCTTTCAGGCAGCAGGAGCGGCACCAATTGTTAATAATAAAATTGTTAAGAACCCAGAGACAATTGCAACTGCAATTCGAATTGGAAATCCAGCATCTTGGGATCAAGCAGTTGCTGCCCAAGTTGGCTCAAAAGGCTTAATTGATTCAGTCACTGATAAAGAGATATTAGGCGCTTATCACCTAGTTGCTGCAAAAGAAGGCGTATTTGTTGAGCCATCGAGTGCGGCGGGAATTGCTGGCTTAATAAAGAAAAAAGCACAGCGGAAACTACCTAAAGGTAAAACAATTGTTGTGACAGTAACAGGCAACGGTCTAAAGGATGTTCAGTGGGTATTAAATAAGGCGCCTAAACCTATTGTTATTCCAGTTGATATTAAAAGAGCTGCAAAAGTAATTGGTCTTAAATAATGGCAACTAAGCGTGGTTCAAGTGGTCTAACTTTCAAGGCAACTATGGCACAAATTAGCGTTCCAGCAAGCAGTGCCAACATTGGCCCTGGCTTTGATTGCTTTGGAATTGCGTTAGAGCTTCGTGATCGCTACGCCGCTCAAGTTTTAGATGAACCAACATTTGATGTTGATGTAAGCGGTGAGGGTGCTGATGAGGTTAAGAAGGATGCAAAAAACTTAGTAATTAAAGCGATGATGCATGGTTTTGAACATATGGGTAGTAAGCCAAGAGGTATTGCACTTCGTGCACTTAATGCAATTCCGCATGGCAGAGGGCTTGGTTCTTCAGCTAGCGCAATTGTTGGTGGTTTAGCTTTGGCCCGCTCCCTAGTTTTAACTGGTGAGCAATATATGAGTGATGATGATCTGATCACTTTAGCAACTGAGTTGGAAGGCCATCCTGATAATGTTGCATCAGCATTTTATGGTGGCGCCACAATCGCTTGGGTTGAAAATTCAATTGACCAATCTGGTAATACTAAGAGTGTTGGCAGAGCTGTTAGTTTGAAGGTTGATGATCGAATTAAAGCGTTGTTACTTGTTCCAGACAATCAACTTTCAACAGCAAAGGCAAGAAAGCTTCTACCTGAAACTATTTCTCACCAAGATGCAGTTCTAAACTCATCTCGCACTGCTTTACTCGTTCATGCTCTAGCTGAGCGGCCAGATCTTTTATTTACTGCAACCCAAGATTTACTTCATCAAAGTTATCGAGCAAGTGCAATGCCTAAAACTATTTCTTTAGTTGAGAAATTAAGGGGAGCTGGACTTGCTGCAGTTGTCTCTGGTGCCGGCCCATCAGTGATGGTTTTGTATTCAAATAGCGAAGATGAGATTGATCAGGTGGCATCCCTGGCCCCAGGCTTTACCGCGATGAAGTTAGCGGTAGCTAAAACTGGTGCCCAGTAGGGGTTTTCCCTATATTCCTAGGTGTGGTAGATTTATCCCTGTCGGAAAGTGCGACAGATAAATAAGACAAAATCCCAAAAATTAAAACAACTTTTTTTCGGGGTAACCCATATACGGGTGACAAAAATAAAAGAAAGAATGGCAATATATAAATGGCAGAAAAGAAAACCACCAATCGCGCAGACGCGGTTGAGTTAGTGGATATGGCATTAGCTGACCTTAAAAAAGTAGCTGGTCAGTTAGGAATTGAAAACGCATCCACCCTTAAAAAAGCAGAGTTAGTCCAATCTATTGGTGACCTGCAGGCCGCGAATCGCGAAGCCGCTAAAAATGAACGAGAGGCTCGTCGTATGGAACGACAGAACAATCGAAATAGTAAAAATAATAATTCAGAGGCCGATGATAGTGATTCTGGCCCAGATAACTCTTCCAATAATTCCGGTAATAGTTATAACGATTCTGAGCGCAGCGATAATAATCGCCGCTTTGGTAACCGAGATAACAACCGAAGAGATCGTGGACGAGATCGCGGACGAGATAGAAACCGTGACCGTGGCCACCGTGAAGAGCGTGAAATTGTTATTGGCCCAGATGATGTATTACTACCCGTTGGTGGCTTACTTGATATTTTAGATAGCTTTGCATTTATTAGAACTGGTGGCTACCTACCATCACCAAATGATGTTTATGTTTCATTGCAGCAGGTTAGAAAATATAGCCTGCGTAAAGGTGATGTAATTACTGGTTCAGTCCGTGAACCTAAAGAGGGTGAGCGCCGTGAGAAGTTCAGCGCACTAGTAAAAGTTGAAACTGTAAATGGAGCAGAGCCAGATAGTTCTAAAGAGCGAGTTGAATTCTCAAAGCTTGTGCCACTTTATCCGCAAGAGAGATTACGACTTGAAACAGAGCCAAATGTTTTAACTACTCGAATCATCGATTTAATCTCACCAATTGGTAAGGGACAACGCGGATTAATTGTTTCACCACCAAAAGCTGGTAAGACTATGGTTTTACAATCAATTGCAAATGCAATAACTACTAATAATCCAGAGTGTCACCTAATGGTTGTTTTAGTTGATGAGCGACCTGAGGAAGTAACAGATATGCAACGATCTGTTAAGGGTGAGGTAATTGCGTCAACATTTGATCGTCCAGCCGATGATCACACCACTGTTGCTGAACTTGCTATTGAACGAGCAAAGAGATTAGTAGAACTTGGCCATGATGTAGTTGTACTACTTGACTCAATTACTCGCCTAGGACGTGCCTATAACATTGCCGCTCCGGCATCAGGTCGAATCCTTTCCGGTGGTGTTGATTCAGCAGCGCTATATCCACCAAAGAAGTTTTTTGGAGCTGCTCGTAATATTGAAAATGGTGGATCACTTACTATTTTGGCAACTGCGTTAGTTGATACTGGTTCAAAGATGGATGAAGTTATCTTTGAAGAGTTTAAAGGAACTGGAAATATGGAGCTTATTCTCAATCGTAAGTTTGCTGATAAGCGTATTTTCCCAGCTGTTGATGTTGTTGCATCTGGTACTCGTAAGGAAGAGATTCTGATGGGAACTGAGGAGCTAAGTATTGTTTGGCGCCTTCGTCGAGTTCTACATGCACTTGAGCCACAACAAGCACTTGAGTTATTGCTTGAAAAGATGAAGGGCACCAAGTCCAACGTTGAGTTCTTATTACAGATTCAAAAGACCACAACTGGCGGAGATAGCCCAACAGCTTCTGGTAATAAAGACAGTGCCGAGGCTTAAACAGGCGTAAATTTTGCTCGTCTGTAGTTAAGAGTTATTCTTACACCCCTCTAGTACTTCACTAGTCCTACTGGTTCACAGGTTTTCTAATAAAAAACTTGATCCAGTAATAATCAAGGAGAAATATGAAGAACGAGATTCATCCACAGTATGTCGAGACCAAAGTAACTTGTGGTTGCGGTGAGGTTTTCACAACCCGCAGCACAAAAGAAAACGGTTCAATTTATGTTGAAGTTTGTTCAGTATGCCACCCGTTTTATACCGGTAAGCAGAGAATTCTCGATACAGGTGGCCGTGTAGCTAAGTTCCAAGAGCGATTTGGAAAGGCTGACAAGAGCGGCACTAAGTAGTTTTCCTAAAGAGAGCGCACCAAAACATCGAAAGATGTGGTGCGCTCTCTTTTTTAATTTCTAATAAATTATTTCTAGTGAAAGGAGGATCAGATGGAGCGGTTTGCAAAGGTAAATGAGTTATTAACAGAGTATGAATCACTCGAAGCCCAGATGGCTGATCCATCGATTCACTCCGATCAAAACAAAGCTAGAGCATTAGGTAAAAGGTATGCTGCGCTTGGGCCAGTAATTGCTGGATACCGAGCATATAAATCCGCAGAAGATGATTTTAATGCTGGCAAAGAGTTAGCTGAAGTTGATCCTGCATTTGCATCTGAATTAGCAGCACTTGAGGTAACTAAAAATTCTGCTGCAGAAACACTTGAGGAGTTATTGCTACCTCGAGATCCAAATGATGATCGAGATGTAATTATGGAGATTAAAGCTGGTGCAGGTGGGGATGAATCAGCAATCTTTGCTGGAGATTTATTCCGGATGTACTCACGTTTTGCTGAAAAGCAAGGTTGGAAGGTAGAGGTAATCGATACCACGCCCAGTGATATGGGTGGATATAAAGATATGTCTATCGGTATTAAATCCAAAGGAACACCACAACCTGGTCAAACACCGTATGCAAAATTAAAGTTTGAAGGTGGAGTTCACCGAGTTCAGCGAGTTCCGGAGACGGAGTCACAAGGAAGAATCCACACTTCAGCTGCAGGTGTATTGATTTTGCCGGAAGCGGAAGAGATTGATGTTGAAATTAATATGAATGATTTACGTATTGATGTTTACCGATCCTCCGGCCCTGGCGGACAGAGCGTTAACACCACAGATTCTGCGGTGCGAATTACCCACGTTCCAACTGGAATTGTGGTCTCTTGCCAGAACGAAAAGAGCCAGCTACAAAATAAAGAGTCTGCTCTTCGTATTTTACGGGCTCGTATGTTAGCTGCTGCTCAAGAAGAGGCTGAACGTATTGCCTCAGCTGAGCGAAAGAGCCAGGTAAGAACTGTTGATCGTAGTGAACGAATTAGAACCTATAACTTCCCAGAGAACCGTTTAAGTGATCATCGAGTTAATTACAAAGCAAATAATTTAGATTCAGTTATGAATGGTGATTTAGATGCAGTTATTCAATCTTTAATCGATGCAGATCGCACATCAAAACTTGCAGCGGGTAACTCTTGAAAGAGCTGCTAAGAGCAGCGTTTTCGCAATTTGAAAAGAATCAAATTGCATTAGTCGATGCTGAGCTTCTGCTTGCACATCTACTTGGAATCTCTCGAAAGCAAATTCATGCCCAAGGCTTTGAACTACCAGATAGCGAGCGAGAGAAGATTGCTACTGAATACAATGATTTAATTAATCAACGATTACTTGGTAGACCAGTTCAATACATTACCGGCAGCGCAGCTTTTAGATATTTAGATCTAGCTGTTGGCGAGGGAGTATTGATACCAAGGCCAGAGAGTGAGTTAATTGTTGACCGAGTAATTGGTTATTTGAATTCGTTAACTGATAAAGAGTTAGCCAGTAGCGTGATTGATCTAGGTGCAGGAAGTGGGGCACTAAGTATTGCAATCGCATCCGAGGCTGCTTTAAAGGGATTAAAGGTAAGTGTAGTAGCAGTAGAAAAATCGCCAGAGGCTGCAGTTTGGCTTAGTAAAAACATTAGCAAGTATGACCTACCAATTAGAGTTGTAGTAGAAGATGTTAAAGCCGCTCTTCCTGAGGTTAAAGCAGATGTCGTGGTAGCAAATCCACCCTATATTCCTAATCATGAAAAACTTCCTATTGAGGTAGAAAACTTTGAGCCAGAGATAGCGCTGCGTGGTGGCGCAGTTGATGGCATGGAAATTCCAAAATTGTTTATTGATGCTGCAGCTAGATTATTAAAATCTGGTGGATTTTTTATTACAGAGCACCACCAGATGCAATCTCAGCTTATAGCTAAAGCGATGGCAGAAAACTTTACATCGATTCAAACTCACTCAGATTTAGCAGGCAGAGATAGATTCACAACTGGCAGGCGCAGGTAATCATGGCCGAACGGATTAGCCTTACTAATGTTAATGATGAAGAATTTAATGAGGCTGTTAATACTGCAGTTAGATATCTAGTAGCAGGTGAGGTAATAGTTGTTGCCGCCGAGCATGGCTATGTTTATTTAGCCGATGCCTTTGATAAGGATGCAGTCAAAGCAATTCATATACTGCGCGGAAATCAAACTGGAACTTTGACCCAAGTATTCATTGGAGATAAAAAGGTATTAGGCGGTATCACAACAGTATTAACAAGTGAACAAAATAATCTACTTGATAATTTCTGGCCTGGGCTGTTATCAGTAACTATGAAATCGCAACCAACCTTAAGTTGGGATTTAGGCGATGGGCGAAGATTAGGAAAGGTCAATGTTCGAATACCTAGCCGAAAGTTTTTAACAGCTGTGCTTTCTAAATCTGGCCCGCTGGCCGTTTCATCTGTAGCAATATCTGGCAAATCTGCAGTTTTAGATTTAGCGATGATGCCAATTTATGAAAGTGATGTGGGCGCAATATTTGATGAAGGCGTATTAAATGCTGGCCCTTCCTCAACCTGGGTTGATATTTCTGAGAATGTGATCACAGTTGTGCGAGTAGGAGCTATCTCGCTTGAGCAACTACGAGCGAAGGCTCCTTCTATTTCCACCGTTAACCTTTAGGCTTAGCGCTATGTCCCGATTTGAAAAATACTACGGCCCAGATTTCAACGCGCTTGAGATGCAAGATCCAGAAATTGCATCAGTTTTAATCTCTGAGTTAGATCGCCAACGACAAGATTTACAGTTAATTGCTAGTGAAAATTTTACATCCGCTGCAGTTTTAGCAACTATGGGATCAACACTTTCAAATAAATACGCCGAGGGATATCCAGGTAAGCGGTATTACGGTGGCTGCGAAGAGGTCGATAAGGTTGAAGTAATTGGAAACGCTCGTGCAAAAGAATTGTTTGGTGCAGAGCATGCAAATTTGCAACCACACTCTGGCGCAAGTGCAAATGTTGCTGTCTATCAAGCATTTACTAAACCAGGTGACACAGTTCTAGCAATGTCCTTGCCGCATGGTGGCCACTTAACACATGGCTCAAAGGTTAATTTTTCTGGCAAATGGTTTAACGTAGTTTCATATGGAGTTAGAGAAGATAATGAGTTAATTGATTATGACCAACTGCGAGATCTTGCAATTGAACATAAGCCAAAGATGATTTGCTCAGGAGCGACCGCATATCCAAGCTTGATTGATTTTGAAAAGGTGCGCCAGATTTGTGATGAGGTTGGCGCAATTATGTGGGTTGATGCTGCCCACTTCATTGGGTTAGTTGCCGGTAAGGCAATTCCATCACCAGTTCCATATGCAGATGTTGTTTCATTTACTACACATAAAGTATTGCGTGGACCTAGAGGTGGAATGATTTTATCTAAGGAAAAGCATGCGGCAGCAATTGATAAAGCAGTCTTCCCAGGCATGCAGGGTGGACCAATTATGAGTGCAGTGGCAGGTAAAGCGGTGGCGCTTAAAGAGTGTGCAACTGTTGAATACCAAAATTATGCAAAAAAAGTTATTGAAAATTGCCAAGCATTAGCTAAAGATCTTGAGACAGAGGGAATGCGCGCAGTATCTGGTGGCACACAAACCCACTTAGCTCTAATCGATATCAGATCAACTGGAGTAAATGGCAAGGTTGCCGATGAAAGATGTGGTGCTTCTGGCCTATCCCTAAATAAGAATTCAATTCCCTACGATCCAGAGTCTCCTTCGGTGACAAGTGGAATTAGAGTTGGAACAGCAGCGACAACTACTCAAGGAATGGGCAAGATTGAGATGAAACAGATTGCTCAATTTATTGCTCGGGCAATTAAAGATGGCGCAGATGAAGGTAAGGCAAAGGCAATTAAAGCTGAGGTTCATCAATTGACTAAGAATTTTCCTGTTTATCCTGAACCTAAAAACTAACTAGCAATGCGTGAGTACCTAGTAACAGTTTTACTTGCAGCAATTATTACCTATCTGATTACTCCACTAGTTAGAGATTTAGCAATTAAATCTGGCGCAGTAACAGCAATACGTTCACGCGATGTCCATATCGAACCTACGCCACGATGGGGCGGACTTGCGATGTGGCTTGCGATGGCACTTACTTTAGTAATTGCTAACTATCTGCCCTTAGTCCATAAATCATTTGGTCAAGATGCCACCGGAATCTTCTTAAGTGGCAGCTTTATTTTATTTTTAGGAATGCTTGATGATCGATTTGATCTAGACCCAATTACAAAGTTTGCTGGCCAAGCACTTGCCGCTGGTATTTTGTTAATCTATGGAGTTCAAATACTTTGGTTACCGATTAATGGAATTACCACACTGCCAACCAATATCGGGCAGCTATTAACCGTTCTATTTGTAATGGTAGTCATCAATGCAATTAACTTTGTTGATGGCTTAGATGGCTTAGCCACTGGCATAGTGATGATTTGCGCAGCATCTTTTTTTGCATTCTCATATTTGTTAGCGGTAATTAATGGTTTAAACCGAGCAGGTGCACCATCCTTAATTACCGCAGTTGTAATTGGATTATGCCTTGGATTTTTGCCACACAACTTTCATCCGGCTCAAATCTTTATGGGTGATTCCGGAGCGATGTTTTTGGGTCTATTGATTAGTGCATCTGCAATTACTTTAACCGGCCAAGTAGATGCATCAGCTATCACCGAAGAAAATGGTGGCACGGCCCTG